>JAEWWW010000030.1 GCA_023396215.1 Bacillota bacterium | reverse complement strand
GATATCGACCAATCCGAGGTGGTGGAAGCGCTGGGGGCCAGCACCCCGCCGCTCTCGCTCACCGAAAGCGACGAAGAGGGCGGCGGCCAGATAGACCTGCCCACCCCTTCGCCCGAGGAGCTGCTTTCCGACCTGATTTCGCTGGGGCAGGTTGTGGGCCAGCTTGCCGAGGAGGACCGCAAGCTGATTGTGCTGCGTTACTTCAGCAACAAAACCCAAACCCAAACCGCCGAGATATTGGGCATGACCCAGGTGCAGGTATCCCGCCGCGAAAAGAAGATACTGCTCTATATGCGGGAGAAGCTCATTGGATAGGCGCATGATAATACAGCCATTCTAACCATCCATATACCACCCTCAAACCCGAAAGACCGCCGCCCCGTGGCAGGGCGGCGGTCTTTCGTTTCAGTCGGCGTTCATTTATCCCTTCATAGCAGGCGGCGCATTCAGCATCTCCTCCAGAGCCTGACGGTACTGCTCACGGGGCAAGCCGGTGACATCGGCATGCTCCACCCCGGAGTAAGGCTCGCTGACCCCCTTGAACTGCCCGCCGGCGTCCAGATTGTAAAAGCAGTAGAAAAGGCTGCTGCTGTTATACCCCAAAAAGTTGCCCACCAAAAAGGCGGTGGCATGGGTTTTGATATCCACATCGGCATAGCAGCTATCTACCGTCCCGTAGTTAGAAGCCGCAAAGCCGCCAAAATACCGGGGCAGGTGGCCGTCCTGATAAACAGGGTCTCCCACCGGCTCGGGCTCGCCCGGGGCGAGAGGACGTTTGACCGCGTGCAGCACCCCTTTGGCGTAGCTGTTGGTCACGACGGCCTCATGAACCATGCCCACAAGGCCCCCCGCCTCATAGTTGGCGGTCACCTCTACATCGGCCCCGCACCGCTGCACCTGCCCCTGCTTGCGCAGGATGCCCACCAGCCCGCCGACCTCCTGGTCGCCGGTGACCTGCCCTTGCACGGTGCAGTCAACCAGTCTGCCCTCGCAGTAGCCCGCAAGGCCGCCCACGTTTTCTTTGCCGGTGACCGAAAGGTTTTTCAGGTGCAGGTTGCTCACCCGGCCCAAGGGGCCGACGGCGCCGAACATCCCAATGCTGTGTCCGCCCGCCACTTTCAGGTTGCTGACGGTGTGGCCGCCCCCCTCAAAGGAGGAAGAAAAATACTGGTAGATGGGGTCCCCCATGTTGTGGTCATAGTAGCCGATGGGGGTAAAATCCACCCCGCTCATATCGAGGTCGTTTTTCAGCACAAAGCTTTTGGCAATATGGGTTTTATCTCCGGCGCGCACCCCGAGGCCCAGCAGCGCCAGCTGCTGCGGGGTGGTAATGGCAACGGCCGTTTCACCCTCCTGCTGCCATGGCTGGTCAAAGATTGGGGTGACCGACCGCAGGGTGTAGGGCAGGTCGTTGATGGCGAAAAGCTCCTGCAGCCCGGGCGAAAGGCGGGTTACATCCACCGGGGAAAAGAGATAGCTGACCCGGTTAAAAGCCTCGCCCCCCGCGCTGCGGGTGCAGATAATCTCCACCGAGCCGTCGGCCTTCACCTCGGCCCAGTAGATTTGGGTATCCAGCATCGGCTGGGTTTTGGGGGTGGTATTCCAGTAATAAATCTGCTCGGTTTCATTGGCCGACACCAGCATGTCGGGGTAGGGCGAAAAGTGGTAGGCCCGCGCGCCGAAGAGGGTCACAACCGCCTCATCCACCAGCGCCATCGGCAGCTCGAGCCAGCGTGCGGGCTGATCGACGCCGGGGTAGAGCACCTCGCCCGACTTCACATAGGGCAGCAGGTTGATGCGGCGGGTCAGGATATCCAGCGTCGCCGCCGCCAGATAAGGGGCGGGGATTTGTGAGGCGCCGCCCTCTGCATAGGGGTAAGACCCGACCCACATCTCGTAAGGGCGGATATACTCCTCAAACAGCAGCAGCGAGATGTTGTTGGCGCAGGCTTCCCCCTCGCCCTCGCCGGATGAGGCGCTGCTTTCCGCCTCCTGCTCCGGGGCCGGGGGCGTAACCCCGGCAGGCGGGGCGCAGGCGCCTAACAGCAGGCTCAGGGCGACGCATAGAATGAATATCTGTTTCATGGTGTAATACTCCTTTATTGTGGCTAAGGGCTTTCTGAAAACTCCAAACTCTTGGCAAATTCTACTGAAACCAGCGTTTGCTGCGTTAAAAATGCTCGGAATACATGAAGTATTCCTGTGCTTTTTGCCTTACATCCGCTTGTTTTCAGCGAATTTTCCGGCGGTTTTCCATTTTCAGAAACGCCCTAGGCTTTGGGGGCGCCATGGCAACGCTGCCCGCGGGTGGCGGCAAGCGCAGGTTTACAGGCCCCTGCCTCCGCCCTCATACAGGCCTCCAGAAATAAGGCAATGCTTCAGTCAGATTATAGCACCGCCGCCCAAAAGAAACAAATCATTTGACATCGCTTGCCCCCAAAGGGTATCCTAGTGGGGAACGAAAGGAAGGTGCCCTCATGGCAAGACGGCTCTTTTGTGAAATCAGCCCGCTGACCTATCAGATATCCACCCATAAGGAAATTATCAAGCGTCACCTTGTCCAACTGCTTTCGGGCAAGCGTTACGCCTCCGCCTTTGCCGCCCGGCAGCTGCCGGTACGGGTGTATAGCCATAAATCCCTTATCCGGCGTACACTGGGGCAGGTGGACGCCCGGCTGCAGAGCAACAAGGCGACCAATCTGGCGCTGGCCGCGCCCAAGATAAACGGCATTTTGATACGCCCGGGTGAGACCTTCTCCTTTTGGCGGCTGGTGGGCAACTGCACCGCCAGAAAGGGGTATCTGGAGGGGCTGATTATCCGTTCGGGGCAGGTATCCCAGGGGGTGGGGGGCGGCATGTGCCAGATGACCAACCTGATACACTGGATGGCGCTGCACAGCCCGCTGGATATCACCGAGCACCATCACCACAACGATGTGGATATGTTCCCCGATTTTGGGCGGCAGGTGCCCTTCGGCACCGGCACCTCGGTGCTGTACAACTACCTCGACTACCAGTTGACCAACAATACCCCCCACACCTTCCAGCTGCTGATACATACCGACGATACCCACCTTTGCGGGCAGCTGCTCTGCGACAGCGCGCTGCCCCACAGCTACCATGTGTATGAAAAGGAGCATTTCTTTTCGCAGGAGCAGGGGGAGTACTACCGCAACAACGAGGTGTGGCGCTCCACCGTGGAGAAAGAAACCGGCAATGTTGTGGAGGAGCGGCATCTGCTCAGCAACCACGCAAGGGTGCTGTATGACCCCAGCCACATCGACCCGGCGCTCTGCCGCTGAGGACGGCGGGGAGCCTGATACCATGCCCCCGTAGGGGCGGATGGCATCCGCCCGCTGTTTCGACGCTGAATGCTGTAGGGGCCGATGCCCCCTGTCGGAGGTTCGCTATCGCCGTCGGCCCGCAATACCCCCTTCGAACTCCCCGTAGGGGCGACCTTCGGTCGCCCGCCGACAACCATCTCACCGCAGGTAACGCCCCTCCGAGGAGGGGAATAGGAATCCTCCCATTCTTTCTGCACAAATTACGCGGGCGGCTGATAGCCGCCCCTACATTGTGTTGATGGCCCGGCGACCTTATCGAGCAGACTATTTTATGCCACCTTATGCGCTGCTGCCCTGCATATTCCTGAAACCTCTGTAGGGGCGGATATTATCCGCCCGTGCCGGCCTTGCCTATATATTATCAATGAATCATAAGGCGGCGTCTGTATGAACCTCATACAGACGCCGCCGTTTCAGGTGGGTTTATTTAACTGGCAAAACCAGTCTTATGCAGCCAGCCTTGCGGTTAAGCCTTGCTCTTTCCGCCGATGGAGAGCAGCAGGTTCAGCCCGATGCCGCACATGGCAGCGGTGGCAATGGCGGGCAGCTGGGTGCCAAAGAAGGGGATCATGCTGTTGGGGAAGCCGTAATGGCCGCCCAGACCTACCACCAAAATCACGGCGATAACCGCCAGATTTTTCGCGTCGAAGAGGTCGACCTTTTTGTTAATCATGATGGCGATGCCCTGTGCGCCGATGACGCCGAAGAGGAAGATGCAGGCGCCGTTGATAACCGCGCCAGGCACCGAGTTGATGACGTTGGAAAGGGGCTGCACAAAGGAAAGGCCCATTGCCATCACAGCCGCCGCCCCCAGCACCTTGCTGGAAAAGTTCTTGGTGATGGCCATGGTGGAGATGTTTTCGCCGTAGTTGGTGCCGCCGGGGCCGCCGAAGAGCGAAGCCACGATATCGCCGATGCCGTCGCCGATGAGGTTAAGCCCCAGCAGCTCGGCTATCTTATATTCCTTTTTGCCCTTCTTTTTGGCAAGGTCGTTGATGTAGATATCCAGCTGGAAGATATGTGCGGTGGATTCAGGGATGGTGGCGATGGCAATGGGCATAATGGCCGCAACCGCCATCCAGCTGGGGGTGGGCAGGGTGAAGTGGGGCATTTCCACCAGCGTGCCGGTCCAGATGGTGGAGAAATCCACCAGCCCCAAGGGGATACTGATGATATAGCCCACGAGAATACCGAAGAGGATGGGCAGCTGACCCAGCACCCCTTTCAGATAGACCGAGAACATAATTGTTGCCAGCAACGTTACGAGGGCAGCTACCCAAGCATTGTTACTGGCAAGACCTGTTGAAGCATCATAATTGGCGGCGCTGGTCATGGCCACCGAGGCAAGAGAAATACCGATTACAATCGCGATAGAGCCGGTCACCGAAGGAGGAAGCACCTTTTCAATCGATTCCATACCGAAACGGCTAACAATCAGGCCCGCCGCGATTGAAACAAGACCCGAACAAATGATACCGAATTGTGCCTGAGAGATAAGAGCATCGGGAGCAATCTGACCGAAGCTGACACCGGTGATACCGCAAACGGCAGCGATATAAGAAAAGCTGGAACCGTAATAGAGAGGTATCTTACCTTTGGTAATAAAGAGGAAGCAAAGGGTGGCAAATCCACTGGCAAAGATGGTGGTCGAGATGTGGAACCCGGTAAGCAGTGCTACCGTCACAGTGGCGGGGAACATAACCAGGATTTGCTGAAGTGCAAATAGAACCAGTTTTCCCGCAGAGGGCGTTTCATCGGGCAGATAGCCAATGACTTTTTCATGAGATTGGGCCATTTTTATCTCTCCTTTTCACAATATATGTGTAAGCACACTGATGGAAATATTACCACCGATGTTCATAGTTTGTCAATAGAAAATTTAAGATTTTTTAGCCCTTTTATTGCATTTTGTTATGAATGGCGGCTGTACAGCCCCCACAGCAGCCCGGCGGCATAGCCCCTGTCCAGCGGGGCGGCAGGGGTGCTGTACCCGTCGTAATGCTCCAGCAGGCCTTCCTCGGCCAGCGCCATATAGGCGGGCAGCGCGCCGGTGGGAATCTCGCCCACATCCCGCAGGCGCAGGTTGAGGCGCTGGGGCGGCTTTACCCCCGCGGCGCGGCAGATAAGCTCCACCGCCTCGCTGCGCTTTGGCACCGCCGCCGGGTCAAAGGAGGCGCCGGTGATTACCCCCGCCTCCCGGGCGCGGTTCAGGTAGGGCTTGAGCCACAGGGGGATTTCCCCGTCGTTTTCCAGCCCGGTGTTGATGCAGGGGGCAAGGTTGCTATCCAGCCCCGCGGCCGCCAGCACCATTACCACCAGCTCGCCCCCGGTAACCTTGCGCTCGGGGTAAAAGAGCCTGCTGCCGCCAAAGCGTTCGCCGCTGAGCACCCCCGCCTCGGCAAGCTTGACCGCGGCGTATTCGTAGCGGCTGCCCTGCAGGTCGGTGAAATAGGGGCTTTGAGCCAGCTTTTCAATCTGGATATTCACCGCCCCCACCGGCGAAAGGTTGCCGCGCTCATCCTGTACGCAAAAGGCGAACCTATCCTTGCCCTTGGCGCCGGGCAGCGGGGTGTAGATAAAGGCGTCGCCCACGATGGTCACCTGCCCCTTTTTGGGCGGGGTTACAAGGCGGTAGCTCAGCCGGTCGCCGTCAGGGTCGGAGGCAACCAGCCGCCCGTAGCGGCGCACCCCCTGCAGCGTTTCATAGGAGGCCCCTTTCACGGTCGGCGGGCTGTTGGGGGCCGCCTGCATGGTGTAGGCCAGCGTGGCCGCCACCGCCTGGTCGGCGTCGGGCAGCAGCGTAAAGCTGGCTTCGCCGCTGCCCGAGGGCAAAAAGACCAGCTTTTCCAACTGCTGCCGGGGGATGCGCACATAGGGCTCAACCTGTTTGCCCGCCAGCATCAGAATGCCGTCGGCGGGCTCGGGCAGGCGGGTGAAGGTCACCGCCCGCAGGTTCTCGGAAAACAGCCCCAGCCGCCGCTCCAGCTCGTCGGGGGCAAAGGAGGGGCTCTGCCCCCGAGAGAGGGCCACGGTATAACGCTGCTCGGTTAGCGGGCTGCGGCTGCCAAAAACCGGCAGAAACGGCTCGGCCACCACCGCCAGCGCCATAACGGCCACCAAAACAAGCCCCAAAAGGGCGCAAACAACTCTTTTCATTCTGCTGCCTCCCGGTAGATTTTTTGCCTTTCATCCTGATGCTGCGGCATGTGCGGCCGCCCGCCGCCCCGCCGCCTGTGATAAAGATATTTTTTGCGGCCTTGGCGGTTTTATCCATCCCGCAAGCAGGCCGGTGCGGCGCGGCCCCAAAAAACGCGGGCAGGGGAAAGGCTTTCCTCTTGCATTTTTTCAGGAGAAATGGCAAAATAGTGAAGTAAATTCATGAAAGACGGGGAAGCGCATCTATGTCACATCAAATGGTATTGGTTCTGGATTTTGGCGGTCAGTACAACCAGCTGATTGCCCGCCGCGTACGGGAATGCGGCGTTTACTGTGAGGTTCACCCCTACAAGCTGCCGTTGGAGGAGATTAAGAAAAAGGCCCCCATCGGCATTATTTTTACCGGCGGGCCCAGCAGTGTTTATGGAAAAGAAGCGCCGCAGGTGGATAAAGCCCTCTATGAACTGGGCATTCCTGTTTTGGGCATCTGCTACGGCCAGCAGTTGATGGCCCACGGCCTGGGCGGCAAGGTGGTTTCGCCCGACAACCGGGAATATGGCCGCACCGAAACCTTTTATAACACCGATTGCATTCTGTTCAAGGGTCTGCCCCGGCAGGGCGTCGCATGGATGAGCCATACCGACTATGTGGAGCAGCTGCCCGAGGGCTTTACCGCAGCGGCTCACACCGCCGCTTGCCCCGCGGCTGCCATACAAAACCCGGCGAAGCGCCTTTACGGTCTGCAGCTGCACCCCGAGGTACAGCATACTCAAAACGGTATCGCCATGCTGCGCAACTTCCTCTATGAGGTTTGCGGCGCCGCCGGCGACTGGACAATGCAGGACTACGCTGAAACCGCCATCGAGGCAGTGCGTAAACAGGTAGGAGACGGCAAAGTGCTGCTGGCCCTCTCGGGCGGCGTAGACAGCTCGGTGGTGGCCGCGCTGCTTTCCAAAGCGGTGGGCAGTCAACTGACCTGCATCTTTGTAGACCACGGCCTGATGCGCAAAAATGAAGGCAACGAGGTGGAGCAGGCCTTTGCCAACAGCGGTATGAACTTCATCCGGGTCAACGCCGCCGACCGTTTCCTTGGGCGGCTGGCAGGGGTGACCGACCCCGAAGCCAAGCGCAAAGCCATCGGCGAAGAGTTTATCCGCGTGTTTGAGGATGAGGCCAAAAAGCTGGGCAAGGTGGATTTCCTGGCCCAGGGCACCATCTACCCCGACGTAATAGAATCCGGCACCGGCGACGCTGCCGTCATCAAGAGCCACCACAACGTGGGCGGCCTGCCCGACCATGTGGATTTCAAGGACATCATCGAGCCGCTGCGGCTGCTCTTTAAGGACGAGGTTCGCCAGCTTGGTTTGACGCTGGGCCTGCCCGAATATCTGGTTTGGCGCCAGCCATTCCCCGGCCCGGGGCTGGGCATCCGGATCATCGGCGAAATCACCCGCGAAAAGCTGGATATCCTGCGCGACGCCGACGCCATCTTCCGTGAAGAGATTGCCGCCGCCGGTATTGCCCGCGACGTGCACCAGTACTTTGCGGTGCTGACCGACATGCGTTCGGTGGGCGTGATGGGCGACGAGCGCACCTACGACTACACTTTGGCGCTGCGCGGCGTCACCACCACCGACTTTATGACCGCCGACTGGGCCCGCATCCCCTACGACCTGCTGGAGAAAATCTCCAACCGCATTGTCAACGAGGTGCGTCACATCAACCGCATTGTGTACGATATTACCTCCAAGCCCCCGGCTACCATAGAGTGGGAGTAGTATTTTAGACAAAAACCAAGACCACAAACCCAGCGCTTATGCGGGTTTGTGGTCTTTTGCTTTGTGTTGTGATAACATTTTGATAACAGAATTATTTTGGTGGGATAGTGGAAACGCTGTCCTCTTTTTCATTTCCCGGAACGTTTAGCTCAATGACTTGCTCCTCGCCGACTATGCACAACTCCTCTGTCTGCCGCTGTACGGACTGCAACTCGCCAATAACGCCTGTGATTTTATTAAATAGTACATGATACATCTTTTGGTAGTCTGGCATAATCTTCACCTCAATGCACATTATAACGTAAATACCGTTAGAAATCAATAACGGTATTTACGTTATGATTTAATTATATTGAGGTGATAAAATGCATCAGCGTATAAGAGATTTGCGTGAAGATAAAGACTTAAGCCAAAAACAAATGGCGGAAATATTGAACATAGCACAAACAACCTATTTCGATTACGAGTTAGAGAAAATCAATATTCCAATCGAAGTTCTCAAGAAACTGTCTGTCTATTTTAATACCAGTATTGATTATCTATTGGACATGACAGACATAAAAAAACCGTATCCGTGTAAACAAAAATAGAAATACTACGGCCGCCAATTTATCTTCCACTCGTAATATTCTTCCTGCGCAGGCCTCCTTTTTGGAGGGCTTTTTGTTTTTCGTACCATTCTTCCAGCAAGCCGTCCATGCCCATGATTGACAAGCTAATCCTTTTAACCTCCCTGCCGTCCTCGGTAATTACCTCTTGTGCCGACAGCTTGATCCCATTGCTTTCGTCCAAAAATAAAAGTGTCCGCATGATTTCTTCTATTGCAGACATGAGAGTTTATCAATTCAAACAACTATTATTTCGTTTTAATCACGTTAATAAATGGCAAGATAATTATAGTGATTGCCAAACAGCCCATTATGAGCATAACCCAAAGTCGATAACTTGAAATTTATAGAGCAGGCCGACTCCTTGTGTGAAAGTCAGCCTGCTTTTCGCTATATCCCGATGGCCATCCTGTCAATGTTGAAATAAAGATGATGCTCTTCAGTTTTGTTGCATAGTAAAGTTGAGTGGTGCTGCTTCATATAATAGCAGCATTTTTGTTGCATTTGGTTGTGGCAACAGATAGAAATATATGGAAGCTCTATGCTATACTTTAATCAGATTATGTTTATCTGTTGATTAAGTAATTTGAAGTTCCTTGGAATAAGTATTCCAGCAATAATGGGAATCCCAGTTAGGGCCATATTATGTTTAAAACTATATGCTAATGAAGTGCAAATAACTTCCAGGCACAATTATACCCTATCTCCTGTTACACGGTTTAAATTAATTGCATGTAATTATTAGAAGGAGGATTCCCATGAAAAGGAAAGTTATCGTCATAGGAGGCGGCATTGCGGGGCTTAGCGCAGGTGTGTATGCGTTAAGGTGCGGGTTTGATGTTACCGTTTTGGAAAGCCATAGCATAGCGGGTGGGAACTGTACATCATGGAAGCGGAGCGGTTATCTGTTCGAGGGCGGTATGCACTGGCTGACGGGTTCCGATAAAAAAGAACCCATTCATAAGATGTGGCGCACGGTGGGGGCGCTGAACGACAGTGTACAAATCCACTGTTCTGAGCCATTCATCGAATATGACTACCAAGGTACGCCTATTCGTTGGTACAGGGATGTCGATACCACAGAAAAACACTTGATTGCACTGTCTCCCGCAGATGCAAAAGAGATAAAAGAGCTATGTAACAACATTCGCAAAGTAAAGAACCTTGCGATGCCCATCACCGACCTGCGGGGGGTCAAAGTGACAAAGAAGACTCATCCGCCAATTTCTCTGCTTATTAGCGCCATTTCAGCTATGAGAATCATGAGCTCCTTTTCTAAAATCTCCAGGGATGAATATGTCGGCAGATTCACCCATGAAGGGCTACGTGAAATGCTTTATGCCTCAACAAGTGAAAAGACTGGCGTGGTGCCACTGTTTTTTACAATGGGTACTCTTGCCCGGGGTGACGGCGGCTTCCCCGAAGGAGGTTCCTTGCCATTTGTCAGTCGAATTGTCGATACCTTTCAGTCGCTGGGCGGTAAGCTTCTTTTAAGCACAAGGGGCGACCGCGTTATCGTTGAAAACAACAAAGCGGTTGGTGTGATGGCGGGCGGCAAAAGCATGCCTGCTGACGCCGTGATTATCACGGCCGATACCATGTCAATCGACCACCTGTTTGACACTCCGCCAAAAGCACCCTGGCTGGAGGAGATGCATGCAGTAACCGAACCCACGATGGCGACCTTTATATCGCTCGGCATAAAGGCTGACTTAAAGAAATATCAGAAGGGTCTTGTTTTCAAGCTTCGGCAGCCCATTTTCTTGGCGGAACAAAAATATGAATACCTGAGTGTCAACAACTATGCGTCTGACCCGGCTTATTCCCCTGAAGGAAAAACCGCTATTACCACTATCTTAGACGGTGACACCTACGATTTCTGGAAAAAAGCAAAAGAAGAAAACAGATATATGGATGAAAAACATAAGCTGGCCCAGGTGGTGACAGAGTCATTGTCCGAGTTGCTTCCCGAAACCCAAGGGCAGGTAGAAGTCTGCGATGTTGCAACGCCGTTAACCTACGAACGCTACTGCAGCAACTGGAAAGGTTCCTGGATGACTGAAATGACGCCAGGCATGAAGATGAAGAGCTATCCGGCTGCCATCAAGGGGTTATCCGGCGTATACTTTGCGGGGCATCGTATGATGCCACCCGGTGGTCTTCCTGTTGCGCTGATGACCGGTCGGACGGCTGTTCAGTATCTATGCCGTGATACCGGTACGCTATTTGTTAGTGAAGAATAAGTGAGTTGGATGATTACATTATGAAAACAACATTATCTTACTTCGCTTAATCTTTATAATATATCTATTAAGCATATCCTATACAAAAAGAGATAATGCAAAATAAAAGAACTCCTGCCTTGGCACTGCCGGGCAGGAGTTCTTTTTAACATTCACCTGTTTCTTGCAATTTATTGCTCAATATCTAACGGGGAGAGCTAAACTGTATATAATCTCAGCCATTTCTTCAGCCGATTTCAAGCCATTTTTTAACCAGTGCTGTATAAGTCCAACGCTTCCGTTGACTGCGAATATCAAGTAAAGCTCTTTCCTGTCTGCACTGCCGTCACTAACCACCAGAGGGTTGATACCACATTGCTGGTATATAAGTGTGAATAACTGCTTCTGGAAACCAATATCCCCCTGTTCACTCATTAAAACCTGCAAATGCCTGCTGTTATCCACAAAGTACTGGCAAATTTCCTCGAGCACCTTCATAGCCTCCTGCTTGTCGGTTTTGCTGACAACGGCAGCAATGGCATCCCTGGCCCATAACAGGGTCTCCTCCTCAATTTTATGAAGAAGGTCGTATTGATCGGTGTAATGAGAGTAAAAGGTTGAACGGTTTATATCTGCCCGTTCACACAGCTCTTTAATTGTTATTTTATTAATAGATTTTTCCTTCATAAGTTCCAGCAGGCTATCCTGCAGCACCATGCGGGTATAACGTGTCTTTCTGTCCAATTTCAATTCTTTCATGCCATTATTCCACCTTCCAAAAACAGGTTTTGATGCTTTTGTTTTAAAAGCAACACTTAAGCGGCAATCTGTTTAAAACACAACGCACCATAAACATCTGTTGGTTGAGAAAACAACACCGTGTTATTATAATAAATAACAGGCAGGAGAAAGTCAAGCAGCTGCAAAAATGTGGAGCATTGCCATCCTCTGCCTTCTATTATGGGTATAAAAGGAGAAGACCTGGTGGCATATATTGAATTCAAACATGTTATCAAGGAATACGCTTCCAAAGGGGTAGCGCTTCGGGCGCTGGACGATGCAAGTTTTTCGGTGCAAGAAGGCGAGCTGGCTATTATCTTAGGTGCTTCGGGTGCAGGTAAAACCACAGCACTCAATATATTGGGCGGTATGGATACCGTAACATCAGGCGATGTAACGGTGGATGGCGAAAATATTTCAAAATACAACCACAAGCAGCTTGTGGGCTATCGCCGCGCCGACATCGGTTTCGTATTTCAGTTTTATAATCTGGTGCCAAACCTAACGGCGCTGGAAAACGTGGAACTGGCAGCACAGATTCGCAAGAGCAGCCTCGATGCATCAGAAACGCTGGATAAGGTGGGGCTTTCCGAGCGTAAAAACAATTTTCCTGCCCAGCTTTCGGGAGGGGAGCAGCAGCGTGTCTCTATTGCACGCGCCATTGCAAAAAGACCCAAGCTTCTATTATGTGATGAACCTACCGGCGCACTGGACTACAATACCGGAAAGCAAATCCTCCAGCTTTTGCAGGATACCTGCCGCCGAGAAAAAATGACCGTACTTATTATTACCCATAACTCTGCCTTGGCACCTATGGCCGACCAGGTCATTCATTTTAAAAACGGCAGAGTTGTAAAGGCTACGGAAAATAAACAGCCTGTCCCCATTGCGCAGATTGAGTGGTAGGGGTATATGAGTAAAGCTTATAGCAAAGATATTCGCCGGTCTATAAAAAAAGGCTGGAGGCGTTTTTTATCCATCGTCATCATTACAGCATTGGGTGTGGGGATGCTGACAGGCTTGTATGCGGCTTGTTTGGATATGTATTACTCGGCGGATTCGTTTTTTGATGAGCAGAATCTCTTTGATATACAAATCTTATCCACACTGGGACTGACACAGGAAGATGTGGAAGCTTTGGCACAGGTAGATGGCATAAAGGCTGCCGAAGGTGTATATAGCGAAACGGTGCGCACAAACATAGACGGTGTGCGCAAAACCGCAGAGATGACCGTGGTGAGGCCCGTTGGGCGCACCCCAA
>JAEWWW010000114.1 GCA_023396215.1 Bacillota bacterium | reverse complement strand
TGAAAAGCCACCGCTCCTCCGTTTCGTTGCGGCTCCTCTTCCGCAAAAAGTCACGGGCTTGTCAGCTAAGCGCTTGTAAACGCGCGCTTTTCACGCTGACCGGCGCCCTACCAACTTTTTGCGGTTCGCCGCCTGTGGCGGCGTGCAAACGCTTCACATCTTTGGAAATAGCATTGGAGTACGTCGCTGTGAACTACACAAAGCTCACAGCGATGTTTCTTTATCAGCGCGCTACAAGTAAGTCCCGCAGAGTGGTTGCTCCAACCGCTCCGCGGGCCTTTTGCTTTTGCTGCCTGCCCATTTTACCTGCTTTACCATCTTGCCGGGTAGGGGGCGATGCCTTGTGCAACAGGGGTTGCCGCATTTTTGTTAAAATACCAACAAAATCGTTCCCACATCTTGACAGCCTGCAAATTGCCTGCTAAACTGATAACTAGATTATCGGTATGCCGATTACTAAACCATGCGGGAGGTGAGATACCAGATGTCCAAACCGGATCGTTCCATCGACCCGCGCATCATCGAGAGCGCAAAAAAGGAGTTTCTCGCCTGCGGGTTTGAAAAAGCCTCCCTGAAAGCAATCTGTGAGGATGCCGGCGTCACCACCGGCGCCCTCTACAAGCGGTACAAGGGTAAAGAAGACCTGTTCCACGCCGTGGTGGCCGACACGGTTGCGGCGCTGGATGATTTGGTGGAAAAGCGGAGCGCTGTTTCAGCGTCTGCTCTCTCGGACGATATGCTGATTAAGGCATGGGAGATGGGGGACAGCATGCTGGAATGGTTTCGGTTTCTCTATGGGTATTACGACGGCTTCGTGCTGCTGCTCTCCGGCGCGGGTGGCACCCGGTATTCCAACTTTCAGCACGATTTTGTAGAAAATATGACCGCCAAGAGCCACGAATATTTTCTTGAGGCCCACAGGCGGGGGCTGGCCCGCACGTATATTTCCATGGAGGAGATGCACATCCTGCTTTCGGCATTCTGGACCACCGTTTACGAGCCGTTTATCCACGGCTATACATGGGAGCAGATGGAGGCCCACAGCGCCCTTATCTGCGGCCTGTTCAACTGGAACCGGGTGTTGGGGTTTGAAACAGCCGGATAAAATCCCCTTAAGAAAAGGGGATTTGCTTTGGCCTTAAGGTTAGCCGGGGCTAACAATAGGGGGCTTCACTTCCCGCATTGCCGGGCTTTTTATTCATCCAAAGGTTAGCCATACCTAACTCATGGTGTTTCTCGAAGGAGGGGTTTGTTTTGTTCAAAAAGGTACTGGGATATGCCGGTGAACACCGAAGGACCACCTATGCGGCCATCGCCGCCATGCTGACCGGTATGGTCATGCAGGTGCTGCCCTTTTGGTTCATCTACCAAATCATCCGGCCGCTGCTGCTGCGCGAGCCGGTCACGGCGGGGTATATCGCGTGGCGCATCGCCGCCATTGCGGTTTGCACGGTGCTGTACGCGGTGTTCTACATCTGGGGGCTCTCGCTTTCGCACAATGCGGCGTACAACACGCTGAAAAACCTGCGCATCTCGCTGCAGGGCAAGATGGAGGGCCTGCCGCTGGGCGTCATTCAGGCGAAAGGGGTGGGTGCCATCAAGAAGATGTTCATCGATGACATCGAAACCATCGAGCTGCCGCTGGCCCACGCCATACCCGAGGGGATTTCCAACGTGGCTATCCCGGTGATGGTTTTCCTCGGCATGTTTCTGGCCGATTGGCGCATGGCGCTGCTGGCGCTGGCCTCGCTGCCGCTGGGCGCCCTTGCCATGATGATGATGTACCAAAGCGGCATGAGCAAAATGGGCGCTTACTATGCGTCGGCCCAGAAGATGAACCGCACCATTGTGGAGTACATTAACGGCATGGAGGTCATCAAGGTGTTCAACCGGGATGGGGAATCCTACCACCGGTATGAAACCGACATCAAAGACTATCGGGATTTCACGCTGGCGTGGTATAAGGTCTGCTGGCCCTGGATGGCGATTTACAACAGCCTTGTGCCCTGCGTGGCCCTCTTTGTGCTGCCGGTGGGGGCCTACTTTGTCCTGCAGGGCTACTCCACGCTGCCCAATCTGGCGCTGGCGCTCTGCATGTCCTTCGGCATCAGCGCGCCCCTGCTGCGGGTGATGAGCTTTATGCCCACCATGGCGCGGATTGACTATGCCGTTTCCAATCTGGAGAAGATGATGGACGAAACGCCCCTCACCCAGTCGATAGCGACCTTTACCGGCAAAAACCATGATCTGCGGTTTGAGGACGTACATTTTGCCTATCAGGAGACCGAGGTGCTGCATGGCATTACGCTGGATATCCCCGAGGGCAGCCTGACTGCGCTGGTGGGTGAATCGGGCAGCGGCAAGAGCACGCTGGCCCGGCTGCTGGTGCATTTCTACGATGTCACCGGCGGCGCCGTCAAAATCGGCGGGCAGGATATCCGGGAGATGAGCCTGCAGGCCCTCAACCAACAAATCTCCTATGTGGCGCAGGAGCAGTTTCTCTTTAACATCAGCCTGCTGGAAAACATCCGTCTGGGCAGGCCGGAGGCCACCGACCAGCAGGTGCTGGCAGCGGCTGAAAAAGCCCAGTGCGGCGAGTTCCTGGCCCGGCTGGAAAAAGGCATCCACACTATGGCGGGGGACGGCGGCAAGCAGCTATCCGGCGGCGAACGGCAGCGCATCTCGCTGGCCCGGGCCATCCTGAAAGACGCGCCCATCGTGGTGCTGGACGAAGCCACCGCCTTTATGGACCCCGAGAATGAGGAAAAAATGAACGAGGCCATCGCGCAGGTGATACGGGGCAAGACGGTCATCGTCATCGCCCATCGGCTGCACTCCATCACAGGCGCCGATCAAATCTGCGTGCTGGACGGGGGCAATCTGGCCGCCGCCGGAACCCACGCTGAGCTGCTGGCAGGCTGCCCGGCTTATCAAAAGCTATGGCAGGCCGCCGAGGGCAGCGCGCAATGGAAGGTCAGCACAGCGAAAGGGGGAGAAAGAGCATGACGGCATTAATGCGGCGCATCTTCAACGCATCGGGGAAATACAGGGGCAGAATCGCTCTGGCCTTTGTGTTCTCCTTTTTGAAAGGGCTGCTGAAAAACGCCCCCATCGGCCTTGCGTTTTTCGCCCTTGCCGCCTTCTATCACGGCACGGCCACCCCGGCCATCTGCCTGCAGATTGGCATTGCGCTGGTTGTCCTCCTGCTGCTGCAGATGCTGTTCCACAACATCTCCGACCGGCTGCAGTCGGCGGCGGGCTTTCTGCTCTTTGCCGATAAGCGCATGGAGCTGGGCGCGCATCTGCGCAAAATGCCCATGGGCTATTTCACCGAGGGCAACATCGGCAAAATCAGCTCGGTGCTTTCCACCGATATGGTGTTCATCGAGGAAAACTGCATGAATGTGCTGGCCGATATGATGAGCTACATCTTCTCACAGGGAATTTTGCTGGTGTTCCTCTTTTTCTTCAGCCCGTGGCTGGGACTGGCGGGCCTGTGCGTGCTGCTGCTCATTCTGCTGTTGGCCCGGGGGCTGAAGCGGGAGGCGCTGGAGGATTCCTCCATCCGGCAGGAGCAGCTGGAGCAGCTGACCGAGTCGGTGCTGGATTTTACCGAGGGCATTGGCATCATCAAGACCTATAACCTGCTGGGTGAAAAATCCAAAGCCCTCACAGGCAGCTTTGAGGAAACCTGCCGCGCCAGCCTCGATTTCGAGGAGAACCACACGCCGTGGCAGCGGGGGCTCAACCTGATTTACGGCCTCGGCACAGTTCTTATCATCGGCCTTTCTGTGCTGCTCTACTTCAAAAATATGCTGGACGTCACCTATCTGGTGGGCATTATGCTCTTTGTGTTCGACCTGTTTGGCCCCCTCAAGGCGCTGTATGGCCAAAGCGCGCGGCTGACGGTGATGAACAGCTGCATGGACCGCATCGAGGAGGTGTTTCTGGAGCGGGAGCTGCCGGATATGGGCAGAAACACGATCCCCGCACAGAGCGACGCCCCCGAGGTGCAGTTTGAGAAGGTCAGCTTTGCCTACGGGGAACAGGATGTGCTGCGGGATGTTTCCTTTGAGCTGGGCAGAAACCAGATGCTGGCGCTGGTCGGCCCCTCGGGTGGGGGAAAATCCACCATTGCAAGCCTGCTGGCCCGCTTCTGGGATGTGAAATCCGGGCGGATTTTGGTGCGGGGGCAGGATATCCGCGACCTCCCACTCAGCGAGCTGATGAACCATATCAGCATGGTGTTTCAGCGGGTCTACCTGTTTCAGGATACCGTCTACAACAACATCAGCATGGGCAGGCCCGGGGCCGGCCGTCAAGAGGTGATCGACGCGGCAAAAAAGGCGCGGTGCTACGACTTTATCATGGCGCTGCCCGAGGGCTTTGATACGGTGGTGGGCGAGGGCGGAGCCAGCCTTTCCGGCGGCGAGCAGCAGCGCATTTCCATCGCCCGCTGTATCTTAAAGGACGCCCCTATCGTCATTCTGGACGAAGCCACCGCCAGCGTGGACGCAGACAACGAAAGCTACATCCAGCAGGCCATCAGCGAGCTTTGCAAGGGCAAAACCCTGCTGGTCATCGCCCACCGGCTCAATACCATCCGTCACGCCGACCAGATACTGGTCATCGCAGCGGGAGGCATTGCCCAGCAGGGTACCCACGAGGAACTGATGGAGGAAGGCGGCATCTACCGCAACTTTGTAACCGCCCGGGAAAACAGCCGCGGCTGGAGCAGAAAAGGAGCATGAAAATGAACAACGCCATTACAGATAAAGAAGGACAAAAGCAATTTATACTCACCGGGGGCCTGTGGAAGGTGATGGCCCAGCTTTCATGGCCCGCCGTTGTCGCCATGGTGCTCTACGGCTTCAACACCGTGCTGGACGCCATCTTTGTAGGGCAGTTTGTGAACGATACCGCCCTCGCCGGGGTATCGCTTGCCTACCCCCTCTCCCAAATAACCACGGCCCTGGGTTCGCTCATCGGCGTGGGCGCGGGCTCCGTGCTGAGCATCGCGCTGGGCGCAAAGGATTATGACACCCAGGAGCGGCTGTTGGGGGTGGTCAACCGCCTGTCTATCCTCTGCACCGCCATCTATACGGTTTTTGCCCTTGCCTTTGCGCAGCCGCTGATTGCCATGATGGGCGGAACCGGCGAGGCATTGGCCTACGGCGTCACCTATTTCAGGCTCTGCACCGTGGGCGCTTTCTTCTGGATTTACGGCCTCGCGGGCAACATGATTATCCGCGCCGAGGGCCGGATGAAGACCGCGGCCTGGATGATGGGCGTGGGTCTTGTGGTCAATGCCGTCTGCAACTACATCTTCATGGGCATCTTTGACATGGGCGTGGCAGGCGCGGCCTGGGGCACCAATGTGGGGATGCTTGCCTACACCCTCATGGGCTGGATTTATTTCGGCAGGGGGAAGGCGACCTTCCAGAGCAGGTTGTTTTCGCTGAGGGGGGATAAAAAGATTACGGCCTCTGTTGTGCGGCTGGGAATGTCCTCCCTTATGATGAGCATTATGAACCTCATTCAGGGCGTGGTGGTCTTTAACGCCCTTGCCCGGTATGGCACAACGGCCGATATCGCCTTCTACGGCGTAATTTACCGGGTATTCCAGTTCCTGCTCACCCCCATTTTTGGCCTGATGCGCGCCCTGCAGCCGGTTATCGGCATCAACTACGGCGCAAAGCAGTATGATCGGGTCATCCGCGCTTACAAGGTTTTTGCCGCCGCCGCGCTTTTGCTCACCATTCCTTTCTGGGTCGTTTCCCTTGTCGTCCCCGGCTCTATCCTTGGCATGATGCTGAAAGAGCAGGTGTTCACCGGCACGCAGTTCCTGCACTTCCGGGCATATATGGCAATTTTGCCGGCCCTTTCCTTCATCTTTATGGCGATGACCCTCTTCCCCTCGGTGGATAAGGGCAAGCCCGCCATGATTATTGGCATGGCAAGGCAGTTTGTGTTTTACATCCCGGTGATGCTGCTTCTGCCCCGGTTCATCGGCGTGGGCGGCGTATATTACGGCTCGCTGGCCATTGATACCGTCATCGTTGTGTGGACCATGCTGATGGTAAAGAAGGAGTTTAATGGGTTGAGAGCGCGGCAGGCGAAAGGCATCACCACCTGACTGCTCTTGTTCTATTGGCCGCGCTGTTCCTGCTCTCTGCAAATGCAGGGCCGCACTTTTTTTTCACCCTAAAATATAGTATCATAGGTACAGCGGTTTTTGGGCCTGTGCAATCAGGCTTCGCGCATCGGTTCTGCGCCGAAAGGGCGGGCTTTTGAAGCGGTGTGGCCGCAATCATCTTTGAAGCTATAGGAGGCAAAGCCAGTGATAAAGGTTGCGATTGTTGGGTTTGGGAATATCGGAAAAGCGGTACTGGAAGCAGTCCGGCAGAGCGGGGATATGGAGCTGGTCTGTGTGGTCAGCCGAAGCCAGACCGTTGAGGGGGTGCGCACCGTCACAACCCCCGACCAGTTGGAAGGGGTTGACGTAGCCATCCTCTGCTCGCCCAGCCGCGCCGTGCCCGATATTGCCGAGGCACTGCTTCAGCGGGGCATCTGCACCGTGGATAGCTACGACATCCATTCTTCTATTGTGGAGCTGCGCGCCCGGCTGGATGCCGCCGCAAAGGCCCACGGCTGCGCGGCGGTCACAGCCGCCGGATGGGACCCCGGCAGCGACTCGGTTATCCGCGCCCTGGCCGAGGCGATGATGCCCCGGGGCATCACCTACACCAACTTCGGCCCCGGCATGAGCATGGGTCACACCGTGGCGGTTCGCTCCAAGGCAGGGGTCAAAGACGCTTTGTCGATGACCATCCCGCTGGGCACCGGCATTCACAGGCGCATGGTCTATGTTTCGCTGGAGCCGGGGGCCGACTTTGCACAGGTCAGCAAGGCGATTAAAGAGGACGCCTACTTTGTGCATGACGAAACCCATGTGTTTCAGGTGGAGGATGTGGCCCAGCTCAAAGATGTGGGCCACGGGGTGCATCTGCTGCGAAAGGGCGTTTCGGGCGTTACCGCCAACCAGCGCATTGAGTTCCAGATGAGCATCAACAACCCGGCCCTCACCGGCCAGATTTTGGTTTCCTCGGCCCGGGCGGTCGTAAAGCAGACTCCCGGCTGCTACACCATGATAGAGATACCCCCCATTCATTTTCTCGCGGGTGAACCCGAAGACCTCATCCGCAGGCTGGTATAAAGGCATAAAAAAGAAAGTCCACGGCTGCGCCGTGGACTTTCTTTTTTATGCGCGGGTAAGGGCGGTC
Source organism: Bacillota bacterium (assembly GCA_023396215.1). GTDB lineage: Bacteria > Bacillota > Clostridia > Oscillospirales > Ruminococcaceae > Heteroruminococcus. The sequence goes on along the minus strand of JAEWWW010000114.1, from coordinate 3,402 downwards.
ACATAACCCGGCCGGGAAAGATGCCGTCGATAATGCCGATGGCCAAAGCCCCCAGCCCGGCGCCAAGGAGGGTGACCCGCATATCCGGCACAACAAACTGGGCCAGATATAAAATCAGCGCCGCAATGACAAAGCCCTTAATGCCCCGCCCAAAGGGGGAGGCGTCTACCCCCATCACGCGTTCGGCAAGGTAATCCAGCAGGCTGATGACCACCGCCGCCACAAAAAAGGACCATAGCCCCCGAATAGAAAAACCGGGCGTTAAAAAGGACACCACAAACAGCACCACCATGGTGATTGCCGTCTTGCCCAGCCATTGCCCAATGCCGGAGCGGCCTTCTCTTCTTTCTTCCATCTTTAATACCTCAATCGATAAGATTTGATATTAGTATTCATATTTTTTTCTCAATTATGAATATTTTTTTAACAGCAGCAGGCAAAGCCTTTTTATAAGCAGAAAAACAGTCAGCAGCCGCTAAAACCGCCACATCGATAACCCAGCTACGCTCTCGAATAATAACAGTAGAAAAAACAAACTAAGGGCAGGCCCAAAGGCCTGCCCTCAAAGTATATCCGCTTATTTCAGCCATCCGCTGTGGGGGTTTATCACCGTTTTGGGCGCCGCGCTTTTGGGCGGCTTGCCTGCCGCCGTCAAGGGGGATGCGGGCCCGGTGCTGTCGCGGATGATCAGCTTGGGTAAAAACTCAATCCTGAAAATATCCGATTGAATGATACCGCTGCCGTTGGCCTCCAGGGCTTCCACCTTGCGCAGCAGCAGCTCAAAGGCGCTTTTGCCCTTGACCAGCAGGCCGTGGTCGACGCTGGTGAGCGAAACAGGGGAGAACTGGGCGTAGAGCAGATTATCGAATCCGCAGAGGGAGAAATCCTCCGGGATGCGGTAGCCGCGCTCCAGAATGGCGTCCATTGCCCCGAAGGCCACCATGTCGTTGGTGCATACAAAGGCGGTGGTGCCGCTTTTGTATAGGGCCTCATCCTGCATCAGCCGGTAGCCGATGTGGTAATCGCTGTAGAAATCCCGTATCTCAGTGGCGTGCCCGCCCTCGTCCATAATGACGCTGAAATTTTCCTTCAGCCCAAGGCGCTCCATCTGCAGCCGAAGCCCGTCCATGCGGGCGAAGCGGCCCTTATTTTCGCCCAGAGAGCTGGTGATAAGCGCGATTTTTTGATGCCCCAGCGAGTAGAGGTAATCAATCAGCAGCCTGCCCGAGGTCACGTTGTTCATCTCGATGATGTCGACGGCCGGTGCGTCCTCGCGGTCACAGATGCAGACCGCCGGGATTTTGCGCACCACCTCGCCAAACAGCTCGGTCTGCTGGGGCTGAAAAAGAACGATGATGCCCCAAAGCTTCATCGAAAGCGCCATCTCAAGATATTGGCTCTCCTGCCGGGGGTTGCGGTGAGTATTGCAGGAAATCACATTATAGTTTTTATCCGCCGCTTCCGCCTCGATGCCCTGCAGCAGCTCGCAATAATAAGGGTTGGAGTAGTTGACCGATAAAACCATAATGGTTCTTTTTTCCGCCGGCCCGGCCCATCTTTTTTGGTAGCCAAGCTGGTCGGCGACGGCTTTTACCCGCCGAACGGTTTCGGGAGAAAAAGAGTGACTCTCCTTTCCGCTCAGTATCAGTGAAACGGTAGACTGTGACACCCCGGTCTGCCGGGCGATATCGATCATGGTCACCTTGCTTTTTGGCACGTTATCACCCCTGTCCTTTGGCTGTTCTGTCATTAAGAATATTATAATGAAATTTAGTAATAAAAGTCAAGTGTAATTAGTAACATATTAAGCTTTATAAATTATTTTAACATAATAATATTACTAATAAAATTATAAAAAACGTAAATATCTTGAGTTTGGCTTGTTGTTTATAGAGAAAAACACATAAAGCATTGACTTAGTTCAAAAATTGTGTGATATTATTGGCGGAGGAGGCTAAATGTTATAAGTAATATTTGGCCTAATTTATTAATAATAGGGGATGAGAGTATGAGAGGAACAAAGAAGTTACTGGCACTGACAATCTGCATCGCTTTGGTACTTGGTCTGGCCGCTTGTGGCGGCAGTTCGGCACCAGCCCCCAGTGGTACCCCAAGCGGTGGCGGCAACGGCAGTTCGGCACAGGAATGGCCCGCCACCACCATCGAGTATTGGCACATCAACAGTGAAACCCAGGGCGGCCCGGCGGTGGAAAGGTTAATCGAAAAGTTTAACCAGACCAACGGCAAAAACATTACGGTTATCGGCAAGTTCACCTCAAACGCCTATCAGGGCGTAGCAGAAAACCTGCAGGCGGCACTGGCCATCAGCGAGTACCCCGGTGTTGTGCAGGTGGGGTGGAACTATCTCAACTACTTTGCGGAGAACTTCCCCCAGTTCACCAGCCCGATCGAAATTATCGAAAAGTACGCCCCTCAGGACGCAGGCTTCCTGGAGTCCAAGTTGCTGGACAACATCCGTGACCTGTCCATCTCGGCACAGGGCGTCATGCTGGGTCTGCCCTATGCTACCTCCACTCCGGTGATGTTTATCAACGCCGATCTCTTTAAGCAGGCGGGTCTTGACCCTGATAACCCCCCGAGAACCCTGAAAGAGGCCATCGCGGCCGGCCAGCAGATTAAAGACAAAACCGGCAACGAAGGCTTTTATATCGAGGTCATCGCCAACACCTACGCGCTCAACCCGCTGATGCTCAGCACCGGCGCAGAGATGTACGAGATTAAGGACGGCAAGCCGGTCGCTACCTTCTACACCCCTCAGGTGGTGGATGTTTTTACCACATGGCAAAACGGCTTTAAAACCGGCGCCTGCACCAATATCGGCTCCGAAGAAGCGCTGGGCGCATTCGCCTCGGGCAAAATCGGTATGCTGATTGCAACGGTAGGGAAATCTGCCTACATGCAGGAAAGCTGCAAGTTCGACCTGCGCACCGCGGCTTACCCCACCTCGGGCGACCATTACTCCCTCTGTGTGGGCGGTAACATGCTGGTCTGCGTAGCCGGCGAGGAGGATAAAATCCGCGCCAGCTGGGAATTCATGAAGTTCCTGTATGAGGATGAGAGCATGACCGAATGGGTGCTGGGGACCGGGTATCTGCCCACCACCAAAACCGCGGTTGAAAACTCTGAAAAGCTGAAGACCTATCTGGCCGAAAACGCGCTGATACAGCCCGCCATCAACACCTTTGGCAACGCCGTGGCATGGACCAGCTGGCCCGGCCCCAACGGCCTGCAGGTTGACCAGGTGCTCATCGATATGCGTGACGCCATCATCTCCAACAATGCCGACCCCAACGCGACCATCAAAAAGGCGCAGGACGACATCAACGCCTTGCTGAAATAACCTTTAAAAGATAGCCGTATTCCGGTGGTGGGGCGGCGCAA
>JAEWWW010000117.1 GCA_023396215.1 Bacillota bacterium | reverse complement strand
GTTACCGGCCGCCCCACCCTGCCTGGGAGTATGGCCCTCCCCTGCCTGCGACAGCGGGGGAAGCAATATGCGTGTTAATAGATATTCCCGTTTTCGCGGTAGGAGCGCCAGACGTTCTCAAAGAAGTCGTCGTCCTCGGGAATGGGCCGCACCTGCCGCCAGTTATATTCGCACTGCCCGGCATTCCACGCGGCCTGCTGCACCAGCTTGCCCCGGCTGCCGTCATCCAACATAAAGGCAAAGATTTCGGGCAGTTGGGCATAGGGCTTCTCCCCCTTGGGATCGCTGTAAAGGGCGCTGCCCCTGCTGGCGCCGCCCTGGGCGATATAGTCCTCCATAGCGCCGAGATAGACAATCTGGCTGATGAGCATATCCCGCAGGCGGTAGACCCATGGCAGGCCGCCCGGGCCGGCCGCCGCCGCCAGCTTTTCAAGCGCCGCAAGCTCTGCGTGGGCTGCCGCCGCCGCTTTGGTAATCTCGTCTGCGTTGCGTATCGCCGCGCCGAAGCGGCTCATGCGCACAGCCGCACCGCGGTACACCTCGCGAATATCCTGTGTGGCTCCGCTGCCCTGCACATCAGCCAGCGCAACAGCATCGGCCAACTGGGCCTGCACCGCCTCGCCCCACGCGGGGGTTTGGGCGGGCTCACCCTTGCGCACGGCAGCGATATACTGGGCGCAGCGGATAGCGCCCACCTGCCCCGAATTGAGCGCGCTGCCGCCGGGGCGGTAAACCCCGTGGCTGCCCGCCGCCTCGCCCACGGCAAACAGCCCCTCAAGGCTGCTGTGCCACCAGCAGTCAACCGCGATGCCGCCGTTGTTGTGCTGGGCGCAGAGGGCAATCTCCAGCATCCCGGTTTCCAGATCGACCTTTCTATCCCGGTAAAAATCCACAGCGGGCTTGTTCATATGCAGCAGCCGCTGGATGGGGGTGCCAAAGCAGGCCCCCGCTTTTTCGAGATATTCCCGGGCTTCGGGGGTGAGGGCGCTGAAATCCACATCCTCACCCAGAGGGTTGCTGCGGAAATCCAGAAAGACGCGGCGGCCTTTGGCGGCTTCGATGTAGACCAGAATATCCACAATCGAGGAGCCGTCTTTCACCTTGCGCACGTCAAAGGGCCACTGGTAGCCCTTGAAGAACACCTTGCTCAGGGCGTCGGCCTTGTCGGTGAAGAAATCGAAGAGAAACTCGCGCTGGTCGCCGCCGCTTTCATCGGTGGAAACAAACCGAGGCAGTACCTGCATGTAGGTGCCCGAAACGTTCCACCGGGGCTTTACCGAGGCAAGGCCGTACTGCCACTCGGTGAGGTTCTGCCCCTTGGCGCCTGCCTCGAGAGCCAGCCCGGTGGAGCCGTAGTGGCCGTTGGGGTATACGCTGTCGGCATACATGCCCGCGGGGCCGCCGGTGGCCCACACCACGTTTTCGCAGTGGAAGGCCACAAAGCGCTCCTCCCCCTCGGCGGCGTCAAGGCGCAGGCACAGCAGCCCCTTCACCTTTTCGCCATCGCTGAGGATGCGCACCACCTGCAGACGGTCAAAAATCTGCACTGCCTTGCGCTTCACCTCGGCCTCGAGGCATTCGGTCATTCGCCGGGAGGTATAAGGCCCGACGCTTGTGGCCCGGCGGCGGGGGTCGTGGTCGGTTTTATAGCCGATGAACTCGCCGTAGCGGTTGCGGGGGAAAGGCACTCCCGCCTCCACCAGCCTTAAGAAGCCTTGCGCCGAGAGGGCCGCTTCGCACAGGGCGTTGTCGCCGTCCATGCACTGGCCCTCAAAGAGGGTGCGGGCCATCTCAACCACGCTGTCGGGGTCGCCGCCCGAGAGGGTCAGCTTGTAGTAGGTCTGCTTATCGCTGCCGGTGTTGCGTGAGGTACCCGCATTGATATGCTCGGTTACCAGAGCGATATCGGTCTGGCCATACTGCCAGAGCCGGTCGGCCGCGCTGAAACCGGCCGCCCCTGAGCCCACTACCACGGTGTTCAGCGAGTGAACCGGGATAGCATGCTTACCCACGGTGATGTGAGAGTTGGTCATACCTATTCTCCGTTCTAATTCATATTATTTTTTACTCCCTCCCCCGTCGAAGACAGAGGAGGGAGCTTGTGTCAAAAACCACCGTCTGCATAGGACAGTGCGGAAGGTTGGGAGGGTTCCGGGTACCTCCCGTGAATACTTACAGCCGCCGGATGTGAAAGCCGCCGTCTACATCCACATAGTTGCCGGTGGTGTAGAGGAAGCTTTCGCCCGCGAAGGCCGAAACAGCATGGGCGATATCCTCGGGCTGCCCCCAACGGGCCAGCGGGAAGGTGCCTTCGGCAAAAAGCTTGTTGTATTTTTCCTGCACGCCACTGGTCATATCGGTTGCGATAACGCCGGGGCGTATCTCATGTACAAAGATGCCTTCGGCGGCCAGACGGTCGGCAAAGAGGGTGGTAAGCATGGCGATGCCCGCCTTGGAAACGCAGTATTCGCCGCGGTTTACCGAAGAAACCACCGCCGAACAGGAGGAAATATTGATGATGGTGCCGCGTTTTTTGCCGGCGACCTCCTGCTTCAGCATCTGGTTTGCCACCAGCTGCGACATAAACAGGGTGCCCTTGGTGTTAATGCCGATGACCCGGTCAAAGCTTTCCTCGGTCATCTCCAGCAGGTCTTTACGCTCGAGGGGGGCGACGCCGGCGTTATTCACCAGCACATGCACGCCGCCGAAGCGTTTTACCGTTTCTTCGACGATGCGGGCGCGGTCCTCTTTGCTTGCAATATCGCTTTGGATATACATATAGTCCGGCGTGATGGCGGCAAGCTGCGCCAGCCCTTCCTTGCTCTGCTCGATGGGGCTGCGGGCAGTGACAACCACATTGAAGCCGTCCTGCGCAAGTTGTTTTGCAACAGCAAGGCCGATGCCGCGGCTGCCGCCTGTTACGATAGCTGTTTGTTTCATTGGGCTATTCTCTCTCCAGTTTACCGGTCGGTGCCGGATGTGATATTGGGCTGTCTGGGACATGCTCAGAAACAGCGGAAAGAACAAATTTCCGGATAAGACTAGGGCTTAATAATGACTTTCATGCTGCCGGCTTCACGGTCAAAGCAGGTATCCAGAGCTGTTTTTAGCTGCTCGAGGGGGAAGGTATGGGTAATCAGCTTTTCAAGGTTAATCTCTCTGGTCATCTGCAGGGCGATGGGGAAATCCCAACAATAGCCCTGCGCGCCCTGTACGCGGATTTCGTGGTTGATAAAGCGCATGGCGTTGATGGTAATCATCGGCTCTTCAAAGATACCCACGATGGTGGCAAGGCCGTTGCGCCGCAGGCTCTCGATGGCCTGGATGAAGGTGGATTCGCGCCCGACGCACTCGATGGTTTTATCCATGCCGGTGCCGCCGGTGAGCTCCTTGACCACATCCTCCAGCTTTTCGCCCTCGCCGGGGTTGACGGTGCGGGTGGCGCCCATCTCCTTGGCCAGCTTAAGGCGTGCCGGGGAATAATCCACCACCACAACCTCGCCCGCGCCGGATATCCGGCAGAGAGCCGCCACCAGTGTGCCGATGGCCCCGGCGCCGATGACCAGCACCTTTTCACCCAACCTGATGTCTGCGCGGCGCACTGCGTGTGTGGCCACAGCCAACGGCTCAATGAGCGCCCCGGCCTCATAGCTCAGGTGGTCGGGCAGCTTGAAGATGCTTTCGGCGCGCACCTTAATATAATCGGCCATAGAGCCGTCGCCGTTGCGGTAGAGGAAGCTGATGGATTCGCAGTAGCCGTATTCGCCGTGGCGGCAGGCGTCGCAGTGGCCGCAGACAATGCAGGGCTCTACCGTGACCCGGTCGCCCACCGATACCTGCGTTACCCCCGGGCCTATAGCGGCTACATCGCCCGCAAACTCGTGCCCGATGGTGGCGGGCAGCGAAACCGAGGGGTGCTTGCCCTTATAGATATGCAGGTCGCTGCCGCAGATGGCGCTGGCCTTGATTCTGACGATAACCTCGCCGGGGGCCGGGTCGGGCAGTACCCTTGTTATAAAGTCAACTTCTTGCGGGGCGCATACACGTCCCACCCGGGTTTCGAAACTCATAAGCAGCCTCCTTGCTGATTGGGGGCTTTCTAAAAACTCCAAACTCTCGGCAAATTCTACTGAAAACAGCATCTGCTGTGTTAAAAATACTCGGAATACATGAAGTATTCCTGCGCTTTTTGCCTTGCATCTGCTTATTTTCAGCGAATTTTCCGGCGGTTTTCCATTTTTAGAAACACCCTGGAAACAGTTTTATGCCTTCTTGGCCGCCTCTTCTCTGGCGATGGCGTCCTCTCTGGCCTCTTTATAAAGGGGAGCATAAACCTTGGCGTCGCGGATGACACAACCGGTGCGGCCATGGTCGCGCATAATCTGTGTGCATTTGGAGCAGGTGGTGCAGCATTTGTTATACGACATGCCGGTACCCTGCAGCACATCCCTGGGTGCTTCGGGGTAGGCAAAGCTGCTGCGGCCCAGACCCACAAAGGAGCAGCTGCCGTCGGCCAGATTGGCCGCCCCCGCCTCGGGGGTGAACTGGCGCAGCCAGGTATAGCCGTTGCCGACCACCGGCACGTCACCCGCCGCTTTTTGAATCATGCGGGTAAAGCTGAACAGGCGGGCGATGCTCTCCAGCGGGTGCTCGTCGGGGGTGGGGATGCCCATGCTGGAAAGGTCGAAGGGACGGGTCACCTGCGGATAGATATAGTAGGGGTTGCCCGCCGAGTTGCTCAGCAGGTCTACCCCGCTTTCGCACATCAGGCGCACAAGCTCCATCGGCTCGGTGGGGTCAAACTTCCAGAAATCCTCTTTGTCCACGCCGAAGCCGTAGGGGTACGGGTGGGCGTCAAAGACGTTGAAGCGGCTGGAGATGATGAAATCATCCCCCACAGCGGCCCGCACCTTGCGGATGGTTTCAAGCAGGAAGCGGCTGCGGTTTTCAAAGCTGCCGCCATATTTGCCCTCGCGGGTATGGCTGGCCAGCAGCTCGCTGAGCAGGTAACGGTGGCAGCTTTTGATATCCACCCCGTCAAAGCCCACCTCTTTGGCCAAAACGGCGGAGGTGACATAGGCTTCCTGCAGGCTGTCGAGGTATTCGTCGGTCACCACCGGCGCGTTGGGGTCAAGGCCGACCCGGGGGTCGAGGATGGGGTCGTGCTGGGGAACGATGGGCGCAGCCTTGTGGCCCACCGGGCGGGAGTAACGCCCCGAGTGGGTGAGCTGAAGCACGTTGACTGGGCGGTGGCCCTCCCCCATGCTTGCAGCGGCAGCGGCGTTGCTCTTTTTCACCAGCGCCTCAAAACTGCCGGCGTTATCTTTGGTCAGCATCATCTGCAGGGCGTTGGCGCGGCCCTCGTTGACCACGGCGCAGGCTTCCCACCAGAGCAGCCCGGCCCCGCCGGAGGCAAAGCGCAGATAACGGCGCTCCACCAGCTCGGAGGGCGAGCCGTCCGGCTCGGAGTCGCAGCCTTCCATCGGCAGAACGGCAAAGGCGTTGGGGGCAGTTTTGTTGCCCACCTTCACCGGCTTGTGCAGCGGCGAAAGGTCTTCTGAGAGGTTGATGTCAACCTCCAGCTCCTTAATTTTGGCCTGAAGTTTTTCTAAACTGTCAAAACTGAATTTCTCATGTGCGGACACGACAGTTGCACCTCTTTCTAATGCGTTATACTGGTCTGCGGTAAAAGCGCAAAAAGGCTTTTATCCAGCCGCCGGGCGGCGTGGGGCAGCGCCCCGCAGACGTTTGCAGCACCATCTGCCCGTGCCTCTGGCACAGCGCAAAACGGCGTTTTATAGCCGGGCTTTTAAATAATGCAGCCCGGTAAGAGCCAGCGCGTCCTGACTTTCGGCCAAAGGCACCCAGCCGGAATCCAGCGCGCCGGGGCAGAAGGTTTCCATGGTGACATGGCCCTGATAGCCATATTTCTTTAGCAGGCCGAGGATTTCCGGCCATGGCAGATGCCCGGTTCCGGGGGCTCCTCTGTGGTTGGCGCAGGCGTGAAAATGAAACAGCTTACCCGCCTGAAGCACCTGCTCCAGCGCATTGCAAACGTTTTCATCCTCAATGCAGCTTTGGTAGGTGTCAAAGTGGACGCCCACGTTTTCGCGGCCGATTTCGCCCACCATGGCAAGGGCCTGCGCGGTGGTGTTGACCACGCTGGTGCGGTATCGGTTAATTGGCTCCAGCGCCAGGCGCACCCCTTTTTCGGCGGCGTAGTCGGCCAGCGAGGCAAGCCCCTGCACCGCCAGTGCCCATTCGGCCTTGCGGGCGGGCTGCTCCAGCCAGTGGCGCTTGCCGCCGCCTGCGTAGAGCGGCCCTGCCAGCACCTTTGCGCCAAGGGTTGCGGCGCTGTCGATGCAGCCCCGCAGGTACTGAGCGGTCACCTGACGCACCGCCTGGTCGTCGTTGCTGATATCCCGGCCTGCCGTCATGCTGCCGCAGAGGGTCACTTCAAGGTTCAGGCTGCGGGCCGCCTGCGCCACCTCTTGCAGGTTGGGCAGGGTGGGCACGCTCATGGGCAGCTCTACGGCGGTAAAACCCAGTTCGGCCACATGCTCCAGCAGAGGGATGCAGCCTTCGTCCAAAGAAACAATCCAGTTCCAAAGATTAATACCAATGCGGTTCATCTTGTCGACTTCCTAATAATTAAATCTGTGGGCAGCACATCAATCTGGGGCGGGGCCATTTTGCCGGTCTGCTCCTTGTTGGCTATCTGCTTAAAGAGCTTTTGGGCCGCCAGACGGCCAATTTCATAGAGCGGCTGCGACACGGTGGAGAGCGGAGGCTCAACCAGCGAGCTCATCTCCACGTTGTCTATCCCCATCACCGATACGTCGTCAGGGATGCGCAGCCCGGCGTCGTGCAGAGCCCGCATAATGACATAGGCCTTGCCGTCGCTGCTGGCAAAGATGGCATCGGGCTTGCCCCGTTTTTTCAGCATATCCATGGTCAGTGAGTAAAAGCTGGAGGTGCCGGTGGTTTCATGTATCACCAGCGATTCTTCATAAGGCAGCCCGCTTTCCTCCAGCGCCTGGCGGTAGCCCTGCAAACGATGGGCATAGATGGGCAGCTCAATGCGCCCCAACGCCATGGCGATGCGCTTATGACCGGTGCGGATGAGATATTTGGTGGCGTTGTAGGCCGCCTGCACGTTGTCGATGATGACCGCGTCAATCTCTTCGTTGTAATGGCGGCTGGTGAGCACCACCGGGAAGCCCGCCTCTCTCAGCTGCATAATGTGCTTGGTGTTGGGCATGGCCGAGGCCACGATAAAACCATCAACCAGCCGGGTGCGCAGCATGTTGATGTAGCTTTTTTCCACCTCAACGTCTTCGTCGGTGTTGCATAAAACAACCGTGTACCCCGCACGGCGGGCGGCGTCCTCGACACCACGGGTGATGTCGGGAAAAATCAAGTTCTGAATGCTGGGTATCATCAGCGCAATGGTGTTGCTGGTGCCCATCTTCAGGCTTTGGGCCAGCGCGTTGGGCCGGTAATCCAGCGCCCGCACCGCCTCCATCACCTTTTGGCGGGTATCATCGCTGACATAGCTTTTGCCGGCCAGTACACGGGATACCGTGCTGGCAGAAACATCAGCATACTTTGCTACATCTTTTAATCCGACCATGGCTGATTCCTCCAGACAAAATGCGTATAAGGTTGGTAAGCGCTTATGACATTTTACCCAACGGGCTTAGGGCGTTTCTGAAAATGAAAAACCGCCGGGGAATTCGCTGAAAACAAGTAGCTGCAAGGCCAAAAGCGCAGGAATACTTCATGTATTCCGAGCATTTTGAACGCGGCAGATGCTGGTTTCAGTAGAATGTACCAAGAGTTTGGAGTTTTAAGAAAGCCCCTAATCCCAGAAAACGGTGGCGCCTCTGTGGGCCGATGTGGTGTTGTCACGATACAGCTTCAACCAGCCCGTGGCGGGCTTGCGTACCGGCTGCCAGTTGTCACGGCGTTTCTCAAACTCCGCGTCGCTGACCTCAACCGTCAGGCTGCGCGCTTCAATGTCAATATGGATGATATCACCATTTTGGATAAATGCCAAGTTCCCGCCTTCATAAGCTTCGGGGCTCACATGCCCGATGGCGAGGCCACCGGTGGCGCCGGAGAACCGCCCGTCGCTGACCAGAGCGATATCGCTGCCCAGACCCTTGCCCAACACCGCTGCCATGAAGGTTTCCATATGAGGCATACCCGGCGAGCCCTTGGGCCCTTCGTAGCGGATGACCACCACGTCGCCGGCGACAATTTCATCCTTCAAAATAGCGTTCCATGCGTCGTCCTGAGAGTCATAGACCCTGGCGGGGCCGCTGAACTTCCACGCCGCGGGGTCCACCGCGCTGAACTTGACAATGGCGCTGTCCGCACCGATGTTGCCGTGCAGCACCGCGAGACCCCCCTGCTTGTTGATGGCGTTGGCCGCCGAGTGGATGACCTCGGGGTTGGCGTTGGGGTTTTTCTCGGCATTTTCAGCCAGAGTGCCGAACATGCCGTCGGCAGAGGCGTCAATCAACCCCGCTTTGGCAAGCTCGCCCACCACCGCGCCCAGACCGCCCGCGGCGGAGAAATCCGCCATGGTGTAGCTGGGATGGTTGGGATAGATGGTGCTGATAACCGGCACCTTGCGGCTGATTTCGTCAAAGGTTTCGGGGGTGATATCCACCCCGGCCTGCCGTGCGATGGCAGGAATATGCAGCAGGCTGTTGGTCGAGCCGCCGGTGGCCATCATATAGCGCACCACGTTCTCAAAGCTGGTCTTGTTGATAAAATCCACGGGGCGCTTTACCTCGCGCACCGCCTCAACCACCCGGCGGGCGGCAAGCCTTGCCATCTCGTGCCATTTGGGGGTCTGGCTGCGCACGCTGGCATTGCCGTGGGGCGAGAAGCCCAGCACCTCGGCGGTGGCGCACATGGTGTTGGCGGTGCCCATAAAGGGGCAGGCGCCGGGTGTGGGGCAGGCGTTTCTGACAACCGCCTTGTAGCGCTCCTGTGTGATATCGCCTGCGATGTAGGCCGCATAGGCCTGCTTGGTGTGGGTCAGGGTCAGCATCTGGCCGTCCAGCTCGCCGGGGGCCATGTAGCCGCCGGTGAACATCACGGTGGGGATATTGACCCGCATGGCGCCCATCAGCATGCCGGGAACCACCTTGTCGCAGGTGGCCATCATCACCATGCCTTCCAGCATGTTCAGCTCGGCCACCGTTTCGACCTCGGCCGAAACCATGTCGCGTGCCGGAAGGGTGTAGCGGTCGCCGGGGGTGTTGGAGCAGATGCCGTCGCAGATGCCGCTGACCGGCAGCTCCAGCGCAAGGCCGCCCGCTTTGTATATCTCGTCCTTCATCTCCTGAACGACGTCCTTGAGGGCGTAATGCCCGGGGTTCATCTCGTTCCACGCGTTTACAAGGCCGATGACCGGGCGCTTGGCGTCCTCTTCGGTACCGCCCATGGCATAGCGCAGGGCGGTGCGGGGGTCGAGGGATTCTTCATTCCATTGACGTATCATAATGCACCAAATCCTTTATTGTATGCTGTACCTGTCAGGCACCCAGATAGGCTTTTTTCACCACGTCGGAACTGAGCAGCTCTTTGCCGGTGCCGCAGATGCTAATTATGCCGTTTTCCAGCACGCAGGCCTTGTCGCAGATGGAAAGCGCCTTGCGGGCGTTTTGTTCCACCAGAAACACGGTGACGCCCATCTCGCGAATCTGCTCAATCAGCTTGAATATCTGGTTGATGATGATGGGTGCCAGGCCGAGGCTGGGCTCATCCAGCAGGATGATTTTGGGGCGGGACATCATTCCCCGGGCAATGGCCAGCATCTGCTGCTCGCCGCCCGAAAGGGTACCCGCAAACTGGTTTTTGCGTTCGGAGAGAATGGGGAAAAGCTTGTACTGCTCCTCCAAATCCTTCTCGGTGTCTTTGCCGTGGTACAAAAAGCCGCCCACCAGCAGGTTATCCTGAATGGTCAGACCCGAGAAGGTTCTGCGCCCTTCGGGTACATGGACAATGCCCTTTTGTACAATCTTGTGGGGCTTCACCGGCAGCTTTTCGCCCATGAACTCCACACATCCGGCTTTGGGCTTCACCAGCCCGGATATCGCGCGCAGCAGAGAGGTTTTTCCGGCGCCATTGGAGCCGATGATGCTGTAGATCTCGCCTTCCTCGGCCTCAACGCTCACAGACTTCAGCGCCTCTACATACCCATAGCTGACGCTTAAATCAACTACTTTCAGCATAGCCATGGCCTTATTCCTCCTTGCCCAGATAAGCTTCAATTACTTCGGGGTTTTGCTGCACTTCGGCAGGCGTGCCCACAGCGATGGTTTTTCCAAAGCTTTGCACATGAATGGTATGAGAGATGCTCATGACCAGCTCAAGGCGGTGCTCAATCAGCAGAATGCCAAAGCCGATTTCCTCCGACAACTGCTGAATCAGCTCGGTCAGCTCCCCGACCTCGGTGGGGTTCAGGCCCGCCGCCGGCTCGTCCAAGAGCAGTATCTTGGGCTGGCAGGTAAGCGCACGGGCAATCTCCAGCCTGCGCTGCATGCCGTAGGCAAGGTTCTCGGGCCGTTCCTTCATATAGTCCTTAAGGCCGACCATTGTGAGGTAGTGCTCGCAGATTTCTCTGCCGCGTTTTTCTTCGGAAAAGCGCTTGGGGATGGGCAGCAGCCCGCCCAAGGGGCCGTATTTCGAGGTGGGGTCAAAGGCGCAAAGGGTGTTTTCGAGAACATTCAGGCCCTTAAACAGACGAATGTTCTGAAAGGTGCGCCCCATCCCCTTCCGGGTAATCAGGTGCTGCTCCATTTTGCTGATGTCAACGCCGTCGAGGGCGACGCTGCCGCTGTCGGCGGCATAAACGCCCGAGATAACGTTAAAGATGGTGGTTTTGCCGGCGCCGTTGGGGCCGATGATGCCGTGAATCTGCCCTCTGTCCGCCTCAATCGAGAAGCTCTGAATGGCTTTAACGCCGCCGAAGCTTTTGTATATGTCCTTTACTTCCAACAAAGCCATTACTTGCTACCTCCTTTGCCGGCAGATGGTTTGCGCTGGGTCAGCTTGTTCTTCAGCTGGCGGATGCCTCTGGGGCTTAGCTCCCATTCGCCCAGCAGGCCGGAGGGCTTAAAGTTGATAACCAAAAGCACCAGTACCGCATAGATGATGCTGCGGTAGTTCAGCAGAGAACGCAGAACCTCGGGCAGACCGCTGAGAACAAAGGTGGAAAGTATCGAGCCGGTGAGGCTGTTAACACCGCCGAAGAATACCATGATAACCCAGTCGGCGCTCTTTTTCCAGCCGAAGATGGTGGGGTCCACATAGGTGGTGTAAAAAGCGTACAGGCAGCCGCTGTAGGCGGTAACGCTGACCGAAAGTAAAAATGCAAACATCTTGGTGCGCGCCACATTGATGCCCATGGCCTTGGCGGCCAGCTCGTCGCTGCGGGCGGCAATGCATTGGCGGCCATACTTGGAGGTCTTAAACCAAGCGACAATCATAACCACCACCACGGTGGAAAGGAAGGCCAGCAGCAGGGTTGTCTTTTTCGGAATACCGGTGAGGCCGGAGGCGCCGCCGGTGATGGGGGTTGCACGGTTGAGCAGAGCGGTAATCGCTTCGCCGAAGCCCAGTGTAACCAGCGAAATGTAGTCGCGGCGCAGGCGAACGGTGGGCAGGCCCACAACGTAGCCCACCAGCACCGCAACGCTTACGGCGATGACGCAGGCGATGGGAAACGCGAGGTTAAGCTTGATTACCAAAAGACCGGATGTATAGGCGCCGATGGCCATGAAAGCCGCCTGCCCCAGACTGAACATGCCGGTCATGCCGGTCAGAACAAATACCCCTACGACCGAAACGAGGGTGATGAAAATCTGCGTAAGGATTGATAGATATAGTTCCATTGCTTTGCTCCTCCCCTACGCTTTTTCCTGAACGTTGGAGCCGGAGATGCCCTGAGGACGCACCAGCAGAAAGACCAACATTATCAGGAAAGTAAATACCGGGGTGTAGCCCGAGCCGACCCAATGGGTCAGCAGCGTTTCAACCACGCCCAGCAGCATTGCGCCGATAACCGCGCCGGGCAGGCTGCCCAGACCGCCAATGACCGAGGCGACAAAGCCTTTTACAACCAGGCTGCCCAGTGTGGGATAAAGGGTGTAGTTGATGCCGAGGAACACGCCCGCAAGCCCGGCCAGCGCACCGGCCAGAATGAACGCGAACTGGATGGCCCGGGTGACGTCGATCCCCATCAGCGAGGCGGTGTCACGGTCGAAGCTCACCGAACGCAGCGCACGACCCATCTTGGTTTTCTGTACCAGATAGGCCAGCAGAACAAGTGCAATAAAACTGCAAACAAACATGATAGCGTCCGAGGTGGAAACCACCAGAGAGCCCAGTTTGATGGTTGCGGATTTAAAAAAGCGGGGATAGTTGTAGAAGTTTGCACCCACCTTCAGGGTGACAAGGCCCTCAAGCAGGGTACCGAGGGTGATAGAAGACACAAAAAAATAGATCGGCGAGGTGCCTCTGATTAAAAGGCGTCTAAAAGCCACAAACTCCCCCATTAGAGCCACGGCGGCGCCGGTTAGTATTGCGACCAAAACAGTGGGAACAAGGCCCATACCGCTTGCCGCTGCAAGGTAATAGCCCGAAAAGGCGCTGAATGTCATCATTGCCCCGTGGGAAAAATTAGAAAATTTTAATACGTTGAATATAATTGAGAATCCGGTAGATATCAAGGCATACACAGAGCCCAGCGCTAATCCGTTCAGGGCAATCTGTAACGACATCGGGAATCCCCTCCTCCTGGTAGGTATCGTAGGTGATAAAAGAATAACCGGGGCCTAAAGAAAACTGTCAGGCCCCGGTCCGGTCAAAGCTTATGCGGAGTAACGCTCCAGCATCTTGGGAGTTGTGCCTTCGTAGGTGAACATAACCATTTCAAGACCAACGGGCATATGGGTTTTGGGGTCGATGGTGATGCTACCGGTGAGGCCGTCGTAATTGCTGACCTGCTCAACAGCCTTCTGGATGGCGGCGGGGTCGTCGCCTACTTCGGCAACTATTTTGCCCAGGATGTTGGCAACGTCATAGCCAAGGAAGAACTTGTTGGTGGCGTCGATACCGGTCTTCTCTTTAACAGCCTTAATCATAGCCTGCAGGTCGGGCTCGGTGTCGTCCACGTTGTTGATGAAGAAGATGTTGTCGGCGTCTTCACCAAAGAGGTTGTTGAAGGGGGGGCAGGCATCCAGGCCGCAGATGAGAGCGCCTTCAAAGCCGATGGCGCGAGCCTGCTGGGCAATGAGGATGAGCTCCTGGGTGTAGTTGGGAACAAAGATAGCGTCCACATTCTCGGCGGTAATCTTAGCCAGAAGGGTTTTAAAGTCTTTGTCGTTGGCGGTGTAAGGAACTTCCTGAAGAACCTTGCCGCCTTCAGCGGTAACAGCCTCGGCAAAAGGAGTTTTCAGAGAAACGGAGTAGGCATTGCCTTCGTTGTAGATGATGCCGAAGGATTTAAAGCCGTTTTTCATAGCGTATCTTGCCATGATAGCGCCCTGCTGGTTTGCGTTGGGCTGGAAGGCAAACATGTTTTTGTAGGGGGTGCCGTCTGCTTTCAGCTGGCACTTGGTGTCCAGCGCAAAGCCCAGAACAGGAACATTGTAGTTCTCAGAGATGGGGGCGATGGCCAGAGCGATGTTGGCAACGGGAGGTCCGATAACCGCCGATACTTTATCGGTGGTGACGGCACGGGTAAAGGCGTTGATGGCCTCGTTCACGTCGCCCTTGGTGTCGTAGGTAACCAGACGGATTTTGCGGCCGTTTACGCCGCCGTTGGCATTGATTTCTTCAACGCCCCAGGTTGCGCCTGCCTCAACCATCTTGCCCAGTGTCGAGGTGGGGCCGGTGATGTCCTGCAGCACACCGATGACGATGTCGCCTGTGGGAGCGCTGGAAGAGGGGGTGCCGGAGCTTTCACCGCCGGGTGCGCTGGAAGAGGGCTGATTGCCGCCGCAAGCGGCCAGCATCGCTACCAGACATACTGTCAGCAGTAGGCTTACGATACGTTTCATGAATTGTTCCTCCAAATTCATTTTTTGAGGGGTCCTCTATTCTGCACTGCCGTCCGCAAAGGCCGGGCCTTTAACAAATATCGACAGATACATACTTGGTTTTGCAAACGTTTTCAATGCTGACCTAAAAACAACCGCAGAGACCTGCGGAAACATTAACCAAAAATCAGATGAAATCGGTTTGTTTAACGCCGTTTTTTATATAATATACTCCAACCTGAGAGATTGTCAATCGCTTGTCGTTAATTTTATCACGTTGCATAACTTTGTCCTTGCAAAGGTTTGCACAATCACCAAAACAAAACCCACCCCGGAAAGCGGTTGCTTTCCGGGGTGGGTCAGACTGTCAAAAGAGTAAATTTACAAAATATATCGCGCAGGCGGACATGCGCCGCCGGAGCGATACCGCTAAAACTGCCCGCGGTGAGCGGGCAGTTTTGCTTGGGGGTGCTCACGAGGGGGACAGCTGGACGCAAAACCCACAGGTTTTGCGCAGGACACGAAGTCCCCCTTGTGAAGGGTATCAATCCTTTGATACCCTAACCCGCCCCGGAAAGCGGTTGCTTTCCGGGGCGGGTGGTTGCCTTTGGCAGGCGGATGTTATAAAATTTCCAGCTTCAGCTGTTTGCCCAGCATACGCATTTCGTCGGCAATGTCTTCGAATGCGAACACCTGATGGCAGCCCAGCGCGGTGTCGAGGTAGCGGTTGAAGTCGTCAAACTTCACATAAACCTGTGTTCTGCAAGCCCCCTCGTACTCCCCTGTCAGTGTGACGCCGGTCTGCACCGTCATCTTTTCTGCGTTGTCCGAGATGCGGCAGGCGGTGACCTTGCTGCCTACGGGGTACTCCACCTGAAGGCTGGTGCCGATGCCGCTTTCGTGGTGGTTGCGCAGCGTGTATGTACATTTTTTGTTGTCATACATGCTCAGGGGGGCGGTGCAGTGCGAGAAGTTGATGGTACCGTCGGGGTGGATGCCCGGGTTTGCCATCCACAGCTTGGTGTTTGCCAGCTGCTTCATGGCAAGCATGGTAACGGCGCTGTCCACATCCCCTTCGCAGGAGGCGATGTAGCGGGTGCAGTCGTTCATGTAGCTGACGCCCAGGCAGCAGTTGGTGCCTTCGGCCAGCAGGTTGAAGCAAGCCAGCGCGATGCCGTCGGCATTGTACTTCTCGGTAATCTGTATCAGGGCGGCTGCCATCCGGCAGGAGGCCTTGACGTCGGCGTCGGTGGGCTCTACCGTTTCTTTTTCATCGCCCTTGAAGTAGCTGTAGTACTCTGCGCCGGCATCGTCGGAAAGCGAGCGGTAAAGCTGCGCCACCTCTTCCTGCTCAATCTGGCGGATTTTAACCCCCAGCTTTTCATACTGGGTGAGGTCTGCGCTGTTGCTGATAACCCAAGGCTCGGTGTTGCCTATCAGCAGAAGGGTTGCGCCCTGCATGGCGTTGTAAGCGCGGAACACCCGGACACATTTATCCAGCTCGGTTTTATTCAGCGCGATGCATACATGCTCGTGGGTGCGTCTGAGAACCGCCCAGCAGTCCATGGTTGTGGGCGCCGCGTTATTTTTAAGCATCTCATCTTCCTGCTCTTTGCCCGCATTGCCCTGAATGTAGGCGGGGTACAAAACCACTGTGCGGTATCTGCCGGCTGCGGCCAGTATCATCCGCTGCACCGCGCCGCTCATGGGCACAACCACCAAACAGTCGCCGCCCTGCAGCGCGTTTTCCACATCAGCCTCCTCCAGTATCAAGGCAGCCTGCTGCGAAAGCCCCGAAAGGTCGTCCTTCATTCGACCGTATGCCTGCTGAAGCTTGGCATCGTCGTTCCAATAACGTTTGGATGCAAAAAAAGCCAATTGAATTTTCATCGTTGCGTTCCCCCTATAAAAGGCCTGTATCGGCCTTATTTGTTTTTAATATACAAAAAAAATATTTTACAATCAAATCGTTTTGTGCTACTATTCATTCCAGAAAGGAATGAGTGGGAGATTATGAACCTGAAGCAGTTGGAAGTCTTTCTCAAAATTGTGGATGCGGGCGGTTTTCAAAAGGCGGCGGACGAGCTGTTTATGACCCAGCCCACCCTATCCAAGCAGATACAGGGCCTTGAAAAAGAGCTGGGCGTCACCCTCTTTGACCGTTCAAAACGCAGCGCCCAATTGACCGAGGCGGGCAAGCGGCTGCACCAAAAGGCGCCGGATTTTATGGCGCATTACCACCAGCTTTTAAGCGACGTCTGCTCCACCGATAACGTTCTGCGCCTTGCGGTGGTGCCGATATGGGAGTACTATGGCCTGACCCACTTTGTGATTGATTTTCTGGCTGAATTCCCACACATCGACCTGCAGGTGCATGAGAGTCAAAACGCCGCTATCCCCGACCTGATGAGTAGCGGAAGCTGCCCGCTGGGGTTGTTGCGGTCGGTGAACCCCGATAAGGGCAGCTGGAACTATATGACCCTTTTTGAGGACGAGCTGGCGCTGGTGGTGCCCAAGGGTTCCCTCTATAAGACGGGGCAGCGGGTGTCGCTGAAGGCGTTTGAAAAGTCGCCCTTCATCATGCTGGGCAAGGATACCCAGTTGTATGAATACAGCTTGAACGCCTGCCAGCAGGCCGGATTTTCACCTAAAGTCCTCTATCAGGGCAGCTCGGCCGAAACCATCCATCACCTTGTATCGCAGGGCAAGGGGGTGGCCATCTTTATGAAACAGGTGGCGGTTCAGCAGACCCAGACCGAAAACATCATCCTCGATTTTGACGAAACGGTAAAAAGCCGGCTGATACTGGCCTACAGCAAAAGTCATATGCTCAACGAAGCGGGCCAGCTTTTCTGGCGGTATATGAAAAAACATGCAGTCCTCCTGCGCAAGGCTTAAGGCTGGGATAGCTCTCGGTGCAGAAACAAAACACAGGTAAAACAGCCGCAGGTTTCTGATATATAGCGGGCTGAGAGCTACCCCGTCCGTACTTCAAGTGAGCGGAGCGAACCGATAACCCGCCCGCAGGCGTACTCCAAATAAAAACACCAGTCTCAAAAGACTGGTGTTTTTATTTGGAGGCGCCACCCGGATTTGAACCGGGGAGTAAAGGTTTTGCAGACCTCTGCCTTACCTCTTGGCTATGGCGCCTGATATTGGAGCGGATGATGGGAATCGAACCCACGCGATCAGCTTGGGAAGCTGAAGTTCTGCCATTAAACTACATCCGCTTATTGCCGCGCCTGCTTAAGACGCCTTTATATTATATCGTCACCGCGGCAAAAATGCAAGTGGCAAAAGTAATTATTTTCTTGTTTTCGGGGGCGGTTCGCAGCAGGAACCGAAGGGTCAGGGCAGGTTTTTGCCCGCCCCGTAGTCGGCTACCAAGCCGGGAAGCTCCTGCTGCGGTGTTTCGATGCGGGTGAAATATTCGGGCACCGCGCCCACAATCACCGTTTCTGCCAGCACCACCGAGGTGGCCACCTCGCTCACCGAAGAAAAGCCCGGCACCAGCGCGGTGACCTGAGTTGAAAGGCGCAGCATAATCTGATGCCGCGTCTGGTTGATACCGGTGGAATCAAAGACATTGACCACATCGGCCTGCACAAACCCTGCCGGGCGAATGATAAAGCGAAGCTCAGGCCCCCTGCCATACAGCAGGTGCCACCCGCTGAGGGTGCCTGTCGCGATGCGGATATTCTGGTTCTGAAGCTGTGAAACGCTGCCCAGCACCGCCCCGGTAATCTCGGTTTTGATGCGGTTAATTTCCAGCACGTTGGTCTGCACCGAGGTAACGTCCCCCGCCGCGTTGCGGGTCAGCTTGACCAAACGCTCGTAATCGATATCGCCCTGCGCCAGACATTGCTGCACCGCGTCGTTGATGGCCTGCGACGCATAGATACCGGCCTGATAGGTGGTTGCCTTCTCTACCAGCGGGCGTATCTGGCGGTCGGTCACAAAAAACAGCGCCAAAAGGCCGGCACAAACCGCAGCCAGCTTGAGGTAGCGCAATTTTTTGTTTGTGCGGCTGTTTCTGCGTCTGGCGGTCCTCATGCTGCCTTCCTCCCCTGCTGTTTAGAGCGCGCTGCCCTGCCAACCATCCCCGGCACGGCGGCATCGCCAAGGCAGGGGCAATAGTACAATATATTCAGCTTATGGCCGGTTGTGTTCACAAATCCGGCCTGAAAATCATAGTTTATAAAAGAAAATTGAAAATGAGGTGGCATAAATGGATGTGACCTATAACATTAACCGGCAAAATATGGCGGGGAACTACTTCAAAAACGCGCCCATCGCCGACGAGTATACTCCGCCCCCGATACAACCCGAATATCCCCATACATATGCGGAGCAAAACACTTCGGCGCATGGCCATCACCACACATATGCAGAGCGGGACGTTTCAGAGCACAGCCACCATCATTGGTCAAGCCTGCCGATACCCTACCCCCCCGTGGAGGTGCGCTGCCCCAACCCGGCCTATGCGGCGCTGCTGCAGAAGGCCTATGCAGGCCATGTCAGCGAATTTACCGCCATTGCCCAGTATTTTTACCACCATATCCAGCTAAAGGGCTGTTACCCCGACGTTGCGGAAGCTTTAGAGGAGATTGCGATTCAGGAGATGCATCACCTCGAATTGCTGGCGGAATGCATCGTCAAGCTGGGGGGCGACCCGGTGCTGGCCGTTTCAACACGCAAGGGCGTACAGTGGTGGCGGGGAAATATGGCCGATTGCAGCAAGCAGTTCTCGCTGATGCTGCTCAAGGATATTCAAGGTGAATACGCCGCTATCGCCGATTACCGCAGCATCATCAGTTGCATCGATGACGAATGCGTCATCGCGCTGCTCGAGCGCATCATTCTGGATGAGGAGGAGCATATCCGCAGGCTGAGCGCAATGCTGGAGCACCACTGGGGCGATAAAAAGGCCGATTATAATAAAAAATAGCCGCTTTGCAGCGGTTCTCCTCTTTTGGCGCAAAATCACCCCGGCTAATGACGGCCGGGGTGATTTGATGCGGGTTATTTTCTTTTGTCTTTGGCCCTGATAAAACTACGGGCTTTTTTCATGCCGCCCACCTCGGCGAACATGGCTTCCAGCTTTTCGGTTTCAATCTGCCTTGACGAAAGGCCGTCATACTTGGCCTCCCGCTTCAGCTTTTGGTAGTTGGCGAGGCGGCGCTTATCAAGCTCCCCCGCCTCCAGCGCCTGCCGAATGGCACAGCCCGGCTCGGTGGTATGGCTGCAATCTCTGAACCGGCAGCGGGCCGCCAGTGTATCGATATCGGCGAAGGATTTGGATAAGTCTGCCGACTCCACCCCCAGCTCCCGCATGCCGGGCGTGTCGATGACAACGCCGCCCTGCGGCAGCAGCAGCAGCTCCCGGCGGGTGGTGGTGTGCCTGCCCTTGTCGTCCTGCCGGGTAGCGGAGGTCGCCAGCAGTTCCTCCCCTGCCAGCCGGTTAATCAGGGTGGACTTGCCCACCCCCGAGGAACCGATGAAGGAGGCGGTCACCCCCGGCTTAAGGTAGGCTAGCAGCCGGTCGCAGGAGGCCTGATCAAAGCTTGAGGTGGTGACAATCTCCGCGCCGGGGGCGATGGCCGAAACCTCGGCCAAAAGGGCGGGCAGGCCGCCGCACAAATCCGCCTTGGTGAGCACCACCACCGGGCTTGCGCCGCTGCTCCACGCCACCGAAAGGTAGCGCTCCAGACGGCTGGGGTTGTAGTCGTTGTTCAGCGACATGCAGATAAAAACAATGTCGATGTTGGCGGCCACCACCTGCGACTGGTGCCCGGTGCCGACGGCGGTGCGTTCAAAGCTGCTTTTGCGGGTCAAAACATGGTGGATGACGGCGTTGCCCTCATCCCCACGGTCGCGGTCGACCATCACGAAGTCGCCCACCGCGGGGTAATCCGAGGGGGTTGCGGCCTCATGCCGAAACCGGCCCGAAACCTCGGCCCAGAGCTCGCCCTGCCCGGCGGCGATTTTATAAAGGTCTTTATACTGTGAAACCACCCGCGCCAAAAACAGGCCGGGGTAAAGGGTGGCTTCTGCAAAAAAGCGCTGGCTTGCGCCGTATTGCATCAGGTTATTCATTATTTGCTACCTCCTGAGGGGTCTTTTCACGGGAGGCGACGTGCAATCATATTTTATTTTACACAGCCCTCCCAGCCTGATACAATCTCCGGGTTGTTGGTCTTTTTATTCATACGCTTACCTCTCCTTGTGCTTATTTCGCTATATTCAGCTGCAAAAACCCAGCGCCGCGTCGGCGGCTGAGGCAGCGTCAGCGGTGTAACAATCGGCCCCGATGGCGTCGCAGAAGGTCTGTGTCACCGGCGCGCCGCCCACCATCACCTTGGCGGGTATCGCCCGCTGCTGCACCAGCTCCACCACCGACTTCATCTCGTTCATGGTGGTGGTCAGCAACGCCGAGCAGGCAATGACCTGCGCGTTATGCTCGATTGCCGCGTCGGTAAACTGAGCCGCCGAAACATTCACGCCCAAATCCACCACCTTGAGGCCCTTGCCCTCCATCATCATCTTCACCAGGTTTTTGCCGATGTCGTGCATATCGCCCTTGACGGTGCCGATGACGACGGTGCCCCGGTCTTCCACCCCCGCCTCGGCAAGGTGGGGCCTTAAGATATCGAGGGCGGCGTTCATTGTGCGGGCGGCAATGAGCACCTCCGGCACAAACACCTGATTATTCTTGAACTTTTCACCGATGATGCCCATGCCATCCAGCAGCCCGATTTGCAAAATCTGCTGGGGCGCAACCCCCTCCTGCAACGCTTGGGCCACCAGCTCTTTCACCTTAGGCGCACGGCCCTGCTGCATCAAGGTGCTGATTTGATTGAGAAGTTCCATTTTTCTCATCCCCTCTTCCCCGGTTTTCTCTATCCTGACCTGCCGCCCCGCAGCGCCCTTGCTCTCAGGCTTTCGGGCTGTCCTGCTGCGAAACAGCGGTGATTTTTCTTTGGTCAAAGGTTGCCTGAACACAGTGCCCCGGCGGGCAGATTAAAAATTCATCCTCCGGCCACTGCCCCTCCAATAGCTGCTGCAACAGGCGGTTGTCGCCCCGCAGGCTTTCATACTGCCAGCCAAAAAGCCGGGCGCAGTCCTGCGTATGCTGCTCGTAATCACCGTTGCTCAGCGCGGGCGACTGGATGTAGATGCAGTGGCGGTACTGCTTGATCCAGCTGGTTTCGGCCTCCATCAAAAATTCGGCGTTTTCGTCGCCGTAGAGAGCGGTGTAATGCTGCCGCTTCTCCTCAAAAAAGGCTTCGGAGGGGGTAGCCCCGCTTTCTATCCAGCCGGGGGTGTACCAATACACGCCGGTGCGGGCGTGAAACTCCCGCAGATAACGCTGCTGAGAGCCCAAAAACAGGGCGATGCAGTCGTCGCAGCGGGGTATCACCAGCGGAATGCTGCCCGCCCGAAGGCCGACCACACCGTTGGAGCAAAGCCCGTAGGCCAGCACCACCGCATCAAACAGGCGGCGGGGGCCTTTTTCCTCCCGGGTTTTGCGCTGGTAGGCCTCAATCTCATCCAGCTTGTCCTGTATCTGCCGGTTTAAAAGCGCGGGAGTATCATGCAACCCCTGCTCCAGCCAGAAAACACGGCAGGTGCTGGCGCTTTGGGCAGCAAGCAGGCTAAGCTCCCGGTTGAAAACATGACAGGCTATGATAGCAAGCTTCATAGACGCCCCCTCGATTTATGATGCCCGCATCCCCCTTGGCCATGCCGCCCACAGGCGGCTCAGGCGGCCTTTGGGGCAACGCTGCGCAAAGGATTCGCAGGGCGAACCCTTCAATAGGCCTTATTTTACTTGAAAATGCTAAAAAAAGATAGCCTTTTTGCGTGAAAATCACTATGATTGTATTATATCTTTATGCTATATTGCGTTATATCAATCTGCAATGAGAAGCCTTTTGCTCTTTGTGCTTTGTGTGAAAGCGGCATGGGGCGCCGTCCGCCTTTTGGGCGCGGCGGTACGCGCCGATGCGGCCATGTGCAAAAACGGCAAAAGAGCGTGACAGATAAACTACTGCGACTGGGAAGTGAAAGAATGGCGAAGCTGATAGTAGCGTGGCGGGGCAGCCTGCTGGAGCACCGATTTGAAGGCCGAATACCGCTGATTGAGGGGATACGGGCAAGCGGAGCCGACCTGGCTCTGCCCTGCGGCGGCAACCATACCTGCGGCAAATGCAGGGTGCTGATGCACAACCCGCCGCCCCCCAAAAAAGAAGAGGAAAGGCTGCTGCCCCCCGGCGATCTGGCCCGTGGGGTGCGTTTGGCCTGCTTTATCACCATCGACGGCGATACCTCGGTGGTCATTGAGGAAGAGGATGGCCCGCCGCAAATCCGCCTTGAGGGGTATCTGCCCAATTTTACCCCCGACGCCCCAGAGGCGGGCGAGGGCTACGGTTTTGCCGTCGATATCGGCACCACCACCGTGGTGGCCTGCCTCTACAAGATGGGCAGCAGCCTGCCGCTGCAAAGCTGCGCCCAGCGTAACAATCAGAGCGCCTATGGGGCCGATGTGATTTCGCGCATTCAGCACGCGGGCGCAGAGGGGGTGCAGGGGCTGCAAAAGGCCATCTGCAGCCAGCTTGCCCGGATGCTGGCAGATTGCATGAGCCGCGTCGGTATCAGCGTCCGGGAGGTCTCAGGCTGCGTCGTCACCGGCAACACCACCATGCTGCACCTGCTGACCGGGCTTGACCCCAGCGGCATTGCCGCAGCCCCCTTTACCCCCCAGAGCCTTTTTGACGGCGACTGGCCGGGGGAGCAGCTGGGGCTTTTGTGCCCGGTGTATCTCCCCCGCTGCCCGGGGGCCTATCTGGGGGCCGACGTGACCTGTGCCGCACTGGCTGCCGAGCTGGATAGGCCCGGCCCCCCTGCCCTGCTGGTGGATATCGGCACCAACGGCGAGATGGTGCTGGCAACCGGCGGGCGTTGCCGGGGTTGCTCCACCGCCGCAGGGCCCGCCTTTGAGGGGGCCGGCATCTCGCAGGGGATGCCCGCCGCCGCAGGGGCCGTCGACCGTGTGTTTGTGGTGGACGGCAAGGTGGGCTTCACCACCATCGGGGACGCGCCCGCGGCGGGTATCTGCGGCTCGGGGTTGATGGACGCCGTTGCCGTGATGCTGAAAACCGGCGCCATCGACGAAACCGGGTTGCTGCAGGAGGGGGACGCCTTTGCCATCGGCAGCAGCGGGGTGCGGGTCACGCAGGAGGACATCCGGCAGGTGCAGTTGGCCAAGGCCGCCATCGCCGCCGGTATCGATACCCTGCTGGCCGAGTGCGGCATCACACCGCAGGAGATTGGGGCCTTTTATCTGGCCGGGGGCTTTGGCAGCTACATCAATCTGCAATCGGCAGCCGACATCGGGCTGCTGCCCCCTCAACTGGTGCAAAAAGCGGTGGTGCTGGGCAACGCTGCGGGCAGCGGGGCCGCCCTGATACTGCTTTCGCGGCAGATGGCGCTGCGCGCAAAGGCGCTGGGCGCGGGCATTGAGGAAATCAACCTTTCTACCAGCGCCCGCTTCACCGAAAGCTATATCGACCATATGCTGTTTGATGCCAGCGGCGGATAAACCGCAATTATTATTGCAGCCCCCTGCCAAAGGCAGGGGGCTGCTAGTTTTTATGCAATATAGAGGGGGTACCGGGCTTGGCCCGGTACCCCTTAAGTTTGTAAAAAATAGGCGGCGAAAAATCGTGCAAAACGAGGCGGCAAACGCAGCAAAGACGTACGCATATCGGGTATATGTGACCGATATTTGCAGGTGCTGCCAACAACGTAAGTAAAATGCCCTTAAGGGCGTTTTACGTTTGCGCGACTTTTTCGCCGTCTGTCGGTTATTCAAACCGCTTGGTTGCAAGGTACAAGTAAAGCTGGCACTCTATCATGCCGTTGTACAGCTTGCGCCGCTTATCCGCCCTGCGGCCAAAGAGCAGCTCGAAATCCTTGTGGGGGCTGATGATGCAGTAGCTGAGGTCCTCTCTGGGTTCAAAGACCCGGCCCATGGTCTGGTAGAGGGCCTCGGCCTCCTTTACCTCCAGCAACCGTTCGCCGTAGGGCGGGTTGCAGACCACCAGCGAGCGCCCCTCGGGCAGCTTGAAGTCGGCAATGTCGCCCACCGCCGCCTTGACCCGGGTACCTACCCCGGCCCGCTTGGCGTTCTCCAGCGTCAGCTCGGCCGCCCGGGGGCTGATATCGCTGCCCCAGGCCCGGAAGGTGGCGTCTTTGCGCACCGCCTCGGTAGCGGCCTTGCGCTCCTGCTGCCAGACAGCGGCGTCTATAAAGCCCCAGTGCTCGGCGGCAAACCGCCTGCGCAGGCCGGGCGCGATCTGAAAGCCCTTGAGGGCCGCCTCGATGAGAAAGGTGCCCGAGCCGCAGAAGGGGTCGTAAATTTGGGTGTCGGGGTAGATGCGGGCAAGGTCAAGGATGCCCGCCGCGAGGGTTTCCTTGATAGGCGCTTCGTTTGCGTCCGGCCGGTAGCCCCGCTTGTGCAGCCCCGCCCCCGAGCTATCCAGCAGGATGGTGACGGTATCCTTCAGGATGGTGAACTGCACCTGCACCTTGGCCCCGGTTTCGGCAAACCAGCTCTGGCCGTAGGCACGCTCCATCCGCTTTGCTATCGCCTTTTTGATAATGGCCTGACAGTCGGGTATGCTGTGCAGCTGCGAATTCAGCGACCAGCCCTTGACCGGGAAGGCGTCCTCCCTGCCGATATAATCCTCAAAGGGAATGGCTCTGATCCCCTCAAACAACTGCTCGAAGGAGGTTGCGGGGAAGCTATCCAGCACCAGCTGCACCCGTTCGGCGGTGCGCAGCCAGAGGTTGGCCCGGGCCAGCATCTCCGGGCCGCCGGTGAAATTCACCCGCCCGTCGGTGGCCTTGACGTTCTGCCCGCCGATTCTCTTAAGCTCGCCGCTGAGGACGCTTTCCAGCCCGAAGTGGCAGGGGGCCGATAGCAAAAATTCTTTCATAGCTGCCTCTTTCTCTATCCTGTTTCAAATTGATATGGAAGCCCGTTTTATCTGCCTATGGTCATTATGTGATAAATAGCTAACGCCTACACAACAAGCGACCGCCCAATTAAGGTGCGGGGGGCTTGCACCCCCCGCACCCCTGCCCCGCGCAGCCGACGGTTTTAATACTCTGGTTACAGGCCGCCGTAGCCGCCCCGGCGAACCGGAGGGCAGCGGCTCCGGTAGGTAAATTATGCGTTGCTGGGCTCAAGCAGGCCGTAGTTGCCGTCTTTGCGCTTATAAACCACGCAGATGTCGTTGGTTTCCGCGCTGCGGAACATAAAGAAGCCATGCCCCAGCATATTCATCTGCAAAATCGCCTCATCAACGCTCATCGGCTTGATGGGGAACTTTTTGCTTCTCAGCACCTGATACTGCTCATCCTGCAAATCCTCATATCCCTCGACAGGGGTGGCAACCGCCACCGTCTTGCCCCGGCCTTCCAGCTTGCTCTTGTTTTTCACAATCTGCTTCATCAGAGCGTCCACCACCTGATCCAGCGAATCGAGGCGATCGGAGGTGGTTCTCTCTGCTCTGAAGAGCATCCCACGGGATTGGACAGTAACTTCAACCGTTTCGCGCTCTTTTTCATTGGTTACAACAACGATTGCCTGTGCATCGTTATCAAAAAAGCGGTCCAGCTTGGCAAGCTTTTTTTCAGCGCGCTCACGGAAGGAATCCTTGACAGTAGTTTTTCTGGCTGTAATGTTGATGTTCATAAATGTTACCTCCTTATCCCTTTCAGGAACTTAACACAAGATGAAGATTGCTGAATTAATATCAATAATATACATCTTGTTGGTTAATTATAGCATATCATATGTGCATTTACAACATATATCGCCAAAAAACCGTGAAACTGCGCCGCGGCTCCGCCGCTATTTTACCACCCTGCCTCCCAGAATGACGGTACGAGGCTTGGCGGCCAGCGCAAAGGGGTCGCGGTCGAATATCAGCACATCGGCGTCACGGCCCTGCTCCAGCGAGCCGACCCGGTGGCTGATGCCGCATATCTCGGCAGCTTCGGTGGTAATGGCCGCCAGCGCCGCGGTTTTGTCCATCCCCTCCGCCGCTGCGATGGCGGCAGAAAGGGCCAGATAATGTACCGGCACCTCGGGGTGGTCGGTGGCGATGGCCACCCTGACCCCTGCCCTGTGGGCCAGCCCCGGCGCTGTGGGGGTGTAGTTGGCAAGCTCTGGCTTGGTTCGGCTGGAAAGCAGCGGCCCAAACACCGCCTTGCAGCCCTGCTCCGCCAGCAGGTCGGCCACCAGATGGCCCTCGGTGCAGTGTATCAGCACGGCGTCCAGCCCAAACTCCTGCGAAAGGCGCAGGGCGGTAAAGATATCGTCGGCCCGGTGGGCGTGAAAATGCGCCTTAATCTGCCCCGAAAGCAGCGGCATCAGGGCCTCGCATTTGGCGTCCAGCTCGGGGGGCTCCAGCTCATCGTCCTCCTGAGCGGCGGCGCAGTCCTCCATATACCGTTTGGCCTTTTGCAGCTGCTCTCGGATGAGCGCCGCCACCGCCATGCGGGTGGTGGGGGTCTGCGATTTGGCGTGAAAGCTGGTTTTCGGGTTTTCGCCCAAAGCGAACTTGATGCCCACGCAGGGGCTGATGAGCATATCGTCCACCCGCCGCCCATGGGTTTTCAGGGCGCAAAGCTGCCCCCCGATGGGATTGGTGCTGCCGGGGCCGGTCACCACCGTGGTCACCCCCGCCTCCACCGCCTCTCTGAACGCCCGGTCAAGGGGGTTGATGGCGTCTATCGCCCGCAGATGGGGGGTGCAGGGGTCGGTATCCTCGTTGCCGTCGTCCCCCTCAAAGCCAAGGCCATCCTCCCACATACCGATGTGGCAGTGGGCGTCGACAAAGCCGGGCAGCACCAGACAGCCCCCGGCGTCAATCTGGGTCAGTCCGGTCACATCGGGCAGCCGGGGCATCTCCCCCGTCTGCGCAATAACGCCGTCCTTTATTAGCACAAAGCCGTTTTCTATCTCCTGCCCCGGCCGTATAACGACCCTTCCCCCTGTGATTACCATAGCCATGTCCTTCTCTTTCTGTAAATTGCACACCGTGCCGCTTCATCGACACACTGTGACAAATTATTTGGTTTTTGGCGCCTATAATAAGGCTGTAACCCCTTTATTACCCTTTAACTTCCCCATTACTTGGGTGTCATCACTGATGATGGCACCAATTTTTTTGTCTAAAAAGCAGGCAAAACACGGCCGTGCGGCTGCCTGTTGCCCATACATCCGCATTGACCGATGCACAAAACAGGCGGTCATCAGCCACACCTGCCGCCGCCGTGAAATAAAAGGGCGCTCTGCAAGAGCGCCCCCAAAATCTATGCCAAAATCAGGTTATTTGCTTGAGCCTCTGCGGTTGACCGAACCTCTTCTGCCGTCCAGATTCTTTTTCAGGTCGGACATTTTGTCGTCGCTGGTCTGCTTAAAACGGCTGAGCATATCCTCAAAGGAGAGGTTCTCGTTACCGCGTCTTTGGGCTGATTCAAAGGTATTGCCTCTGGGATAAGGGGAGCGGCGCTGCGCCTGGGCTGCCGGTGCGGGGGGCGGGTTATCCTGCGCCTTTTTGATAGAAAGGCCTATCTTACCGTCGGGAGATATGTTGAGTACCTTTACCTTCACCATCTGGTTTTCAGAGATGTGGTCGGTAATCTCCTTCACATAGGATGAAGCAACCTCCGAGATATGTACCATCCCGGTCTTGCCCTCTCCCAAGTCGATAAATGCCCCAAATTTAGTGATGCCCGTCACCTTGCCCTCTAAAATACTACCTACCGCAAGCTGCATACTGAAAAAAAATCCTCCTCTTATCCTTGGTCACACCATACCATATGAAATCGGGTCTTTATTTGATACCCGAAATATCGACAAAAACACGCTCATCGGGGTGGGCAAAGCCCAGCTTATCCCGAGCCGCGCGGGCAATATACTCTTCCTCTTCACCCAAAAGCAAGGCCCGCTGGGTTTCCTTGTTGGCAATCCGCTGTTGCTCACAAAGAATCTCAGCCTGAGAAAGCTCCTCTTTCTTGGCAGCAATCTCCAACTGGGTGTTGACTAGAGTAACGGTGAAATAGATGACACACAGAAAAATTAAAACTTTTACAAAGCCGCCTCTGGAACGCAACATAGCCGTTTCTCCTTGAAAGAATAGTCCATTCCAGAATTATTATACAACAGTTATCTGCCGCATTCAAGGGCTACTTTTGCTTTATAAGCGGTTTCTTGCAGCTTTTTATCACTTTTTTTGCTCCCGCCACGGCTATTTGCTTTGTTCGGGCCGCAAGCCGCACCACAGGCCGGATAAACACCCGGTAACAGAAGCCCAGCGTCTTTGCCACAAAGCCGATAATCACCGAGGAAACCCGCATCACCACCGCCCCAAGGGTAAAGTAGTAGAGGGTGGCCCCCAGCAGCAGGCCGAGCATGATGAAGTAGCGCACCTGCCCGTCGTTGGTTTCGGCCAGATACAAAAAGGTAATCACGCCGCAGATGATGAAAAAGAGGATATCCTCCAGCATGACCACCGCCCGTGGCAGGCGAAAGGCCAGCCGTGAGATGCGGAAAAAGTCGTAGATTACCCCCAGACAGCCGCCCAGCAGGCAGGCGCCCAGAAAAATCTGGGCCTGGAGCGTCAGCAAACCCACCATACACCCACCCCGCTAACGGAAAAGCCTTGACAAAAAGCCTCCGCTTTGCGGCTGCTGGTCGGAATAGCTCAGGGAGTAAATTTCACCGTCCAGCACGAGGTCGCCGTTTTCCACATCAATTTTATTGATATGCAGGTTAAAGCCCTTAATCATCAGCTCGCCGATGTCGGTGTAAAGCACCACCGTCTGCTCGTCAAAGCTGTCGATGTCGGTAACGCCGCTGATGGTCAGCAGGTGGCGGTCCTCCATAATCACGTGATGGGGCATCTTAATGGCTCTTTTATCTTCCATACCCTTGTCCTCCTCGAAACAATCTTGCTTTATTGTATGAGGACGCCGGGGACGGTTATGCCTAAAAGTGGGACAAACTTTGCCCCAGCGTGGCGGGTGCAGGGCATTCCGGCAGGTGGAGAAGCTGCTTAATCGACGACGATGTAGTTGTCGGCGGCGGTATCCTTGCCGGTATGTTCCCTGGTATCCAGCACCCTGACCTTCAGCGGCCGGGTGCCCATGTTAATTTCGATGACATCGTCCACCTTGACCTCATAGGAGGCCCGGGCTTCCTTGCCGTTAACCAGCACGCGGCCGGCGTCGCAGGCGGCGTTGGCCACCGTCCTGCGCTTGATAATGCGCGATACCTTCAGATATTTATCCAAACGCATCAAAACGACCTCCTCACAAATCGAACCTAACACAAAACCGGCACTAAAAGTGCCGGCTTGCTTATGCTGTATCCTGCAGCGCCGCCAGGCGGCGCAATGCCTAAATCTGGTTTTATTTATTGACTGAATCCTTCAGAGCCTTACCGGCCTTAAAAGCGGGCAGCTTGGAAGCGGCGATCGAAATTTTCTCCTTGGTGCGGGGGTTAATGCCCTCTCTGGCGGCGCGGGTCTTCACCTCAAAGGTGCCGAAGCCTACCAGCGATACCTTGTCGCCGTTGCAGAGCGCCTCGGTGATGGCATCGAAAATAGCGGTTACGGCTTTGTCGCTGTCTTTCTTGGAAAGCCCTGCCTGGGTGGAAACTGCGGTAATCAAATCGGATTTAGTCATTTTTATACCTCCAAAAATTTAGATAGCAGTGTAGCCTGCTAGTTTTGAGTAACTGATTTGGCCTCCTGCCACAGGGAGTTGAGTTGGTCAATGGAACATTTCTTTATATCAACGCCTTGAGCCGAGGCCATTGCTTCGACCTTTTCAAAGCGGCTGATAAACTTTTCGCAGGATTCTGAAAGGGTCTCTTCGGGGTCGGCGCCTAAAAAACGGGCGACATTCACCGCCGAGAACAACAGGTCGCCAAGCTCTTCCTGCTGCGAGGGCTTGTCCCCCGCGGCCAGCGCCTCCCGCAGCTCCTCTACCTCGCTGCACAGGTCGGAAAAAGCCCACTGCACATCGGGATAGTCGAAGCCGGTTTTGGCGGCACGGCTTTGCACCTTGCCGGCCCGCATCAGCGCGGGCAGCACCTTGGGCACACTGCGCAGCGTTTCGGTGGCGGTGGTCTGCCCCTTCTGACGCTTCTTAATGTCCTCCCAGTTGCTCAGCACCTCGGCCGGGGTGTTGGCGATAACATCGGCAAAGATATGGGGGTGGCGCTCAATCAGCTTTTGGCAGATGCCGTTGCAGACGTCGTCGAAATCAAAGCTCCCCTGCTCTTTTTCCATCTGAGCGTGAAACACCACCTGAAGCAGCAGGTCGCCCAGCTCCTCACAGAGCAAAGCGGCGTCGCCGTTATCGATGGCTTCGGCCACCTCGTAGGTTTCTTCAATCAGGTTTTTGCGAATCGAGCCGTGGGTTTGCTCTCTATCCCAAGGGCAGCCCTGCTCACCGCGCAGGGTGTCCATGATGCTAATTAAATCCTGAATGTCATATTTTTCTTTGAATGTAAAGTTAATGCCCATAAAAAACCCCTGTAAATTTCCAGTGACCATAAACTATATTACATGATAAGACCGTGCTTTTCAAGCATTTTCAGGATTTTTTCTCCTGCGGGCAGCATCAAAAAGTCCTCCCGCTTAACGCAGCCCAGCGCCAGCAGAGCCGCCGCGTAGCAAATTCCGCCGATGGCGATGGCCGCGACGGTCATCAGCCGGGATTCGCTGAGTCTGCTGAGGATGCCGTAGCCGAGGTAGGCCGACGCCGCACAGATGAGGCCCGCCATCAGCGGACGCAGCACCACCGAGGAAAAGGCGATGGCGACCCCCGTCTTGCGGCAGAGGGCAAACAGGCTGACCCCCACGATAAAGAGGTAGCACAGCAGCGTGCCGTAAGGCACCCCCTGTATGTTGATGGAAGGCACCGCCACAAGGCAGTAGTTGGTCGCCAGCTTGATGACACCCCCGGCCAGCATCAGCTTCACCGGCAGCTTTACCAGCCCCACTGCCTGCAGCATGCTGTTGACGGTGGTGGTGACCGAAACCAAAATGGTGCTCAGCCCCATGACGCGCAGCACCGGGGCGATGATGGCGGCCTCCATCGCTCTGCCGGAGAAGAGTAAATTTAGTATGGGGCCTGATAATGCAAATATGCCCAGCCCGGCAGGAAAAGCCATCAAAAGGGTGATTCTCAGCACCGATTCGATGTTTCTCCGGGTGGCTTCGCGGTTGCCCACCGCCCACGCCGCGGTAATGAAGGGCAGCGCGCTGATGGCAAATGCGGTGGTGATGGCGGGCACCAGATTAAAGATGGAAACCGCAAGGCCGGAGTAGCTCCCAAAGAGGTATTCGGGCAGCATCTTAAGCTCCATGCTTTTGGGTATCAGCCCGGCATACATAGTCAGTATGGCGTTCAGATCGGTGCCGATGGCGGTCTCAAGGCGGTTCATCACCGAGGCAAGGTCGATGAGGGTGGTGAGATTGACCACCACGGCGCTGAGCGACACCGGCACCGCGATGCTCCAAACCTGCCCCAGCAGTACACGGGTGGAGGGCGCCGGCCCTCTGTCCGCCTTTTCGGCTTTGTCGCGCCGGGTCAGCAGATGGCGAAGGGCGATGTAGACGCAGCCCGCCAATGTGCTGAGGGTAACCCCCAGAATGGCGGCGGCGGCGGCAAAGGGCAGCATATCAAACACCGCCTGCTCGGCCGAGGCCGACGGGGTGCCAAAGACAGTACCGTATGCCGAATATTCACGGGAGGCGTAGAGCACCACCCCATAGGAAAGCGAGATGCCGCAAACCAGCTTGACCACGGCCTCCACCACCTGAGAAACGGCGGTAGGCACCATGTTGGCCTTGCCCTGATAATAGCCGCGAAAGGCGGATGAGATGCAGCTGAACAGCGCTGCGGGGGCAATGGCATAGACCGCCCACAGCCCCAGCGGGTTGTTGACCGCCCTGACAAAAACCCCGGCAAACCCGGCGATAATCAGTGCGCGCCCCCCCCCCCCCCGCGAGAAAAGCCCCACCGATACCTGCAGCACACGGCGGGCCGCCGGGGG
>JAEWWW010000033.1 GCA_023396215.1 Bacillota bacterium | reverse complement strand
TACGGGCGGCAAGTAACAAGCTTTACGCAACTGGCAGACCGTATTACACGTTTGACGTGTATGCGAAGAACAGAGGGCTTTGCCCGCATGTGAAATACCCCCGGCTTTGCCGGGGGATTTTTATTGTATGGGAAAACGGCTTAAACCTAATGTTTAAGCCGTTTTTTTGGTGGAGATAAGCGGGATCGAACCGCTGGCCTCTTGAATGCCATTCAAGCGCTCTCCCAGCTGAGCTATACCCCCACATGTGGCGTTTGGTTCCCTCCAGAAAGGGTTCCTCTCACCGACGAAGTATATTATATCCAATAATCCGACATTCGTCAAGGGGGTATTTACGATTTTTTGAATTTTTGTCGCGGGGCGGTTTGCCCTCCTTTTGGCCGCCTCACAAAAGGAAATCCTTCACAATACTATATGAAAGAAGAGATATGACTTTGAAGCGGCGCCGCCCTGTGCCGGGCGGCGAAAATGAGGTGAAGCAGATGAGAACATTAAGAGAAGGGATGTCCGGCACCGACGTTATGGAGCTGCAGGCCCTGCTGAGAAAGCTGGGGTATGACCCCGGCCCTATAGACGGCATTTTCGGCTCCCGGATGCGGGCGGCGGTCAGCCGCTTTCAGCGCGACTTTGGCCTGACCCCCGACGGCATTATCGGGCCCGCCACCTACCGCGCCATGGAGCGCTACCTGCTGGGCTACGACCGGTACACCATTCGCCCCGGCGATACCTTTTACAACATCGCCCGGCGCTACCACACCAACCTGACCCTGCTGATGGCCGCTAACCCCGGCCTTACCCCCCAGAACCTCCAGATAGGCCGCCAGATTGTGGTGCCATACGGCATCGATGTGGTGGATACTGACATCAGCTATACATACGAGGTTCTGCAAAGGGACATACAGGGCCTGAAGGCGCGCTACCCCTTTTTGCAGGTGGGCAGCGCCGGCAAAAGCGTACTGGGCAAAGACCTGACATATATTCGTTTGGGTACCGGCCCAAGGCAGGTGTTTTACAACGGCGCCCACCACAGTCTGGAGTGGATTACCACCCCGGTGCTGATGAAGTTTATTGAGGATTTCGCCAAGGCCTACGCGCTAGGTACGACGCTGCGGGGCTACAACCCCCGGGCGCTGGCCGCCGAGGTCAGCATCTATGTCCTGCCTATGGTGAACCCCGACGGGGTGGATTTGGTGCTCAACGGCCTGCAGCCCGGCAACCCCTACGCCAATGACCTGATACGCTGGAACAACGGCAGCACCGATTTTTCCCGCAACTGGCAGGCCAATATCCGCGGGGTTGATTTGAACCACAATTACAACGCCGAGTGGGAAACCTCCAAGCAGTACGAGGCCGAATACGGCATTACCGGGCCGGGGCCCACCCGCTACGGCGGCACCGCCCCCGAGTCTGAGCCGGAAAGCAAGGCGGTGGCCGACTTTACCCGCAGCCACAACTTCCGGCTGGTGATGGCCTACCACAGTCAGGGTCAGCTTATCTACTGGGACTTTATGAACCTGGCCCCCCCAGAGGCCCGCACCATCGGCAGGCAGCTTTCGCAGGCCAGCGGGTACCTGTTGGATGAAACGGCGGGCATCGCCTCCTACGCCGGATACAAGGATTGGTTCATTCAGCAGTACCGCCGCCCCGGCTACACCATCGAGGTCGGCAGGGGCAGAAACCCGCTGCCCATCTCGCAGTTTGATACCATCTACCGCGACAATCTGGGCATGCTGCTGTTGGCGTCCACCCTTTGAGCAGCGCCCCCCAACAGGTATATTTTGGCCAAATGGGGGGAAGCTAGCGGAAAAGGGAGGCGGTAAAAGGATGGAACAGAACAATGCATTTGTAGGGATGGGCAGCAGCCACAGCCCGGAGCAGCCCGACATGCCTCTGGGGCTGTGGATGGCCCTTTCGCAGGATACCGAGGCGATGAGCTATTTTGGAAGGATGACCCCCGAGCAGAAGCGGCAGATGATCGCCTATGTGCAGGGGGCAACCACCGGTGATGATGCCAAGGCGCGCATCCGGCAGGCGGTGGCCCAGATAAAGGCGGGCAGCAGCTTTACCGGGTAAGCGTCGACAACCCAACATAATAAACAGGCGGCCCCCGCACAACTGTGCGGGGGCCTTAAGCTGTCGCGGATATGGCGGGCCGATGCCCCCTGTCGGGGGGCGCTATCGCCACCGGCCCACACCCCAAATCATCAACGCAGGCCCACAAACAGCCGCGGGGTTGACAAAGGGGCGGCGGGGCAACTATCATAAACAGGTGCGCCGGAGCGGCCTTAAGGGCCGCCGGGCGGTATCTTTGCAGATGCTTTAAACGGGGGAAGATCTCGGATGAGGATTAGAAGAAGACCATGGGCGCGGCCCGAGCTTGCGGCCAGCAGCCTGTACATAGAGGAACCGGCCCGGTACAAGGGGGGCTGGCAGGCGGTGTTTGCCAACCAAAATCCCATCCATCTGGAGCTGGGCTGCGGCAAGGGCGGCTTCATCGCCCGGATGGCCGCCGACCACCCGGAGGTCAACTATATGGCGGTGGACATCAAAAGCGATATGCTGGGCTACGCCAACCGCAAGGTGCTGGCGCTCTGCGGCCGCGAGGGCGCGCCCCCGGCCAATGTGAGGCTGATGTCCCACGACATCGAGCGCATCGACCTGATGCTGGGCCCGCCGGATGTGGTGGAGCGCATCTACATCAACTTCTGCAACCCGTGGCCCCGCGACCGGCAGCACAAAAAGCGGCTGACCCACACCCGCTGGCTGGCCAAATACAAAACCTTTCTGGCCGATGGGGGAGAAGTCTGGTTCAAAACCGACCACCGCCAGCTGTTTGAGGATTCACTGCTCTATTTTGCCGAGACGGGCTTTCAGGTTACCCGCTGCATACAGGGGCTGCAGCCCGGCGGCCTGCCCGAAAGCGCCCCCACCGAGCATGAAGAGATGTTCCGGCGCGAGGGCATGCCCATCTACTGCCTCGTTGCGCGTTATCTTAAGGAAGGACGGTGAAGGGATGGACACTGTTACAGCGGTGAGAAACCGAATTTTACAGCTATGCGGCGAGCGCGGCATCAGCATCAACAAATTGGCAAACCTCTCTGCGCTGCCGCCCTCATCGGTAAAAAATATTCTGTATGGAAAAAGCAAAAACCCCAAAATTGAAACTATCAAGATGCTCTGTGACGGCCTTGGCATAACGCTGGGGGGCTTTTTCAGTACCAGGGAGTTTGACGAGCTGGAACAATCGCTAAAATAACCCCGGAGGCAGGGTAAGCAATAATGCCCGGTGCGTTTCGCACCGGGCACCAGGCTGTCGAAAAAGTCGCCGGGCCGCAAAATCAGACTCTGATTTTGCTTACTTCGTTGGCTGCACTTGCAAATTTCGGTCACATATATTGAATATGCTCCCTCATTTGCTGCATTTGCCGCCTCGTCCCCGACGTTTTTTCGACGCCTGGCTGTTTTTTGACACGCTGATGCCCGGTGCGTTTCGCACCGGGCACTTGTATTTTCTCCTCTTAGAATCTTTATTTACATTTTCCTACGAGAAAATCTCTAAATAATCTGCTAAAGGCACAGACAGGAATGTCCGCTTACGGCCATCGGTAAAACCTCCCGCAAGCTCCAGCCCTGTACCGTCCAGCTTCAATCTGGGCCAGTGTGGATCAAACACTTTCCATGGAGGGATGATGTGCTGGGTATCATACTCAATCAACAACGAGCCATCCGCAGAAAATATACTCACCTGCATATTTGGCACGCCCTCTAAGGTGGCCGTTTCCTCCGGTATCATCTCCAGCCATTCTGAAGGCTCCGCCCATGCAAGGATGTATATTTCATTGGCGCTATCATAAAGAAAGTCCACAAACACATAATTGCCGGGTTCATGTGGAAATTTGAAAGGGAGCGCTTTCCGCTGGTAGGTATCCCCGTCAATGCAGCTTACACCGCCGGCACTACATGCCAAGATATTATTTTGATGGTCGAATAATACTTGGTTGAGAGAAAAACTGTTAAAAACATAATAAATTTGATCGGTGTTGGCATCGTACAAAACAATGTCGTAGGTTAAGGGGAATGTGTCGGTGGGCATGAGGGTTTCATCATAGTGAATGGTATAAATTTGCTTATCTCCCGCCTGGTTGGAAACCAGCAAATCGCCCAGCATTTCCTTTTTATAAACGCGCGTCCAGTGCAGTTGATTGGTGTCAAAATCCAGCTCGACCTCAAACCATCCCACATGGACAGTAGCGGCGGTGCCTGTGAGCACACCGTCCACTATGCCTCTTTCCCACCACATATCATAGTTAAAGGTGGTGCTTCCGTCTGACCGAAAGGTAAGAGCATCACCTATTTGTTCATTGCCCCTGTATAAGGAAAAATCATAAGAATTCCAGCCTTCTTCAGAGAAAGGATTATAGGGGAGTGCCCTGCAATATAAAGCATAATCACCGTCTTGAAACCTATAATCATAGGTCGGTTCTACAAAGGACGGTTCTACAGAGGACGGTTCTGCACTGGGCTGTACCGTACCCTTTTCAAAAAATATATATGCAATAAGCAGTGCGCCTGCCAATACCAATCCAATCAAAATGTAATATGTAGCCGAGGATTTTTTCATCGCTAAATTCACCCCTTGTGTAAAGCATACAACAAAAATACATAAGAAGTCCAGACTGCATAAACAGCAGGGCAGCACAACCTGTCATCGGCTTACGGTAGGTAAAGCAATGACGGTTGTGCTGCCAAAGTTCAAGCGCAGATGCCCTTAATCAATATAATATAGCCCCGCAAAATATGGATTTACAGAATAAATATAGTAACATTTGTATATGCACTCAGGATGAAATCTGCTCGGCCTCTGCCAGCCGGTGAGGCAGATCGGATACCTCAAAAACCTTATGCGAGGCTGTGCCGGCCCTGCTGAGATACCGCTGCAAAACCTCCTCCAAATCCAACACGTCGCTCATCTCAAAAAAGCCCCGCGTTCCTACTACATAACGCATTGCCTTAAGCGCGCCCTGCGCAAAAACGCTGCGGGAGAAGGACTCGTGGGTAATCTCGATTTTATCGCTGGGCCCCGCCAGCAGCACGCTGTGGCGGCCCACTACGCCGCCCACCCGCAGAGCGTGGATGGGTATCTCGCTGTCCTTAGAGGAATTTGCGTGGTGCTCCCGCCCGCGCTTTATTTCCTCGGCAATCTTTTTTGCGGTGCCCGAGGGGGCGTCCTTTTTATCCTTGAAGTGGGTTTCGATGATGGTGCAGTCATAGCTTTCCAGCAGGGCGGTGGCAAGGTTGGTCAGCAGCATCAGCACATTCACCCCCAGCGTGATGTTGGGGGCATACACAATGCCGGCATCATAACGGTCGGCAATCCGGCGTAGCTGAGCCAGCTGGGCGTCGGTAAAGCCGGTGGTTGCAACCACAATGCCCGCCCCGTGCTTTGCCAGCACCGGCGCGTTTTCAAGAACCGCTTCGGGAGTAGAAAAATCCACCGCCACATCCACCGGGCAGTGGTTCAGGCTGTGGGGAAGCGTTTCCGCCGCCTGCAGCAGCACCCCGGTATCCCGCCCGCCCAGCACCGCGCTTAAATCCTGCCCAAGATGGGGGTTGCGGCTGCTGCATATCGCCGCCACAAGCTTCATATCCTGCTGCGCCAGCACCGCCTTGGCAACCTCCCGGCCGGTTCGGCCCAAACCCAGCGTGCAAACACGGATAGCATTCATAAGTGTACCTCCACTTTTCAAACTAACAACTTTATTTTATATTATAAGTTGTTAGTTTGCAAGAGCGAATAAGGACGAATTGTAAATAAATAGAAACTAAGGCA
The DNA here is from genome assembly GCA_023396215.1 of Bacillota bacterium. Taxonomy (GTDB): domain Bacteria; phylum Bacillota; class Clostridia; order Oscillospirales; family Ruminococcaceae; genus Heteroruminococcus. The sequence goes on along the minus strand of JAEWWW010000033.1, from coordinate 2,871 downwards.
AGGCAAATTCAGCCATGTTGAATGAACAAGTCGTTAAAGAACAATAAAACGGCTTTCCCGGTCAAAACCGGGAAAGCCGTTTAAAGCGTCCTTTTAAGCTAAAGGTTGCCAAGCTTCATATCGCCATCCCTGACCCAGCCCAGCCGCTTAAAGAGCAGGTGAAACAGCAGGGTCAGCACACCAGGCAGCAAAAAGTGCAGTATGGCTATCTTCATCAGCACCGGCCCCGCGCCCTCGGCGGGAGCCATGGCGGTAAAGGTGCCGAACGACCCCACCAGCCCGCTGGTGCCCATCCCCGCCGCCGAGGCAATATTGCTCATTTTAAAAGCAACGGTCGAAACCGGCCCCAGCACCATCGCCGCGAGGGTTGGGGCAAGCCAGATTTGGGGCCTGCGCATAATATTGGGGAACTGTATCATGGTTGTGCCCAGGCCCTGCGCCACCAGCCCGCCAAAGCGGTTGTCTTTAAAGCTGACAACCGCAAAGCCCACCATTTGGGCGCAGCAGCCCACGGTGGCGGCTCCGGCAGCCAGCCCGCTTAAATCCAGCATGATGCAGAGCGCGGCCGAACTGATAGGCGCGGTGAGCGCACATCCCACCAGCAGCGACACGGCGATGCCCATAAAAAACGGGGTCAGCTCGGTGGCGTGGTTGATGGCGTTGCCTAGCCCCGTCATCAGGGCCTGCACATACGGCCCGGTAAGCCCGGCAAAAAAGCTGCCGGCGCAGAGGGTCACTATGGGCGTGACCAAAATATCCACCTTGGTTTTGCCCGCCACAAGCCTGCCCAGTTCGGCGCCAAAAACCCCGCCGATGTAAGCGCCCACCGGGCCGCCCGCCTGATATCCAAAGGCTCCGGCAGCCACACAGCCGCAGATGACAAGGGCCTTTGAACCCAAACCAAAGGCAATGGCGGCGCCTATAGACGCGCCAACCACCGGCGATTGCGCCCCCACAATGGCGGCGTAAGGAGCAAGAAAGCCCAGCGGCGGCAGCTTGCTGAGCTGAGAAAGTATCAGCCCAATAATCAGCGACGCCATCAGGCCGGTGGCCATATAGCCCATGGCCTCAATCAGATATCTGCTGAAATAGTACTTCAAGGTTTTTTTCGGCGTTAATGGCTGGTTCGATTGCATAATAAAGACCATTCCTTTCGCTTTTGTGCATCAACCGTGGTGCTCGCCGCATACGAGGAACGGTTGGCACATCCGCAGCGTGATTTTTTACGCTGCACACTCCTTGGCAGATTGACATCATTCTAGCACCAAACCGCGGGGTTAGCAATAAATTCCTGCTGGTATTGTGCAAGATTATGCAAAAACTATGGGTTGTAAGCAAATGGGCCGCCGTAGCTTTGCAACAGGCGAAGGCTTTACGGCCCGTTTGTTTTTACCACATAGAAACTTCACAATATTAAATTGAACCACCTGTGCATTTGTGTTAATATAAATAGCAAGCGCAGCACGGCGGGCAAGGCCGCAGGCGGGGGTAATATCTCCGCAAATGCTTTGCTTTGAACCCGCCCAGGTTGATGGCGAACAGCACCATGCCGCCCCGCGGACATGGCAGTATAGAGAGGAGCGCACAGAATGAAAAAATTATCAGGAGGGCTGATAGCCCTTATTGTTATCCTTGGAGCGGTGCTGCTGATTGGCAGCATGGTTCTGGGCAGCTATAACCAGTTGGTAACCGCCCGCGAGGCGGTCAGCTCCGGGCAGGCGGTCATCGATACCCAGCTCCAGCGCCGGGCCGACCTGATACCCAATCTGGTATCCACCGTCAAGGGTTTTGCCGCACAGGAGCAGAGCGTAATCGACAGCGTGACAGAGGCGCGGGCCCAGTTGACCGGGGCGCAGACCATGGCCGATAAGGCCGATGCCGACGCGGCCCTCAGCGGCGCACTTTCCCGCCTGCTGGTAGTGGTTGAAAACTACCCCGAGCTGAAATCCGACGCCACCTTTATCTCGCTGATGGATGAGCTTTCGGGCACCGAAAACCGCATCGCCGTCGCCAGAAACGACTACAACGAGATTGTAAGAAGCTACAATAACAAGATTATTACCTTCCCCGGCAACATTATGGCGGGTATGTTCGGCCTTGAAAAAGCGGAGTACTTCGCCGCTTCGCAGGGCGCGCAGGACGTTCCTCAGGTCACCTTTTAGTTAGATGAGGGGTTATAAACGCAGATTGACCCGGTGGCTGCTGCCGGTTGCACTGATGCTGGCAGCGGCGATGCTGATGGGCGCCGGGCAGCTAAAGCCCACCAGCAACTTTTATGCCAACGACTTTGCCAATGTGCTGAGCGATGAAACCGAAAGCTATATTGTGGAGCGCTCGGCCTCGCTGGAGCAGCAGACCGGCGCGCAGATTGTGGTGCTGACGGTGGATACCCTGGGCGGTGCCGACCCCGCCGACTATGCCCTGCGCATCGGGCGGGAATGGGGCATTGGCAGCAGCGAAAAGAACAACGGCCTGCTGCTGCTTTTGGCGGTGAACGACGGCGAGATTCGCGTCGAGGTAGGCCCCGGCCTTGAGGGCGCCCTCAACGACGCCAAGGTGGGGCGGCTGATTGACAGCTATGCCATCGAGCACTACAAAAACCGCGACTTTGAAACCGGCACCCGGGAGCTTTACAACGCCCTGCTTTCAGAGGTGATGGTGGAATACGGACTGGAGGCGCTGCCCGGCTATGAGCCGCGGCAGGAAAGCGGCGCAGGCTCGGCTCTGCCCCTGATTTTGCTGGTGATTGTGATTGTAATGCTCAGCAACCGGCGCAAGCCGCCCCGTGGGGGCGGTGGTGGCCGTCGCCACCACAACACCATGCCCCCCTTCTTCTATGGCGGCGGTGGCTTTGGCGGAGGCGGCGGAGGC
>JAEWWW010000105.1 GCA_023396215.1 Bacillota bacterium | reverse complement strand
CCTCCGAGCTGCCGGGAGCGGGGGTAGAGGGGCCTGGGGCGGTGGGGGTGCCGCCGCAGGCAGTGACCAGGCTTGCGATCAGGGCAACTGAGAGCAGCAAAGCAAGTACTTTCTTCTTCATTTCCAGTCTCCTTCTTCTGTTTATTTCTCCATATTCATCACACGGTATGTCACCGTTGATATTGGGTCAATGCACCTGTGCAAAGTGCTTTTTCATCAGCGCCAACGCTTTGGGCGCATGGCTTTCAAAGTCCCTGGTATACGCTTCGATGGTGACTGTTTGGTCATAGCCTATCGCTTTTAATGCGTCGGTAAACCGGCTGTAGGGCCACTCGTCAAAATCCAGCGGCACATTGCGCTCGCCCTGCCCGGGTATGTAGGGGGCGGCAAAATGCACATGCTGCAGCCACTTTTTCCCCAGCTCGGCCACCACCTCGGGGGTTTCCCCCTCCCAGGTCATGTGGTAGTAATCCACCAGAACCCCGGTGTTGGCGCCGCCGACCTCCTCGGCCAGCCGGCAGCCCTCTTTGAAGTTCACAATCAGGTTGCACTCGGGGCTGCGCACCGGCTCGATGACCACCCGCAACCCGTATTCTCCGGCGGCTTTGTCAATCTTCTTATGCAGCGCCACCAGCTGGGCGTAGGCTTTTTCATAGGGGAAGCCCTCCGGGTAGCTTTTTGCGCCGGGGCTGCCAAACACGATAGTCTGTATGCCCAAATCCCTGGCGGTCTCCATAACCCTGCGGTAGTGGGCCTCGACAGCCGCATCGTCCACCTTCGGGCCGGTCAGCCGCATCTCGGGCCCAAAGAACATGTTGCACACGTCCACACCGATGCCCGCGTCGCTGATTCTCTTTTTGAGGGCCAGATAATCCTTTTGGTCCAGCCTCAGCACCTCACAGATAGGCAGCTCAATAAAGTCATAGCCAAACTGGACCAGCTTTTCCACGGTCCAGAGGCCCAACGGGTCATTCTCTCTGGCTACCAGATTGCCGCTAAAGCCAAATCTCATCCTCTGCTCCTTTTCTCACTCCGCTCAGGCGCGTTCGTCGTTTTGTATCATGCTATCCAGCGCCATGACCGACACCATCATGCTGGCGCCCACCATGGGCACGTCCCGGTCTCTGCGGCGTTCTTTTGTGGTGTATTCGATGATGGTGCGCTGGTAAACGTCGGGCGCTACCCGCCTGCGCACTGCATCCTTGATTCTCTCCAGAAAGGGGTCGGTACGGGGAACCTCGTCGCCGATGGTGATGCGGTCGGGGGCCATCAGGTTAATCAGGTTGGCCACGGCGTATCCCAGACAGTTGGCGACGTCCTCATAAATCGAAACCGCCAGAGGGTCCTTTTCGTTGTAGGCGGCTATCACCTCGCGGATATTGCAGCCCTGTGTCAGCCGGGTTTCGGGGTAAATCTTGATGCGCTCGTCCAGCATGCGCATCACGGCGGGCACCGAGGCGTATTTCTCCAGACAGCCTCTGTTGCCGCACTCGCAGGGAATGCCGTTCATATCGATGCCCATATGGCCGATTTCACCCGCCATACCGCCCACGCCCATATGCATCTTGCCGTTGATGACAATGCCGCAGCTAAGCGTTTCGCTCACCAGTATGCAAACCAGCGTGCCCTTGATGCCCTTGTCCATGCCCATGTTGGCGTTCCAGCGGGCATAGGCGGCCAGCTTTGCGTCGTTTTCAATCATAACCGGCACGCCGAACCTCTCCTCAAACCGCTGCTCCATATCCTCGGGGAAGGCTCCGGTCAGCATGCTGCCGTCCTGGGTTTTGCCGTGAAAGCTGGGTATCGCAATGCCGATGCCCAAGAGGGACTTGCCCTTTATCTCCTCGCAGTAGGCTTCCATCTCATCGCTCAGCTTTTCGATAACCGCCTCCGCCGGGGTGGAGGGGTCAAAAAAGCGTTTTTCCACCTTCAGGCAGTTGCCGGCCAAATCGAAGATGCCCGCAAGGTAATAGGTGCTGACAATACGCACCGCAAAAAGGCGAAAATCCTCTGTGTTCAGGCACACCCCTTTAACGCGGCGGCCTTCGGTGCCGGGCATCAGGCCGGTTTCATGCACAATGCCCTTCTCGATGAAGGAATTGATGATGTAGGTGATGGTGGCTTGCTTGAGCCCGCTTTGACGCGCCAGCTCTACCCGCGAGATAGAGCCGTGCTGCCGTATGAGCCTTAAAATCAGCGAACGGTTGGATTGTTGTATATCTCCCAAATTTCTGCCGGAGGGCTTCACTAATGTATTACTTGGTGTCACGGGAACCTCCTTGCTCACAGCCAGGTATTTTTTATAAAAATAATGCACGGGTCGTTTGTCATTTGTGACTCCTGTTAAATTGGCTTTATTATAGCAGGGCTGTTTAAAATTTACAATCTTAATTTAATTGAATTAATATAGAAAAAACTTTGTTTTTGTTGGTTGTATTTCATAAAAGATTTACCTTTTATTTACTGCCAAAGGGCCTGCCCATCGCCGTATAGAGGTTGCATACGTCCGCTTCAATGCTGCAAAAAGAGGCCGAAAAACGGCCTTGATTTTGCTGCCCTATCGGTTTCCCCGCCTGTGCCAAACCGCCTGAATGTACAAGTTAAAAACAGAATTCTGTCTTTCAAACCCGTATATCTAAGCGGTTTATTCGGCCTTCTCTACCTATTTTAAAGGAATGTTTATACAAAGGAAGCCGTCCGGGTTGCCGCCGGATGCAGCGCAAGAGGAGCGGGGCCTGTGCCGCCTGCGTGCGGCGGCAGAAATTGCTCTTTCCGCCTATCTGCAAGGTTAGTTTTTTGATAAACTTTTCACCATTTTTTTATCTTTTTATTGACAAAATTTGCAGAAAGGTAATATAATACCCATATGGGAAATATATTACTCATTATGGAGGGGTGGCGGTGTACGATTTTGAGACCATGGATAAACGGCTGATTGTATTCGGCTATCTGTTTCGCGTGGCAAACCGCCTGCAAAGCAGGATGGACGCGCAGATGAAAGATCTGACGGCCAAGCAGTGGTTTGTGCTGCTGGCATTGGGGCTGTTTGAGCAGCCGCCCACGCTGAAGCAGCTGGCGGCCGCCTGCGATACCTCCCACCAAAACACCAAGCAGCTTGTGTTAAAGCTGGCCGAAAAGGGCTTTGTGACCATCCACAGCGATGAAAAGGACGGCAGGGCCATGCGGATAGCGGCAAGCAAAAAGTGTGAGCAGTGGGATAGGGATAACCAGCAGATGGCGGCGCGGTTTGTGGATAGCATGTTTTCCGGCATGGGCGTGGATGAAATTGCCGGTTTGAGCCGCTCGTTAATCAAAATATTTGAAAACCTGGGTGACATAAATGGAGGGACAGCAGATGCCTAAAAAGATTTTGGTCGCATACACATCCAAGTACGGCTCCACCCGCAGGTACGCCCAATGGCTTGCCGCGGCGCTGGATGCAGATTTATCGGCAGCCCGGGCGGTGAAACCGGCGGCTCTGGGCCAATACGACCTGGTGGTTTATGGCGGAGGGTTGTATGCGGGCGGTATCGCCGGTGCAGAGCTGGTTACGCGCCACCCCTGCAAAAACCTCGTTGTGTTTACCGTCGGGCTGGCCAACCCCCAAATAACCGACTACAGCGCCATCATAAACAAAAACTTTACGCCCGAGCTTGCTTCAAAAACCAAATTTTTTCACCTGCGCGGGGGGATTGACTACAAAAAGCTTGGCCCTATCCACAAGGTGATGATGTCGATGATGAAAAAGATGATTCAAAAAAAGCCGGAGGCTGAGCGGGACGCGGAGGATAACGAGTTTCTCAATACCTATAACGCAACGGTGAGCTTTGAGGACCAGCAAACCATCGGGCCGATTGTCGCCTATGTGAAAGAGCGTATAAGCGTATAGAAACACATGCTCTCCCCCGCCTGCATCCATCCATGATGCAAAACCTTGCATCTTTTAAGCCTGCAATACAAATCCCCCCTGTCGCAGTTGGGTTCTCCTGCGATAAGGGGGGATTTCTACAATGTCGATTTGGGTGGGTGCACATGTCATGAGCCGCTGTTTTGCGCTAAACCGTTAAGCCTTACCCTTGATGGAGGCCAGCTCTTCTTCCGCTTCTTTTTTATCCGACTTCAGAGAAAGAGCGTCCTCTTTTTTGAGGTACATCGAGATAAGCCCGATGCCGACGGTGAGCGAAGCGCACCTGATGACCACGGGGAAGTATTGCTTTTGGATAAAGACGGCCAGTGCCTGCGCCGCGGAATCCGCTCCGCCGCCCATAATCAGGCCCGCCAGGAAGCCAAAGAACGCAAGTCCGCCGGCTATGAGGCAGAGATAGATGCCCCAGCCAAAGATGGTTTCAAAAACCTGTGCAGCTTTTTTCATTGCAGGCGCCTCCTTATTTGATGCCTATGATGGGCAGCACACCGATGATGCAAAGCACAGACAATGCATAATGCAGGCCTACCCATATCAGGCAGTTCTTGGTCGTTTCCTTCATGGGGGACCCGGCGATGCCCATGGCGGTATACATGCACAGCGCCAGAGGAGGCGTCATGCCCTCCATAGCGCCGGTGATGGCCGGCAGCATGGCCGCTATCAATATCGGGTTGGCGCCGGCGCCCACCATGATTGCGACGATGGCGCTGCCAAAGATGGCGATTTGTGAGGAGCCGGGCATAATCATGCCAAGCACCGCGCAGAACAGCGGAATGAGCAGCGCAAGGGCCAGAGTGGGCAGCCCCCAGGAGCTTACAAACTCGCCGATGGTGGAGCCAACCTTGAGGGTTTCAAACAGGTTGCTGATGCAGTATGCAAAGAAAATGGTGGCGCTAACCGGAACGATGCTCTTAACAGCCTTGGAAAACATACCGGCGATTGCTTTGGGCGATACATTGCAGTCGTGCCGCGCAATCAGCATCGCATAGAGAGCGGCGAGCCCCGGTGTGAAGAGCAGGATGCAGCCAGATATGCTGCTTGCGCCGCTGCCAAGCCGGGCGGTGAAAAAGGTGGCGTTCAGCTTGGAATCCAGGAAGAAGGGCAGGAAGATGACAACCGCCAGCATGAGGGATTTCCAGCCGTTCTTAAAGGCGAAGCCCAGTCTGGGCAGCTCGGCCTTGGTCATCGGCTTCACATCATAAACCTTGCAGAATACATAGAGGGTAATAACCCGCTGCAGGATGAACCAGAAGGCGATGCCCCACACCACCATCCAGAAATCCGACATGGTAAAGTCGGGGCTGAAGGCCGCCAATGTGCCAAAGGCTGCGGTGATAACCCCCGCGGGCGGTATCATGTTGCCCATGGTGGAGGCGGACATCTCCACGTTGGCCGCGAGGTATGACGGGAACCCGGACTTTTTCATGGCCGGGATGGTGAAAACGCCGGTGGCCGCCACGTTGCCCGCGCCCGAGCCCGAGAGGGCGCCCATAAAGGTGGAGCCTATGAGGGAAACATACCCGGCGCCGCCGCGGAAGCGGCCGAAGAGCGAGAGGACGATCTCTATCACCTTATCGATGACCTTGGTGCCGCCGAATATCTGCGCCGCGGTAAGAAAAGCGACGATGGCATAGAACAGGGTGTTGGTCGAGGTCTTGCCGATATAGACAAAGAAGTTTGCCCATTCGTTGGTGACGGCCACCATAACGATATAGCCGAAAAGCATCGCCTCATAAATCGGGCGCTTGAGGAGGATAAATACGAAGCAGATGGCCACGAGCAGGATACCGAGATAAATAATTTCGATTGGCACTTGATTTCATCTCCTTTTAAAAACATATACCTCTTGGGGTTCATGTAAGGGGGATGCAAATTTGCCGTGAACTCAATCCATGCTGTGAGAGATACCGGGCTTTGCCTTATTTGACAACTGTTGCAGCGTCCTTTTTAAAAATGAGTGAAAATATCAGGGTGGTCACCAATGCCGTGAATACCGATATGTAGGTTTCGGTAACGCCGGGGATAGGAAATTGGCCGGTAACGGCATTATACGCCACCCAGAAGAACCCGACCAGCGCGGTGGCTACCATGCCATAGACGGCGCCTTTTTCCGAGGTCTTTTTCCAGTAGATGCCCAGAAGGACGATGACAAAGAGCGCGCCCCGCATAGAATATGCGAAGTAGACGATATCCAGCACCCGTATGCCGGAGCTGTTCAGAAATATCGCCACCCCCGCGCATATCACACCGGATATGGCGGTGGTGATGCGGGACATCCTCATAACCTCGGCGTCAGAGGCGTGGGGCCTTATCACTCCCTGGTAGATATCCTTGGTCACCATGGTGCCGGAGGCCAGTATGATTGGCGATACGGTAGAGAGTATCGCCGCCAGTATCGAGGCCAGTACGATGCCCCCCGCGACGGGCGAAAGGTTCATCATCAGGGTGGGCAGCGCCAGCTTACCGTTGGTTACCACCTCGCCCGCCGTGTTCAGCAGGGTACCGCTCAGCGACATGGTCTTGGCAATCATGCCCAGCAGCGCGGTAAACAGCCCGAAAGGCGCCGCCACAAACGCGGTGATAATCGCCGCTTTTTTGGCCACATGCACATCCTTTGCCGCCAGTATGGGCTGTATGCCCGCCTGCGCGGTGCAGGCCCCCAGCAGAGAAGCAATAATCCACGACGAAACCTTGGGCATGCCTATCGAGGCCATGTTGAAATAGCTCCCCGGCAGGGTTGCGGATACCACGCCCATGCCGCCGATTTTATGCAGAGCCAGCACAATGGCCAGTATAACCCCGCCGTACATGCAGATGAGGTGCATGATATTGGTGTAGGCCACCGCCTGCATGCCTCCGGCCAGTGTGTAAACGATGAACACGATTGCGAAGGCGGTAACGGCCAGATTAAAGTTAATCCCCATCAGCGATACGCCAAGGCTGCCGGCGGCTATCATCTGCGACGTGCCGACAGCCAGCATGACAAAGGTGAGAAACACGCTGGATACTGTGCGGGCCTTTACCCCCAGAAAACGCCCGATGATGCCGGGGACAGTGACGGTTTCCATGCTGCGGTAGAGCTTGGCGAAGAGCAGCGCCAGAAAGATAACCCCTATGCCGTTGGAAATGGTGTACCATGAGCCTGAGATGCCAAAGTCAAAGCCGTATTCCGAAACGCCGGTGGTGGCGGTTCCCCCCAGCCATTCGCCGGTGGAAGCGCAGACGCACATGACTACGCCCAGCCCCGCGCCGTGAAAAGAGTTGGAATCCTTCGCGCTTTTCTTGGAATACAATCCTATGCCGACTGTAAGCGCAAAGTAGAGTATGATAATGATAAGTTGAACAGACACTGCTTTATTCCTCCGAAGCGGGACCGTACGGCGGTCAGTATTGCCGTCCGCCGTACGAAAAGTAAGGTTGTCAGTCCTCCATGGGAATCATCACATCGAGCAGCGGGGGGTACTGCTGGCAGCCGAAGACGTCGCCCTCGCCAAAGGAGCCGGATGGCTTGAGCCTGTCTATGGTGAACTTAATGGCGTAGCCGGGGTCGAACTCAACAAAATCGGCAATGCGGCTGTCGGGTATCGCAAACAGGTCGCAAACAAGCTGCCTGTTGATGACCCCGCTCTTTTTCACCTTCTCATAGTTCTCGGGGTCAGAAAATATGATATCGAAGGTTATGCGGTCTGTACCTGCGTTTTTACTGCGGATGGTCTTGGCAAGGTCAACAAGCTTAACGGTTTTCATTCTGCATTCCTCCTCATTCGCCTATTTCTACACAATGAACCGGGAACAGCTCCATTGGGTCATCCACCGCCACGGTGTGGTCCATCGTCCAGGTATAAGCGTCAGAAATCGGGGTCACCTCATCCAGAATAAAGGCGGCTGTTCCGGCGGTACCCTTCACCTCGGGCAGACGCGCGTAGAATATCTGCCGGGTGCCAATTAGCGTAACCTCCTCGGCAATGGCCTTATTCTTGGACACGCCCTCCACAACAACAAGCAGCTCGTGGCTCTGGGTTTCCTTGATTGGCTCAAGGTCGCCCATCACGCCGTTTTTGCCAAATATGCGGTAGCTCAGCTCATATCCGCCCTCGGGATGACGGTCAACCACCTGAGACTTGGCCCAATCGATGACCTTGTCTATGTTCTTGATGGTGTAGGGGTCGCGGATGCCCGCCATACCCATATACCGGTAGCCGACCCAGCCGGAGCCCTCCAGCTTGACCTTTACCTTGCCCTCGATAGGGACAAATTTGGCGTCGGTAATGCGGCAGGTTTTCTCGTCGTACTGCTCGTAGCGGCACTCGCTCATATCCAGCATGCCGCCGGCCACATACTCATAGTAGGGGTTGGTGCGCTCATACATGGCATGGCCGGCAACAGAGGCGATGGTGCATCTCTGGAAAGGGGCCATGGCGGTGACCTTCACATCGTCCTTGGTGATGGCGCCTATCACAGACTCCTTTGCGCCATAAGGCTCACAGCAGAAGGAGGCACACTCGAGCACCTTGCCGAGATAGTAGGCTATATTTTCGGGGAAGCCCTCATAAATAGCGGGCGCCGCAAAGACGGCGGCGTCGCTGGAGCGCCCGCCGATAATAACGTCGGCCCCCATCTCCAGGCATTTGATAAAGGGGTGCACCCCGGCGACAGCGACGATACGGCTGGTCGTGTCAAGCTCCTCCATGGTGAGGTTGTGGCGGCTGTTGAGGCCTTCAATCTGCTCGCCGCTTACCATCTTGGTGCGTATGTACTCTTTGTCCACCTCGGAGTAGAAGTAGCAAAGCTTAAATTTCTTCATCCTGTGCTTTTTGGCAAGGTCTTTAATCATCTCCACAAACATGTCGACGCGGCTGTCGGTGCCGGTATCACCCGCGGAGCCGATAATCATGGGAACGCCCTGCTCGCGGGATGCCAGCAGCATGAGCTCCAGGTCGTGTTTCTGATGGTCATAGTGGCTTGCGCACTTGTCCGCCCCCAAAGGTACCGGCCCGATGTCGTCGGAGCCGGAGTCTGCGCAGTAGTAATCGGGCTTGGTGGCCGCGCCCAGCCAGAAGCTCTCTTCCTTTGTAGGAGCAAAGCCGAGATGCCCGTTCGGTGAGATGATACGCAATGTATCTTTTCCCATGATAATTACCCCCTACTTTAATTATATAACATGTTATGGGTTATCATAACAAGTTATGCTTAGCTTATAATAACAAGTTTGCAAAGTCAATCGTTTTTTAAACTTTTCCTCCTTCTCCATTGCCAATTTTCAAGTGCATTTATTGGAGTTATTCACAAATTCCTTCTTTTTAATAATACAAGTTTAGGCATGTTTGGCTAACTTGTATTATTAAAACGGTCAGATTGCCATTATCAGCAAAAGCGCAAAAACACCGCCCCGATGCATAGGGCGGTGTAAAAATACCTCTATTGTACTGTTTTAATCCAGCTCTCTCTGAAGATGGAAGGAGTAGATATCAGCTCGGTAGTATGCGATTTTAAATTCCAGAGCGACGTCTGCGTCGGAATAATAGGTGGATTCCAAAACAATCAGGGCGGGGTCGCCGGTCAAATCCAGCACCTTGTTAAGCTGCTTGTCAGAATTCACCGCCCTTATCATCTGCTCCACCCTTCGTATTTTAATCCCCATTTTGTCGTAAAGGTCATAGGAGGAAAAAGCGGTGTGCTGCATCTCCAGGCTCTTGGCCGCACGATACATCTGCTCCTTAAGGTCGCCGCGCACATAGGACTGGTAATATACAATGGGCGCGTCCTGCGCATAACCTATCAGGTTCAGGTTGCAAAGTTCACACTCAAGCTTGAAAAAAGCCGTTTCATTTTTCGCCGTGGGGTAAAAGGAATGGACGCGGGTGTACCCGTTAAGGCCCTTTTGCTGCAGCGATGTGCCGAAGCGCACAATCCTGACCAGCTCGTGGTTAATGTTCGGTATTTTGACAAAGGTCCCCTTGCCGTGCACCGAGTATACAAGGTCTTTTTGTATCATGAGATTAAGGGTTTGGCGCACGGTAATGCGGCTGACGCCATACTTTTTGCACAACTGGCTTTCTGACGGCAGCTTATCCCCGGGCTTGTACTGCCCGTCATAAATCGCTTTTTCCAAAATCTCTTCCAACTGCAAATACAGGGGTGTTGCCGATGTATGACTAATCATGTATAAACCCAACCTTAATAACAGTGATTGCTCTCATGACAGCGAGCAGATGATACGGGGGCCATCGGGAAATACGATGATACCGTTGTCCTGACGCCCATCTGCGGTACTGAGGCGCTATGCCCTCCCGCCTTGCGGGCAGGATATCCGCCACTCACAAACAAAGCCGGCGTCGAAAGGCCGTGCAGCGCTGCTTGTAGAACATATGTTGGTCAACGCAAACTTATTATAACAACTATATGATAAAATTGCAAGCCGCCGCAACGCAGCCTTTCGCCGGTGGCATACGGTTGCCGCCGCACCACGCCTCTGTTCAATGGCCTGCCGGGCGGGCGCTTTTGTTTTTCTTAGGCGCGGTCAGGCTTCTTCCCCATCAATCTATCTGCTCCGGCCCGCCGGTCAGGCAGCGTCAGCCAGCGCAGTATGATACCCGCCCAACCTTCACAGCACAGCAGGAAGGTGGGTCTTGCAACCCACCTTCCATTCCTGACTACACCAAAAGGTATTTTTTGAGCCTTTTACGGCATCAATACTTGCCCGGCCCCGCACCGGCAGCCAGCGCCTTTTTCTTCAATGCGGTACGCGCCTTCGGCTCCTCCTCTTCGGGCTGGCCGTCCTCATCCCATGCGTCAAGGGTGTGCAAGCTCTCTATCCCCCGGTAATCGCGCTGCTTTTCTTCCCACAGCTTAAATCTTCCGACCTCCTGCCGCAGAGTGTCGGCCTGTGCCGACATCTCCTCGCTGGTGGCCGAGTTTTCCTCCGCGGTGGCGGCGTTGGTCTGCACCACCGAGGATATCAAGGATAGCCCCTGCTTAATCTCCCCAATGGCCCCGGTCTGCTCCGCGATAGACTGCTCGACCCTGCCAAAGTCCCCCATCAACACCTCCGCGCGACCGCCCACCTGTTTGAATATCTGCGCTGTCTGGGTTGTAATTTCGGTGCCCTTGGCCACAGTGGCGACCGAGTTTCCAATCAGCCCCGCTGTCTGCTTGGCGGCTTCTGCCGATTTCGCGGCAAGGGTGCGCACCTCGTCGGCTACCACCGCAAAGCCCTTGCCCGCGTTGCCTGCGCGGGCGGCTTCGATGGCTGCGTTGAGGGCCAGAATATTGGTTTGGAAGGCGATGTCCTCAATGACCTTGGTGATGTTGGCAATCTGGTTGGAGGAGACGCCAATCTCCTCCATAGAACGGGTGAGCTGCTCCATGTGCCGGTTCCCCACGGCCAGATCGTCGCCCGATTGCTGAATCGACTGGGAGGCGGCGGTAATCAGGGCGGAGGTCTCCTGCGCCTGCTCGGCGATTTTTTCCGCCGAGGCGGTCAGCTCCTCGATTGAGGCCGCCTGCTCGGTAGAGCCGCTTGCCAACGCCTGCGCGCCGCTGGCAACCTGACCGGAGCCGGTCGCCACCTGTTCGGCCGCCATGTTCACATTGCGCAGCGTATCGCTGAGCTTGTTTCTCATCTTGCGAATGGAATCCATCAGGGGGCGGTAATCGCCTACATAGTAAGCCTCCGCCTGGGTGTCCACCGCAAAGTTGCCGTCGGAAAAGGCGCCAAAGCCCATTGCAAGGTCTTCTATGATTGTTTTTAATGCGCCGGACATGTTTCGGGCGGCTTCGGCCAGCATCCCAATTTCGTCCTTTGAGGCGATGTCAATATGTACGTCCAAATCCCCCTTGGACAGCTTATTGTTTACCTCCACAATCATCTTGATGCGCTTCGATAAATCCCGTGCCAGAAGCATGCCGATCAGCACCGCCACCAGCACGCCCACCACAATAAAGATAGCCATGATAACCTCGGAGCGTATCGCCGTCGCCTCCTGAAGGGCAATCTGATCCTTCGTATATTCATTATTGGAATCTATCAGCGCCTCAATGGCGTTCTCCAAATTCTGCGCCAGAGAATGCAGCTCGCCTCCGTCGCCCAAAAGGACAAACGCTTCGCTGCGGCGCTCCACATCCAGACCGATGCCGTTCATAAACTCCCTGCGTTGATTGCCAAAGGCGTTGATGGCAGCTTCCAGATTGGTGACAAGCACAAGGTCTTGCTCTATTTCTTCCTGCGGAAATGCCGCCAGCATGTCCTTATACCTGGATAAGTTATCGTCTATGATGCCTCTGTGGCTATTGATGCTTTCGATACAGCTTTCCTTATATGCCCGGTCTTCAGCCAGGGTCATTTCAAACAGGGTTGCCCGTATCACCTGAAACGAGACTGCTATCTTTTCGGTATACTGCAGCGCCGAGGTGGTTGCCAGATAGGAGCTGCTGTAGGTTTGGTTGACGGTTTGCAGGCTGATAATCCCGATGCCTCCTATCAGGCCGGCCACCAATGTCACAACCAGAAAACCGCAGGCAATCTTTGCGCCAATTTTTAAGTTTCCAAACCATGTTTTCATTTCTCTAATTCACTCCGTATTCTACTAAGTCGTTTTTATCGGTTCAAAGTTCTATAATGATGCGCTGAGTTCTGTCACCTCGTCGTCGCTCAAAAGCTTTTGGCAGTCCAGCAGCAGCGTAATCTTTCCTTCGGCCTTGCCGATGCCCTTGACATACCCATGGCCGCCCTTGTGAAAGCTGGGGGGTGGCGAAATGTCCTCATCCCGCAGGGTGAGCACCTCATCGACGCCGTCCACAATCAGGCCGATGGAGAACCCGCCGGTATCAAGCACGATGATACAGGTTCTTTCGTCGTAGGCCCGTTCTTCCCGCTGAAAGCGCAGCCGGGCGTCCATGACGGGTATCACCTTTCCGCGAAGGTTGGTAACCCCTTTTACATACGCCGGCATTTCCGGCAGCCGGGTCACCGCCTGTATCCCGATAATCTCGGTGACGTACCTAATCTCCATGCCAAACAGGTCGCCTGCCCCCAGGGAAAAGGTCAGGTACTTTCCCCGCAGGGCCTCCTCCTCCAGCCCGGCCAGTTCGGCCGGTTCCATTTGTGCCATTCCACATACTCCTCTTCAGCTTTTTCTCATAAATACTCTATTTTTATAGCAGCGGTCGATAGTGAAACCGCTGTCATTGCGCCAAAAAATCCACTGTATGCAAATCATATGGCGGATTTGCAGGGTTATCCTGGTACTTTTAGTACCTGATTTGCATTTTTCGTCGTCGCGTATGGCCAGCTTTCATCAGCGAGGCTGCGCATATAGATTTACCTCTATAACCACATTTAAACAGTTATTATGTAATAATATATACTATTACAATGCAAATAGCAATAAGAAATAACCCGCACAACATAAATTAAATAAAAAAAAGAACCCCCGGTAAAGGTTCTCTTTATGTCTGTCAGGCTTCTTACTCCAGGAACAATATTCCTTGGGTAAAAGGTTGCGGTAAATTTGGTCAGGCTGTGTCTTGCTTGATTACAAAATCCACCCGCTGAGCGGGTGGATTTTGTAATCAAGTTTCTTCATGACGGAGGAGTTGTGGGATGCGCACCCCCATGTGTTCTACTGGTGATGGTGCCCGCCGTGATTGCCGCAATTGTGGCCGTCGCCATGGTGGTGTTCGTCGTGGTGATGCTCGCCGTGGTGATGCTCACCATGATGATGCTCGCCGTGGTGGCTACACGCGACGTCGGGGTTGTAGCTCAGGTTGCCGGCCAGCAGGTCGGCTACGGCCCTATCCGCATCTTCGCTGACGCCGCCGTACAGCCAAATGCCCGCTTCGGCAAGGGCGCGTTTTGCGCCGTCGCCAATGCCGCCGCAAATCAGCGTGTCTACGCCGCCTTGTTTCAGGATACCGGCCAACGCGCCGTGACCGTTGCCATCTGTGCTTAGGATAGAAGCCGACTGAACCTTGCCATCTTCTATGTCGTATATCTTAAACTGCTGCGTATGTCCAAAGTGCTGAAATACCTTGCCATCCTCATATGCCACTGCAATTCTCATTTCTTGCTCCCCATTTCTTCAAGCAGGCTGGTTAACCCTTTCAGGTTGTCGTCCTCAAAAAGCTCAATCGTCCCTGCGTCGGTGGCTGCCGCCAGCTTGGGATTGATGGGCAGCCTGCACACAACCTCAATGCCATGCTTGGCGGCAATCTCCTCCACGCGGCTCTCGCCAAAAACAGGATGCTCACTGCCGCAATCGGGGCATTTGAAATAGCTCATATTCTCCACAAGGGCAATTACGGGAATTTTCATCATGGCCGCCATGTTCACAGCCTTCTCCACAATCATGCCCACCAGCTCCTGCGGCGATGTGACAATCACAATGCCGTCGAGGGGGAGCGACTGAAAGACCGTAAGCGGCACATCCCCCGTTCCGGGAGGAAGGTCGACAAACATGTAGTCGATATCTCCCCACACCACATCGGTCCAGAACTGCTTTACCGTTCCGGCAATAACCGGGCCACGCCAGACCACCGGGTCGGTGTCCTTCTCCAGCAGCAGGTTGATGGACATAACCGAGACGCCCGTCCGGCTTTTTACAGGAAAAAGCCCCAGCTCATTGCCCTCTGCTTTGCCCCGAATGCCAAACGCCCGGGGGATAGACGGCCCCGTCACATCCGCATCCAAAACAGCGGTGCGGTGCCCGGCCCGCTGCATCGCCGCCGCCAGCAGCGAGGTAACCATTGTTTTGCCCACGCCGCCTTTGCCGCTTACCACGCCAATGACCCTGCCTATGCTGGAAAGCTCATTGGGCGCCTCCAAAAAGCTTACCGGCTTTCTGTCGGCGCAGTTTTCCACCCCGCAGCCGGAGCAGCCTCCTCCACATTGTTCACTCAAGGTTGGTCCCTTCCTTTTCACTTTGAGAATTTTTCCACCTGCAGCAGCCCTTGCCGCAGGATGAATTGCGGTGCTCGCAGAGCCGTACATCGCCGCCGCCAATCTTCAGGGGGCGGCCCTCGACGATACACCGGGCCAGCGTTTTTCTGGCGCTGGCGTAAATCGCTTGCACCGTGGTGCGGGCGACCTCCATCTGTTGGGCGCACTGCTCCTGCGTCAGCCCTTGCAGGTCTATCAGGCGGATGACCTCGTATTCGTCAAGGGTCATGGTAACCGCCTGCCCCGCCCCACCGCATGGCTTAAAGCTGGTGCATTGCGGGTGCGAACATACACGCCGATATTTGCGGGGTCTTGGCATCGCCTCACCTCTTTTCGCCCGGCTCCATTATCGACATATGTCAAAATCATTATACGCCTTTACCGGCATATGTCAACAAGTAAAGCAGAGAAATTCCCCCAGAATTTTTAATGAGCCATCCCTCACGCTTATGAAGCGGCGGCAAAAAAGACCGGTTTTTCAACCGGCCTTTCTTTTTGGAGGCGTCATGTAAAAAGGTCTATTTGAGCAAACCATACTGCTCTTTTAACGATAAAATGCGCAGCACACTCTCGTCAATCCGCGCTTCACTCACCGCGCCACTTTTAACGGCGTCGTATAGCCCATTATAGGCTTCCACAAAGTTTTCAGGCATTAGGATAATATCCGCTCCGGCTAAAACACACTTTACAGCAGCCGTACCGGAGGTATATTCGTTGGTAATGGCGCCCATGGCCATCGAATCGGTGATCACCACGCCGTCATAACCCAGCTCCCTCCGCAGCCTGCCCTCAATCATCTCTCCGGATAGAGAGGAGGGAAGCCCGTCGGAGGTTACCTTGGGGGCTGTGATATGCGAAATCATAACCATATCGGTATGATTCAAAGCATTCACAAAGGGAAGCAGCTCGCTCTGCTTTAACTCTTCCCAGCTCTTTTCTGTGGATACAAATCCTTTGTGGGTATCTCCTCTTGTATCTCCATGGCCGGGAAAGTGCTTTACACAGCTTATCACGCCCGCTTGGTGGAGCCCGGCAATCTCTGCGGATACCAGCCTGCCACAAGGGCGGGGTCGCTGCCAAAAGAACGGTTGCCAATCACGATATTATCGGGATTGGTGTTCACGTCGGCTACCGGAGCAAAATCCAGATTAAACCCATACCGCTTCAGGTAGGAGCCAATGGTAAAGCCCACATTTTGTGCCGTCTTTCGGTCCCCCGTCCGTCCTATTGCCTCCATGCTTTCATACTTCTGCACATCAAACCCCTTGGAGTTGGCAATTCTGGATACAGGGCCGCCTTCCTCGTCAACGCCCACAAACAAAGGAATTTTGCCCTGTTCCTGCATTGCGTCTACAAAAGCGGTCAGTTGGGCAGGCGACAGGATATTTTTTTGAAAAAGCGCCACACCGCCAACCGCATACCGTTTCAGCGCTTCGGCCATCTGGCTCTCCAGTTCTGTTGCGCCATAAGCTTTTGAATTGTTGACCTGCTCTGCGGTGAGGTTGCTCTTCAAAGACTCGGGGCGAATGATAAAAAGCTGCCCAATTTTTTCCTCCAAGGTCATCTCCCGCAGGAGTTGCTCCGCCTTTGACGGCGCTTCCCCGGGAGGTGCGGGTTCGGTTGAGCTTGAACTTGTATTTGTACTGGAATTTGAACTTGGATTTGAACTTTTTTCACCCGGCCTGCCGCAAGCGGCAAGGCTTAGTATTATGATAAGCGTTAAGATATTCAAAGCTATTCTTTTCATGTTTTCTCCTTGGCATGCCTCTTTGTTATCATCGTGGAAAAAAGATTTTTGCAGATGCTTTCCTCTTCAAGAAGGGGGATATCTATGGAATAACCCCCGGCAAAGCGAGGCAACTGCAAAAACCCCGCCGGAGGCTTGGGGGACACATGGGAAGGCCCGCCCATGAGGCGTTTCACACCCGAAGGGTGTCCGCATATTCCGCAGAATATGCAAACGCCTTGGGAGGGGGCGTTTGTGGGGGAACCGTAGGTTCCTACCACATTAGAGCGCAGCAGATAATCCGCCCACAGGCGACACCAAACACAATCTCCATTTCAGGGCAGAGGTATCGAACTTCGCAACACAGAGGGAGGGGGCGTTTGTGGGGGAACCGTAGGTTCCTACCACATTAGA
>JAEWWW010000043.1 GCA_023396215.1 Bacillota bacterium | reverse complement strand
CGTCCCCAATCGATTGCAGCGTGGTTCTCAAAAGCTCTTTTTCCTGCAGCAGCTCTTTCCAGTAGCGCTCCTTGTCGGTCACATCGAAGAGGATGGCATAGAGCAGCCTGCGCCCCCCCTCGGTAATGAAGGAGGCGTAGACGTCCAAAAGCCGTATCTCGCCGCTTTTAAGGCGGAAAGGGGCGGAGGAGAACATGGCGTCTCCGCTTAGTTCAGATTGGTACTTTTTGGCCACTATTTCGGCGGGGAGCAGGTTGAACTCCTGCGCGCAGTGCCCCAGCATCTCTTC
This sequence comes from Bacillota bacterium, assembly GCA_023396215.1. Classification (GTDB taxonomy): domain Bacteria; phylum Bacillota; class Clostridia; order Oscillospirales; family Ruminococcaceae; genus Heteroruminococcus. The sequence continues at coordinate 31,753 of JAEWWW010000043.1, read as the reverse complement.
TCTGGTATGGCCAAAATAGTTCAGCATGGCGGGGTTTACGTCCATAATCTCCCTTGTCGCGGCGTCTACCACCAGCTTTAAGGCGCTGTGCTGGTTAAACATTGCCTGAAACCGCTGCGAAAACGCGTGGTTGCGGCTTTGTTCTTCTTCCAGCATTTTCTTATTAAAAAGAAGCTGGAAAAACACGGCGCAAGCTGTTGCGGCGGTAATCAGAATGGCGGCGATGCTGGTGCGCATCACATCCTGAAAGATATTTGCCGAACGCAGCAGTACGTCGGGGCCCCGGACACAGGTCACCAGATGCCAGCCGTTATACCCCAGGCGCTCTGCCGATATAAAATAGGTCTGCTCCCTGCGAAAGAAGGTGGTGCTATCCAGCTCGGGGCTTTTGATGACAGCGCCGATGCGGTCCACCTCATCCTGGGTCAGCCCGCCCTTTCTCAGGGCGGTGAGCAGGTTGTCGTTGTCGCCCAGCGGGTATGTGCTGAAGATGAGCCCACCGTCTTTGGTGATGAGGCTGCTTTGCACATCCTGATAAACGGCGCTTTGATGGCCCTCCGGGAGCATGTCCTTTGCCCGGAGGCGGGTATACAGGGCGCCTGCCATGGCTTGGCCTTCCCACAGCGGCAGCAGGACGGCGAGGGAGCATTCCCCCGCGCCCTCGTCGTAGCAGATATCGCCGGTCACCGTTTCACCCCGCATCAGCCGCGCAAGGGTTTCGGCCTGATTTGCCTGCATAAAGAAGGAGGATATCTCCGCCCGGAGGTCCTCTATGGCGATGTATTCCACGACATAGACCGGGTTTGCGGCGTTTCTCTGCTCCAGAAAGTCCCGGGGCTGGTCGCTTCCGGTAAGCCGGAATATGGTTTCCGCCGTCTTTAAGGCTCTGCCTGCGTCATCAATGGCCCTGTCGATTTTGGCGGCGTCACTCTGTGTATGGATATTCAGGCTGTCGGCGATCATGCTCTCAAACTCGGCGTCCAACCGCTGCTTTTCCCGTATGAAAAGCAGCATGATCGAGGCTGCGAACGCAATGCCGCATAAAACCAATGCCATAACCGACCTTTTCTTTAATACCAACGCAATCTTTTTTATCTGTTCCAAATGAATGCCCTCCCCCCAGCGCCCGGCCGTATGCTTTGTCTGTCAAGGCGGTTTCCGCTCGTTTATCCGGCTGCGGCACAGCCCCCGGCCTGACGCACAAGGCTGCCTTTATCCATATGCCGAAATGCCCATTCTCTTTTGGTTTGCGCAAACCGCATGCCGCGCTATTCCATCCTCCCCGCGGCAAAGGGGGAGGATGGACGGAAAACGGCGGCGAAGGGAAATGGCTGCCGGTTGTGTCTTGCCATATCCGCTTACACGCCCGCGCCGCTGAAGGAGTGCGTAAGTTCCAGGGTGGGCTCCGCATCCCGCAGCCTGAACTTGCCCACTTCTCCACGCAGGGTGACGGCCTGTGCCGACATCTCCTCGCTGGTGGCCGAGTTTTCCTCGGCGGTGGCGGCATTGGTCTGCACCACGGCGGAAACCTGGGTCAGGCCCTGCTTTATCTGTTCAATGGCATGGGCCTGCTCGGCGGAGGCTTGCTCAATCTTTGAGAAGTTTTCTGTCACCTTGTGCGCGCTTGTTCCAACGCCCTGTAAAATCTGCGCTGTCTGGGCGGTAATCTGTGTGCCCCTGGATACGGTTGCAACAGAATTTTGAATCAGCTCCCCGGTTTGCTTGGCGGCCTCGGCCGATTTTGCGGCAAGGCTTCTGACCTCATCGGCCACAACGGCAAAGCCTTTGCCCGCCGCGCCCGCCCGGGCCGCCTCGATGGCGGCGTTGAGCGCCAGAATGTTGGTCTGGAAGGCGATATCCTCGATGACCTTTGTGATGCTGGCAATCTGGCCGGCGGCAGAACCGATATTGCCCATCGCCTCGGTAAGCTGTGACATATGCTGGTTGCCCGCGTTTACGCCGTTGCCGGCCTCGTCCACATAATGAGACGCCATCTTTACATTGGCCGAGTTTTCCGCAGCCTGTTCCGCAATTTTCACAACCGAGGCGTTTAGCTCCTCGATAGAGGACGCCTGCTCGGCCGAGCCCTGTGCGAGGGCCTGCGCGCCGCCCGACACCAGAACCGCGCCGGAGCTCACCTGATTGACCGCGGCGTCGATGGTTTGCATCGTCTGGTTCAGAGAAAAGGCGGTATGGGTAATCGCCTGCTTTATCGCCGCAAAATCGCCGATGTAATCCATATCGACCGTCACCCGCATATCCCCCCGGGAAATCTGGCCAAGCTTGTCTGAGATATCGCGGATATAGCTGTTCATCAGGCTGATTGCTTTATTGAGGGCGGCGGCCATTCTGCCCATTTCATTCTGGCTTTGGATATCAATCTGAACGTCCAGCTCGCCGTTTGCCAGCTTTTCGGCGACATTGGTAATGGAGACAGTGGGCTTGACGGTAATGCGAATGATAAACAGCGCGATGATTACCGATACCGCCAACACAAGTACAATGATGACGAGCTGGATAATCGAGTTGCTCTGCAGCGAGGCGGCCGAGACGGTAAAGCTGTCCACCGCCAGCTCATTGCATCTGTTCGCGATGGCGTTAAGGTTGCTGATGATGGTCAGCACGCTGGGCAGGATGACGCTGTTTACAGCCTCATCCGCCGCTGTGCGGTTGGTTTTGTTCAGTTCCATAATCCCGCCCGCCTGGCTGTGGATGAGATCATGCGGCTCAATAATGTTGGATATGGCGGCGCTGATTGTCGGGTCGCTTTTCAGGTCTTCCGCCAGCGTATCCAACCATTTGCCAAAGGAACAGGTCGCCGGGTCAAGGCCCCCCGTAAAGGCCGCGCCGCTTTCGAGATGCCCCCTCAAATTATCCACCCACGCAATATGCGCCGCGGTGATAGAAGAAATCTCCTGGCTTTGCTGGATTTTATGCTCCACATCGGCGGCGCAGGCTCTGTTCTGTGCCCATCCGCTAAGCAAAATGGCAACGGCTATGGCATTGAATAGAAAGATTATCGCGAACAACAGCGATAGCTGGGCCTTAATAGATTTTTTAATTGACCTCATCATTTTTCCTCATTTCCCGCATTATTCAGCGTTGCGTTGTAGAATCCCCCATATGTACGGATAAGATGAACCACCGCTTGCGCTTAACCTCTGCAGCCTGTACAAACGAGGCGAGATAAACCCGGCTGCAGAGGTTTGTAAAACAAGTATTTTCCGGGGTTTACCGCCCCTTTTATGACCTAATATTTTTCCCAATAAAGCCCAGGCTCGGGCAGCGGATTGTCAGACTCTGGCAAATACTGCGGCAGAGGGTAGGATGCAACGCCGGCTACCGTTGTATCCAGCCTGAACTTGCCCACCTCTTCGCGCAGGGTGGCGGCTTGGGCCGACATCTCTTCGCTGGTGGCGGAGTTTTCCTCCGCAGTGGCGGCGTTGGTCTGCACCACCGAGGAAACCTGGGTCAGGCCCTGCTTAATCTGCTCGATAGCGCCGGCCTGCTCGGCGGAGGCCCGCTCGATTTTGGAGAAGCTTTCGGTTACCCTTTCGGCGCTCTTGCCCACGTCCTGCAAAATCTGCGCCGTCTGGGTTGTGAGGTCGGCGCCCTTATGTACCGTGGCCACAGAGTTCCTGATCAGCTCGCCTGTCTGCTTGGCGGCTTCGGCCGATTTTGCGGCGAGGCTTCTGACCTCGTCGGCCACAACGGCAAAGCCCTTGCCCGCGCTGCCTGCCCGAGCCGCTTCGATGGCGGCGTTGAGGGCCAAAATATTGGTCTGGAAGGCGATGTCCTCAATCACCTTGGTGATGCTGGCAATCTGGCTGGAGGAGGAGTCGATATCCGCCATTGCCGCGGTAAGCTGGGTCATGCGCTCGTTTCCGGCGCTGACCCCCGCCCCGGCCTGCTCAACATACTGGTTGGCAATCTGCACATTGGCCGAGTTTTCGGCCGCCTGCTCGGCTATCCTGCCGATGGAAACGGTCAGCTCCTCTACCGAAGACGCCTGCTCGGTGGAGCCTGCCGCCAGCGCCTGCGCCCCGCTGGAAACCTGCGAAGCCCCGGTGCTCACCTGCTCGGCGGCGGTGTTGATGGTTTGCATCGTCTGGTTCAGCGCCGCAACGGTATTCTCAATCGTCTGTTTTATGGTGAGGAAATCACCGGGGTATTCCAAATCCACACGTATCTGCAGGTCGCCCTGCGATATTTTTGTGAACTTCTCGACGACATCCCCAATGATGATACCTTCCTGAATGTTGGATTTCCGGATGAGCGCAGCCATCTGGCCCAACTCGTCCCGGCTTTCATAGGTAACGTTGGCCTGCTTGTTGCCTTTGGAAATCTCGGTGTAGACGCTCACAATCTCTTTTACCGGGGTGAGAATGGCCTTGCGGATGGCGATGATTACGAATATGGTCGCCACCGCCGAAACAACGGCGCAGGCCGCAAGCATAATCCATGCCAGAAGGGTGGAAGCGTCCGCGTCGGCCTTCTGCTGCGCGGCGCGCTGCTGTGCGCTTGACGAGAAGCCATAGAGGATATCGATTGCCTGGTCGATTCTCGGCCGGTATTCTGTCTCAAACATGCGCATGGCTTTGGCGCGGTTTGCTTCTGAGCGGGAGAGCACAAGGTCGGAGATTTCCACCCGCGTGGCCGCCGCTTCGGTAATGACGGTTCTGAAATGTTCAATATCCGCGTCCCGGTCCTGATTGCGCTGGTTTGCTTTATATGCGTCCAGCGCGGCGACTACCGACTTGCCATACTTGCTGGCCTCGTTCAGAAGCTCTTGAGAGGTCTGGGCGTTGTCGGATGTAAGCGCTCCCAGCAGGTTGTGAAGAATGCTCTTCATATCGACCTGCATGCTTCTGACATGCTCCGCATTGGGGACGGTGTAGTTTCCGTACAGGCTAATCTGCTGGCCGATGTTGCTGATGCTGTATAGCGCCAGCGCGGCGGATAGTACCATAAAAAAAGTACGATGCCAAATCCGACGATGAGCTTCTTGCTGATGGTTAAGTTTTTCATGCGATTTACCCTCCTGTTTATTTTGCGTTTCTCTTATTTCTATCCTGATCATATTGGCCGCCGCTATCTTCTACGGTCAATTAAAACAAGGTCCATAAACTCCGAGGCGGTTATTTTAACCGGCATTTTGCCTGCCTTCTCAAAAATCAGATAATCTCCGTCGGTGCGCACGTTGCCGAACAGCTCTTTGTCCAGCAGCCTGCCAAAGCGGGCCGTGTTCAGCCGGGAGTGAAAGTCAAAATGAATGACGGTGCCGGTTTCCATAATAACCTCGAGCCGGTAGTTGGGCAGTGCGCGCACGCTTTTAAAATAGCCGGCTTCCTGCATGCTCTCGGGGATACGGGCGGCGCCTGCGGCTTCTCTCCGGGCAGGCGCCCATACGGTTTCTTGTCTTCTTTTTATCTTCAAGCTTCATCATCCTTTCAGACGGCTTATATCGGCAGGCGCGAAATCTTTACCGCTCCGGTTTTTACATCCATCTCGAGCGTTCTGCTTTCATGCCCCCGCAAATCGGCCCTTTTAATGGTGAGCCCCATGCTTCGCAAGGTATCTTTAACGGCGTTGATGTTCTTTCTGCCTATCCTGAAAATGTCCTGATTCAGAGCGGAATCCGCCCCGCCAAACATCTGAACATCCAGCTCCCGCCTTGAACAGCCGTATTTTTGGCATACTGTATTAATCAGCAGAGGGACGCCGGTGACTGCGAAATAAGCCGGGCGGTTTGCGGAGCTCATTGTTTCCAGCGGGGAGGGGAGAACCACATGAATCATCCCCGCCGCTTTTCTCAGCGGGCTGTAAACCGTTACCGCCACGCAGGAAGCCAGTGCGTAGGTTCTTATAATGTCCTCCTCCTGATTGGTTACGATATATTCTCCCATGCCTACTATGAGCTCCATTACAACCACCTGTTTCAGAAAATTAGTCAATATCTGGGGAATGCTCCCCGGCGCGGCCCAGAGGCCGCCTTGGGTATGGCGGTATACCGCCGGGGACGCTTGGTGCTGCCCGATGCTACCGCCGCCCGCTTCCTTTGCCGCCGAGCCGAACGGAACGTCCGCCGGGGGGCGATGCCCGTTCACATTTTCGGCCTGCAGGCACTCCTTCAAGCCGCGTTTGAAACCTATCCAACTCAAGGCTATTCCATTGAGCCCAGCGTATCCATCTCGTCGTCGGTCAGCAGCCTCTGGCAGTCCAGCAGCAGCTTGACGTTGCCCCCGGATTTCCCGATGCCCTTGATGTATTTGCGCCCTTTTGCGCCAATCTCCGGGGGCGGGGCGATGTCCTCGTCGTCCATGGTCAGCACCTCTGAAACGCTGTCTACAATCAGGCCGATGGAGATATCGTTGGTGTCCAGCACGATGATGCAGGTTCGGTCGTCATATTCCCGCACCGCCTTTTTAAACCGCAGCCGGGCGTCCATGATGGGAATGATTTTGCCGCGCAGGTTGGTAACGCCCTTTATAAACTCCGGCATCTCGGGAACCTCGGTAATGGGCTGGATCCCGATAATTTCGGTGATATACCGTATCTCCATGCCATACAGCTCGTCGCCCATGGTGAAAATCAGGTATCTTCCTTTCAGGGTGTCCTCATCCTCCAGCTTTGTCAGGTTCATCAAATTTGCCTGTTCCATTTTGTCAGCCTCCTTCATTTTCATTGCGTTTATCAGAAACCAAGCTTTATAGATTCAGTAAGCCGCCGATATTCAGGATTGAGCTGATGCTGCCGTCCTCAAAAAAGATGACCGCCCCGTACTGTTTTTGGCCGCCACACCGCGCCTGCGCGGCGGCTGGCTTTTTCGCCGGTCAGTACCGATTTTTCAAGCTGCTCAATGTTCTGCGTGGTTTCGTATATGATGAATACATCCGGCATCGATCTGATTGCAAATTCATTGCTGGATTCGCTTCCTCCCTCACTTTGTGATAATAAAGACAAAAATTTCTGGCATAAAAAAACATAAAAATAATCCGCTGCCCAAAGGATACAGCAGATTACTTTTATGTTCATACCCAATTATGTGGTAAATCGACTTTTTTCGACAAGTTTTTTAAAATTTTTTATGGATGAGCTCGGCTTTGGAGTGGATATCCAGCTTACTGTACACACTCCTGAGGGTTGTTCTGACAGTCATCTCAGAAATGTACAACTCGCTGGCGATTTCTTTGGCGCTTAACCGGTTTTGGGCCAGCAGGGCAATTTCTCTTTCCCGCGGCGTCAGGGGGGATTTATCCTGAAGGACAGCTTTTCTGATGATGCTTGCTCCCTTGTGCTGGCGCCTGCACAGCGCCAGCAAGGCAGAGAGGCCCCCCCGAGGGTTGGGCCTGGGAAAGGGCCGTCACAGCCCCTGAGAGGGGTATATCAGGGGCTTTGTGAGGTTTTTCGTGTAGGGATACGAAAGAGCAAGAAGCACCGCAGAAGGCGTTTTCGGTTAGTTCAGAGAGGAGGGCTTCGATGCCGTCCTGCTGGGCAAAGGGGAGGTAAATTTGGTCCGGCAGCGCAATCTCCAGCGCCTCCTTGAGATAAGCCTGTGCTTCAAGGGTTTTGCCGTTGTTGTGCTTGGCAATGGCAAGAAAGATGAGCTGGTATAGCTGGGGCATCATATACCGGATGTTCCCGGTGGGATTTTTGGAGGCGTCGAGAGCAAGCTGGCAGGCCCCGTAAAACTCGTTGTAACGCTTATCCATCAGCAAAAGCCGCAGATGAAGGATTTGCGCCAGAGGCACCACCGGGACATGCAGCGCTTTTTTTATGGTTTCCATATCGTAAAACCATGGTGAGACATAATCCTTGAGCCCCAGCAGCAGGCTGATAATCGACATGCAATGCTCCACAATGCGCAGCACATACAGCTTGGGCGTTTCCTTTGCGCAGCTTTGAATATTCTTTATCGCGGTAAAATAGCCACCCACATCCCCCCGCAGAATGGCGATGCGGGCGAGGGTCAGCTCCGCGCAGAGGCAGATGCCGGTCTGCTGAAAGCTGCGGGCGTCATAAAGGGCTTTGTGGCACATGATTTCAGCCTCGTTATCATCGCCCCGCATGAGCATCGCTTCGGCCCGCAACACATTTCTGGCGCCGGCGCCCTGCCCCTGGGTCAGCTGACGGTGAACAGCCGACATCTCGTCCATCTGCCGCATCGCATACTCCAGCCTGCCGGGCTCGCGCCAAAGTATATCCAGCACCGAGGTGGTGGCATACCCCCACATGGTGCTGCTCTTAATAATTTCGGAAGGCTGGCCCAAAATCTCCCACGCGGCCCGTTGGCTCTCCTTCAGCCTGGCGATATCGTTGAAGTCGCCCATCGACGCCAGCAGGGTATACTCTCCCTTTATCCTGCGCAGCTCCCCCGGGGGGAACTCCTCTCCGGCACTGACAATCGACGCCAGCAGTTGGCATATTTTTTGATATACCCCCAGCTGCCCACAGCCAAAAGCCTGATACCCCAGAACCGTCAGGGCAAAGGGGTATTTGCGCGCCGTTGCTTCAGGGCATTCGTTCATCATTGTTTCAACAAACTCCGGTTCATATTTATCTTTGTAGTTGTCAAAATATTCACAGGTGAAGGGGAGGGAAAGAATAGCGTCGAAATCCTTTACCTTATAAAAAAAGTGGGCGGCAGGGCAGTACTCCGCGATGGCGGCGCAGGCGTACCCGGCCTTGCGGAATATCTGGTTTTGAAAATCCGCCGGTTGGTCGTGGCAGAAGCGGCCCAGCAGATAATCCCGCAGGATGCTGTGGATGCTGTACTGGCGCTGGTCCGGGATATAGCGGATAAAGTCGTTGAATTTTAACAGGCTTTTGATATTTTCGGGCAGCGTTTCTTTGCCCATCATGATGGCGGCCTGACGGGTTGTAAAGCTTTTGATAACCGATACCGACAGAAGAAAATCTTTTTCCTCGAGCGTGAGCCGGTTCCAGATGGCGGTTTCCACCAGATGCTCGATATCCGCGGTATAATCCAGCAAGCCGCTCTCTTTATAGTGGATAATCTGCAGCCGGATGGCCGGCACCCAGCCCTCGGCGATAATATATATCTTTTCGACCTGCTCGTCGGTGAGATGGATGCCCTCCATCCGAAACAGCTTGGCGGTGCCCTCCTTGTCAAAGAAAAAGGCGGAGGAATTGATGGTATGGATATTGCTGTGTATAGAAAGCTGCTGCTGGGCCTTTATCTGCTGGGTGATGAATATCATGTGCAGCTTTGGGTTGCCATGCATCGCAAAAACGCTGATTAGCTCCTGTGGAACGTCGCAGTTGACAAGCTGGTAATTATCGATGACCAGATAGGTTTCTGTCTGGCAGGGCACATCCCTGAGATAGGACGCCATGTAAAACAGGGTGTCCATGGTAGGCATCTTCAGGTTTCGCAGGTTGTCGGCCACCATTTCGTTGGCGTGGGACAGCAAATCGCAGATGCCCATCCATGCGATGGAGGCCGACTCGCCCAGGCAGGTGTACCAGTATTCGCGGGCGTCGTGGGAGATGTTTTCCTTTAAATACTCCCGGATGGCGGTTGTTTTTCCGAAGCCGGAGGGCGCCTCCACGATGGTTAACGGGTGGCGGGATATCTGGTCCAGTTGATGCTTTAGTTTTTCCGAGAAATAATAGCTCTGCCGTGGTTTGGGTCTTTTTCGCATTTTGCTTCCTCCATTTTTGATGGGGAGGAATATGCCTGTCGGTGTGCAGCCTTAATACAAAAGCCGGATTTTTACCCGGCTTTTCCCCGTATTCTATGACTTTGAAATGTTTTTTGAACCAGCCACATCTTTTTTCTTTCTAATACACCGTCCACTTGGCCCTTGCGCAGCACAGTATAACCATTCTGCTTTCCATTCCCCAATTTCCCCTGACTTCTCCCATTTCCGTATAATCTATATTTACATTCTTTTACATGGATTATTTTACCACAAAATTAGACAAAATTCAACAAATATTGCACAAAAAATGAATGGGAATATGTTGATTTTACCGTTCTGTGCAACGGCAAAGGTTAGAAAGATAGAATTATAAACACCCCGCATGCTCCTGCATAGAAGCTGCGGGGTGTCGTAATGAAACGGATACGGGCTTGCCGGGCTTTTGTTTTAGGCGGGGAACCCTGCCCTTTGGAGAAGCCATGCTTTTCATCGCGTTAACAGTACGAAAGAGGTTTTCAGAGTGGCAGGGTATATCGCTGATAGCCTGACCGGCAAATTAGAAGCTTGTCCGCTCTTGCTGCTTTTACTGTCGCTCTGTGATCTCTACTTTTTCGCGTTGATAGAATTGACAACTGCACCAATCATTAAACCAAGTGCAGTACCAATCACAATACCCATGGCTAAATTATCAAAGACGGCTCCAAATGAAACACCCAGCCCGGCGCCTATAGAAAGAAAAACGCCTGTGTAATCTGTTTCATCTTTCTCGCTTATATCTGTCTTTTCATCGTCCAATACAGGGGTATCCTCCTGCAGGTCTTTATGATTGGTTTTATCATCCTTATCCATCCTGGTCGCTCCTGTCTCTTCATACATTAGAATATGCAACGGCAAATTTTTGCTTTATTATACGATATAACAAGCTTTAAACTCATTATAGCACATCCTCATATAAAAAAGACATACCATCTCCTTGGCGGAAATACTATGTCTTTCTGTGGTTATGATGGAAAAAAGATTTTAACATATCCTTTGTTTTAATCCGATTGAAGGCTTGGGCGGTCGTCCCAGCGGTCGGGCGAATGCCATCGACCACTTTCCCCTTCGGGGGTGACAGGAGGTTTTTAGAACGGAGCGGAGAAAACCGACGTCAAGAGGGGACAGCGCCCCTATGAAAAAATCCCCGGAACCAACGGTTCCGGGGATTTTTGGCGTCCCCGGCGAGATTCGAACTCACGGCCTTCCGCTTAGGAGGCGGACGCTCTATCCTGCTGAGCTACGGAGACAACTATATCAATTTGTTGTACCGCCCGACAACCGGAGAAGGGCAGCTAGATAATTTTACAATGGCGGGCGGGTTTTGTCAATTGCCCGCGTCATGCCGCCTGCCGGACAAAAGCGCATAAAAATAATGCCACGGCGGTACTTTAATAAAAGCCGATAAAATGTTATATTAGTACAGTAATATCCGGCCGGCGACGGCCGAACTGTACCGGGGCCGAAGCGGAAACGGCCTTTGGGGTAACCGAATGAAAGGCAAGGCGGCTTGGGGAATGCGACTGGCATACCCCGGCTTGCCCACGCTTGCGCGGTATATCCTTTGGGGTGCAGCCTATAATGAAGGATACAGGAGCGAGCTTGTGATATGAGAAGAGAAAAATCCTGCGGCGCGCTGGTTTACCGCAGCCACGGCGGCAAACTGGAGCTGCTACTCATACGGCACCGCTTTGGCGGGCATTGGTCTTTTCCCAAAGGGCATGTGGAATCCGGCGAGAATGAAGAGCAAACCGCCCTGCGCGAGGTGCGCGAAGAAACCGGCCTTGAGATAGAGCTGGCGGAGGGCTTTCGCCAGAGCGTGGAGTATTTCCCAAAGCCATATATCAAAAAACAGGTGGTTTACTTTTTGGGCCGGGCGGTCAGCGGCGACGTTCGGCGGCAGGAGGAAGAAATCAGCGAGCTGCGCTGGGTGGATATCGACGAGGCCCATCGGATGGTGCCCTTTGCCAACGATAAAAACCTCATCCAGCAGGCCCGGGAGCGGCTGAGCGGCAAGGCGTAAAGCCTGTGAACGCACCATAAAGCCATCATCGGCATAGATAATAAAAGGAAAGAAAACCGGCCCTGCCAAACAAAGCGGCTTTTCTTCAATGCGTTTTTACCACAATAAGACAGGGCGCTGCATTGCGGCGCCCTGACTGCTTCTTTTATTTAGCGAACCATGCTCGAGATGTTATCCACCACGTCGCTGATGACCCCCGCCGCCTTGTTGGCAGTTTTGCGGATTGCTCTGCGCTGGCTGCGCATCGAGCGGCTGTTCATCATATATGCGGTGGCGCCAAGAGCGACGGTAACGGCGATGCCGAGCGCGGTGCCCCAATTGGAACCTCTGTTCATATTGCATTCTCCTTTTCAATTTAATCGCAATATTATTGTGTCCGATTGGCGCCGCGCTTAACAGGTGAACTTTTTGGTAATCACTTTGTTTCTACTTAATCCACAACAGAATAGCCTTGCAAAGGCGCTGGTTTGTGCAATCTGCATTTTACCAATTTTGCGTATGTTTTCACGCGAATTATCTATGTTTATTTTGTAATTAAATTGGTGCTCAGTTGCTTTTTGAATTGTGCAAAATTTATAAATTTCTAATGGTACAAGGCATCTTTTTTCGGTTTGAAAGGGCAGCCTGACCCAACATATAATTTACTTGGAGGGAAGAACATGAGGGAGCGTCCCCAGAGGGTGGCCGCCATACACGACCTGTCGGGTTTTGGACGGTGTTCGCTCAGCGTGATATTGCCGGTGCTTTCGGCTATGGGGGTGCAGGTCTGCCCGGTGCCCACGGCGGTGCTTTCGAGCCATACCGGCGGGTTTGGCGAGGTGGTGCTGCGGGATATGACCGAGTACATCAACCCGGCGCTTGCCCATTATCAGCGCCTGGGCATCGAGTTTGAATGCATCTACAGCGGTTTTCTCAGCTCCGCCAGCCAGATAGACCACTGCGTTGAGTTTTTCTCAGCCTATCCGCAGGCATTGGCGGTGGTTGACCCGGTGATGGGCGACCATGGCAAGCCCTACCGCACCATTACCGCCGATATGCGCAGCCGCATGGCCGAGATGGTTTCTCACGCCAATGTCATTACCCCCAACCTCACCGAGGCCTGCATTCTGCTGGGCAGCGAGTACAGCCCTGTACCCCTCACCGCCACCCAGGCCAAGAGCATGCTGGCCCGTTTGGGCGAGCGCGGCCCCCAGCGGGTGGTGGTCACCGGCGTCACGCTGGCCACCGGCGAATATGGCAACATCGGCTATGACCGCAGTCACAACGCCTACTGGAAGACGACGGCCGACCTTATCCCCGCAAACTACCCCGGCACAGGCGATATTTTTGCGGCGGTGCTCACCGGCTCGCTGATTACCGGCGACAGCCTGCCCATGGCGATGGAAAGAGCCACCCGCTATGTCGAACTGACCATCAAAACCACCTTTGGCTACTCCACCGACCCCCGCGAAGGCGTTATGCTGGAGCGCACGCTGGAGTGGCTCACCCACAAAGAGGTGCCCCGAGGCTACCAGCCCCTTTAACCCCCTGCGGGTTGGCGGGGGCAGGCTGCGGGCCGCCTCCAGTCCACCATGCCGAAAGGGAGCTGCTGTTATGAAAACAAAATCCATCTCTATTTATGAAATTACCGCCGTCGGCCTGATGGCTGCGCTGGTCTTTGTGTCCTCGCATCTGAGCATCCCCATTCCCACCGCCATCGACAACACCCGCATCCATCTGGGCAACGTCTTTTGCCTGCTTTCCGGCCTGCTGCTTGGCGGGTGGAAAGGCGGCCTTGCCGCCGGTATCGGCTCCGCTTTCTTCGATTTATTCAACCCTTTGTATATTTCATCAGCGCCTTTTACACTGGTGTTTAAATTTACCATGGGCTTTTTGGCCGGGCAGATATCCCACACAGGGGGGCGCAAGGGCCGTGTGCTGCGCTTTAATACCATCGGGTCGGTAACCGGCGCGCTGACCTATGTGGTGCTCTATCTGGGCAAAAGCTTTTTGAGCGGCCTGTGGTTTAAAAAGGTGGAGCTTGCCACCGCTCTGGCCGATGTTGGGCTAAAGAGCGTGGCTTCGCTCACCAACGCCGTTATCGCTGTGGCAGTGGCGGTACCCCTTGGGCTGGCGGTTGAAAAAGCGCTGCGCAATACCCCGCTGGGCAAAAAGCTGGGGAGCTAAGAGAGCGGCCTGTCGCTGGTACCCACTAAGAAGGTATTGCAGAACCTTCAGATTGGCAGTCGGCAAGCAGAATGTGACAACAAAAGACGGACTATCGGCGCGAAGCTGATAGTCCGTCTTTTACGTTGCGTGGAAATAGCAAAGCCATAACATGCTCGGCAGGGCTGCCAAAGGGGCACCCTTTGGCATACGACTTTGCGAAGCAAAGTGTAGCGTATATGAACCCCGCCTATCGTCCCGTCGAGAGCTGTTTACCCGTAGCGGTCTAAATCAGCGAAAAAATCTTGAATAGGCGTATTGTACAGTTCAGCCAATGCAAGCAAAACGCTGATACGGATACTATACGTTCCCAATTCCATTTCAGAAATGATTTTTTGATGAATATCCAGCCCCATAGTTTGCAGTTTGGCGGCAACACTTTCTTGTAATAATCCGGCTTTTTGCCTGAATTTTTTCAAGTTGTGCCCGATAGGAACATCTTGCTTCAATTTATTTTCCATAAGGCCCCCCGATAGAGCTTATACACTGCGAACAGGACATGCCACCTCGAACTTGTCCCGAAGCCAACAACATTCATTATTTCTTTCTGCATAAAACAATGATACCGTACTATTGACTTTTTGTGCGAACAACAATATAATTAATGTGCGCACAAGAAAGGGGTGAACAAATGGCGCAAAAAAAACTTGGCCGTCCACCATCGGACGATTCTAAGAAAGACAGAATTTTTGTAAGGGTAGATAAAGAAACGAAAGAGAAATTGGAAGAATGCACACAAACACTTGATGCTACCCGTTCAGAAGTTGTCCGTAAGGGAATTGACATGGTGCATGACAGCCTGAAAAAATGAAGGGAAGCGGCGTAACACTCATCAAAGTTATCCCGCCACTTCCCACACCAACAGATGCCCGAAAGCAAATGCGGCGTAAATATTATATCATGCGCCATTATTCCTTTCAAGGTGTCGTTGGGGAAACAACGATGAGAGGAGGTAGAGCAAAGCCATGATACGCGCGGCGGGGTTTTCAAAGAGGTGCTCTTTATAATAATACTTCGAACTTGTCCCGAAATGGGAATCTGCGAACTTTGTGTATAGACATATGCAAAATTTTATCAACGCCAAATAGAATCTTGACTTTTGCCACCCAAAGTCTTAATGTAGTTTTGGTGGCAAAAGTAGGAGGTGAATTATGGCCGCTAAAAAAATGGGCAGACCGACGGATGAACCAAAGCCTAATAAACTCCATTTGCGTTTAAGTGATGCGGATTTGAAAATCCTCGACGATTACTGTAAACGTGCTGGAAAGACAAGGCCAGAGGGTGCACGAGACGGTATTAAGTGCCTCAAACAAAAATGAAAGGAAGCGGCGTTACACTCGTCAAAGTTTCCCGCCACTTCCTCACCCCAACAGATGCCCGAAAGCAAATGCGGCGTAAATATTATATCATGCGCCGTTATTCCTTTCAAGGCGTCGTTGGGGAAACAACAATGAGAGGGGGGAGAGCAAAGCCATGACGCGCGCGGCGGGGTTTTCAAAGAGGTACTTTTTATAATAATACCTCGAACTTGCCCCGAAGTGGACATACTCGAAATGCCGTATCAAAGCATAACGAATTTTTAAGACGCCTAAAATATAATTGACTTATGTTCCCCATTAGTTTATGCTATATTTGGGGCACATAAGTAAGGAGGTGTTTTATCTGCCGCCAAAGAAAAAGATGGGGCGACCAACTGACAATCCGAAACGCCATGAAATCAAGGCCCGCATTGATGATGATACCTATAAAATCCTCAATGATTATTGTGAGGAAAAAGGAAAATCAAAGGCCGAGGGCGTTCGTGACGGTATCAGAAGGTTGGAGCCTGACATCACAAAAAAATAGAAGGAAGCGGCGGCTTCTCGCAAAAGTCACACGCCACTTCCTCACCCCAACAGATGCCCGAAAGCAAATGCGGCGTAAATATTATATCATGCGCCATCATTCCTTTCAAGGCATTGTTGGGAGACAACAATGAAAGGACAATTTTTATGAATAGCATTTTAGAAGAATTTGCCTACGGAAACATATCGCCCGAAGTACAGTTTTTCAAGCGTAATTCCCGATATGGCGAGGCCATGCGGGCCTTGTCCGACAATGAGGAAAAACTCCTTACAAGGCTGAGTGAGGACGAAAAAATCCTCTTTCAAAAGTATATGGAAGCACAAGACGAGGTTAACCAGCTTACAGCGGTCGGTAACCTGATTTACGGTTTCAAGCTGGGGCTGACAATGACGGCGGAAGCCTTTGTAACAGGCGGAGAACTGATTGCCGGAGGGGAGGGCTGCTGACATGAAAAGTATTCTGCGTGGCCTGTACAGCGGCGATATTATCCCGTGGGAACGCCGCAACCCGCAAAGCAAACAACAACATGAACTGCTCCGCAGGATAGAGGACGAGGAACGGTATTTCATGGCGAAAATGTCGCTGGAAGATTGCCAGCGGTTTCAAGAATTATCCTGCCTGCACATGGAACTTTCCACAGCCGGGGAAGACAACCTTTTCTCCTATGCGTTCTCTTTGGGAATGCTGCTGACAATGGAAGTTACAAGAGACGTGGATAGCATTTTCAACGACTAAAACGTTCCTGCAACAGCAATAGGACATACCACTTTGGGTTAAGTTGGCCTGAAGCCCCCCCCCCTTGCCCCGCCGGGGACGCAGGCTGGCGGGGCAGGGGAGCGGGCGGATGCTATCCGCCCCTACAGCGTTCATAGCGGCGGCAAACCGCCCCGACGCCGAAAATCACCCGCGACAATCGGCTGCATCTGTGATATTATATGGTCATATCAATCTTCTGCATCTGCAAGGAGGCCTTTCAAAGTGTCGCTGTTTTATTACGTGCTTTCCTTTTTATCCGGTCTTGCCCTGACCTTTCAGGTAGGCATCAACGGCCAGCTCAGAGAAAAAATCGGCAGCCCGGTGCTGGCGTCGCTCATCAGCTTTGTTACCGGTGCGCTGACCCTGACCGTTGTGTTTCTGTTGACTCTGGCAGGCGGCGCCTCGCTCAAAGAGAACCCCTTTAGCGATCTGCGCTGGTGGATGCTGACCGGCGGGCTGTTCGGCGCGTTTTACCTCTTCACCACCATCTTTGCCACTCCCAAAATCGGCTTTGCCAATATGTTCAGTCTGGTCATCTGCGGGCAGGTGCTGCTTTCGGTTTTGCTGGACCATTTCGGCATGTTCGGCAACGCGGTGAGAGCCCTGAACCCCTTGCGGGCGCTGGGGGTCATCCTGCTGGTGGCAGGGGTGTACATCGTGCAGAAATTCTAAAAAGCAAAGAAACCCCTAAAAACCGAGAAACCCTCCCCGCCGCAGGCTGCAGGCTTGCGGGCAGGGAGGGCTTTTTATGTTGTGGGGAAAGCAACAACCTGTCCCTGATGAAACCGATGTACAAAGCGGCGAGCGTCTGTTGAGGCAGGACTAGTAGACATTCACCTGCGCAATGGCGGGATACCGCCGGGAAAGCGCCCGCAGCCGCGGCAGCTGCT
Organism: Bacillota bacterium; assembly: GCA_023396215.1. GTDB lineage: Bacteria > Bacillota > Clostridia > Oscillospirales > Ruminococcaceae > Heteroruminococcus. Next base: position 14,333 of record JAEWWW010000043.1, on the reverse strand, counting down.
CCTCGGTCAGGTTGTGCAGATACATCTCGGAGCCATAATGCTCGCTGGAGAACAGCATGGTTTCACCCCGGTACAGGTTCAGGGTAAACCACCGCAGGCAGCCGGAGCAGAGATACCGGGTAAACAGCAGCCGCTGAAACTCCTCGGTCATCGGGCCCTTGAAGACCAGCTCCTGGGTTTCGGTGTTTTCCACCTGTGTGCCAAAGCGGCGGCCGGTTTCGATGGCCTCCGGCTCGTCAGGCCAGCAGCGAATCTCAAAGCTTGTGGCGTGGGCGGAGATGTGCCGCACCGCAACCAGCCACCAGGAGTAATCGCCCAACGAAGGCTTACTGCTGCCCTTCAGCCTGCAATTTTCAAAGTAAAAACCCAAAGTACCTGCCATTTTAACCCCTCCTTCTACTTTAACAGTGGGGAAAAGCCGCCCCTTTACTGCGCTGCCAGATAAAAAAATGCTACCAAAGGTACCGTGCCCACCTGCCGGCCTGCCCCAGAAGAGTTTCTGCGTTGAGGATGAAAAACTCGATGCAGGCCATGCCCGCCGCAAAAAGGCTGAGCATCATGATGATAAAGATGGCGCCGCCGTCGTAGCGCAGGCGCTCCTCCTTGTTGAAGAAGCAGAAGATTAAAATCTCGATCCCCAGCAGGATTAAAACGCCGGGCCAGAGGGCAAGCAGCAGACGGTAGCCGATGAAATTGGTAAACTGGTTGATGAGAAACAGTACACCGGCAATCACCAGAAAAGCGCCGAGGGTTACGGTACCCACTCTGCGGGGGCTATTCATAGCGGCCTTCCTCCTTTGTGGCTTGTTTGGACCGGGCAGAGGCTGTCCGCCTTCTGCTCAGGGCCCAAAGCCCCAGCAGAAGGGAGAGCACAGCCCCCGCCAAGATGATTTTAGCAGTCTTATTCATCGGCAGCGGCCTCCCCGGTGTGCGGGGGCAGCGCGGCGGTTTCTCTGCGCTTGCCCATAATCAGGCGCACCCCAAGGGCGATGATGAACAGGCTGATCAGCATCCGGGGCAGGCTGTCGCCCAGCCGCCAGACAATTCGCTGGTATTCGGGAAAGTATTCGCTGAACAGATACCACAGGTTGCTAAGCACCATGCTGGAGCCGATGACCACCGCCAACCAGCCGATAAATCTCTGGTGGCTGCGCAAAAACGACCAATCGGAATGGGCCAGCTTATCCAACGAAAACATGAAGCTGTCCTCCAGGGTGTAAAAGTCTTCGTCGGGCAAAGAGGATTTATTGAGCGCGTCAAAGAAGGAGTAGAACCAAATCAGCGGCATCATGACCAGCAGCGGCTCCACCCTCAGAGAGAAGGACACAAGTATCAACCCCAGCGCCGCTGCCATCAGCGAAAGCCCCTGCTTCATAAACCCCATAAACATATGCCCCGCACCGGGGAAAAAGGAGAAGAGCACTGTCCAGAAAGTGCTGCGTTTTCTAATCATGGTTTGCAACCTCCGTACTAAATAATCTTTCAGACAGGTGTTTCAGGCTGTCGCCAATCGCTTCGGAAAAGGTCAGGGTGGGCAGGAGGGGGGTGCGTTCCCCGGGCTGCCCCGAGAGGTCGATGCTGAAGGTGAGGATGAGCGCGGCGCACACGGCGGCGGTCACCCGCAGGGTGTAGGCCCAGAAGCCGAGGCTGTTCCGGCGGGGGGCGGGGGGCCGCTGCCGTTGCTGCCGCTGGGGCTGCTGCTGCAGCTTTTCCAGCGTGCTTTGGGCAAAGCCGGGGGAGGTTCTGACGAGGGGCTGCGCTTCAATGGCCTGGCTCAAGGCGAGGGCGCAGTGGGGGCAGCCGGCCAGATGCTCCAGCGCGGCCAGGCGCGTTTCTGCCGGCAGATTGCCGCCACCCAGCTGCTGGATTATATGGGGCAGCAGGTGTCCGGTTGGGTCAAACAGCGGTGTGCTCATCGATACTCCTCCTTCCAAAGCTTTTTCAGCATCCCCTTGGCGCGGTAAAGCCGGGTTTGCAGGGTGCGCAGGTTCTGCCCGGTGGCTTCTGCCATTTCGGCGACCGTTTGTCCCTCGCAGAAATGACCCAGCGACACCGTTCGGTAAGGTTCTTTTAGCCGGTCGCACAGCAGCCGCAGCCGCCGGTCGGCGTCGCTGGCCAGCACCTGCTCCTCGGTGGGCGGGGCGGGGTCGGCCAGACTGTCAAAAAAAACATCCTCCACCGGGGTGGAGCGCCGGGCGGTGTGCTTGAGGTAATCCCGGCATTTGTTGGCGGCGATGGTGGTGAGCCAGGCCTTCAGGTTTTTTCCGTCAAAGCTGTCGTAGCTTCGGTAGGCGGCAAGAAAGGTTTCCTGTGCAAGGTCTTCGGCGTCAAAGTAGTCGCCGGTCATCGAGTAACAGATAGAGAATATGAGGTTGCCATAATCACGTATGTAACCCTCAAATAAGCCTGCACCGACGATACCCACCACCACCTTTTTGCTGTCCTGTAAATTAAAACGAGAAGGCCGGGCTTTTTGCTTCAACTTTTCTGTTTTTGTTTCTTTTTAGTTTAACACAGCGGGGCAACGGTGCAAAAGCCCTTATAGCAGCCGCCGAAGGGGGCGCATCGCCGGGCAAAAGGGCGATTGCCGCCCAAAAGCGGCTTTTTGCCGCACCCTTCCCCCAGATTTTAACCAAAAAAGCGCAGCTTGCGTATAATACAGCAAGCCCTGTAACAAGAACCGCCCAATCGCGGCGGTGGCTGCTTCTCTGCTGCGGGCAATAATCTGGATAAGGTGGTGCCGACCGTGAAAATTGTTGTCATAAAAAGCCCCCGCTTTCTCTCGGGCCTTCTCAGGCTGCTGTTTAAAATAAAGAAGGATGAAACCTGACCTGTAGCCAAAGCGACAGGAGTACATCATGCGGGGGGCTGTGAAACCGCCCCCTTTTAGGCCGCAAAGCAAAGTTGCGGCGGATTTTGGGTGTGCCTGCAAAACAGGGGAGAGGGCGGCCTGCCGGGTTGTTAAAAAAGCAAAAAAGATGGGGCCGGTTCAGTTGAACCGGCCCCTGTGCATAAAAGCTATAAAATGGGTTTACTTGCTGTACTTAAGCGCAGCCTGAGCAGCGGCCAGACGTGCGATAGGCACGCGGAAGGGGGAGCAGGAGACATAATCCAGCCCGGTCTTGTGGAAGAACTCAACCGAGGAGGGGTCGCCGCCGTGCTCGCCGCAAACGCCAACCTTCAGGTTGGGCTTGGTGGTGCGGCCCAGCTTGGTGGCCATCTCAACCAGCTTGCCTACGCCCTTCTGGTCCAGACGGGCAAAGGGATCCTGCTCGTAAATTTTCTTGTCGTAGTAAGACTCGAGGAAGCCGCCCGCGTCGTCACGGCTGAAGCCGAAGGTCATCTGGGTCAGGTCGTTGGTGCCGAAGGAGAAGAAGTCGGCCTCGGCAGCAATCTCGTCGGCGGTGATGGTTGCGCGGGGAATCTCGATCATGGTGCCAACCAGATACTTGAGGTTGGAGCCCGAAGCGGCGATGATTTCATCGGCGGTCTTGACCACGATGCTCTTTACATAAGCAAGCTCTTTGATTTCGCCAACCAGCGGAATCATGATTTCGGGAACCAGATTCCACTCGGGGTGCTTCTTAGCAACATTGATGGCAGCCTCAATAACCGCTCTGGTCTGCATTTCGGCAATTTCGGGGTAGGAAACAGCCAGACGGCAGCCGCGGTGGCCCATCATGGGGTTAAACTCATGCAGCGAGGTGATGACATTCTTAATGTGGTCAATCTCGATGCCCATCTCTTTGGCAAGAGCGGCAATGTCGGCCTCGTTGGTGGGCAGGAACTCATGCAGCGGGGGGTCGAGGTACCGGATGGTAACCGGCCGGCCCTGCATTGCCTCGTAGATGCCCTCAAAGTCGCCGCGCTGCATCGGCAGCAGCTTCTCAAGAGCCTTGCGGCGCTGTGCCTCGTTGTCCGAGATAATCATCTCGCGCATGGCGGCAATTCTGTCGCCCTCAAAGAACATGTGCTCGGTGCGGCAGAGGCCGATGCCTTCTGCGCCGAAGGAAACAGCCTGCGCGGCATCCTTGGGTGTGTCGGCATTGGTGCGTACCTTCATGGTTCTGAACTCGTCGGCCCAGCCGATGAGGGTGTCGAAGTAGCCGGAAATAGAAGCGTCAACGGTGGGGATTGCCTCGCCGTAGATTTTACCGGTGGAGCCATCCAGCGAGATGTAGTCGCCCTCGTTAATCTTTTTGCCGCCCAGCTCGAAGTAGCCCTTGTCGTCATGCATCGAGATGTCGCCGCAGCCGGCTACGCAGCAGGTGCCCATGCCACGGGCCACAACAGCGGCGTGGCTGGTCATGCCGCCGCGCACGGTGAGGATACCCTGCGAAACGTGCATGCCTTCGATGTCTTCGGGGGAGGTTTCAAGGCGGACAAGGATAACCTTCTCGCCTTTTTCAGCCCACTCAACGGCGCTGTCGGCGGTGAACACCACGCGGCCGCAGGCGGCGCCCGGCGATGCAGGCAGGCCGGAGCCGACGGGGGTGGCAGCCTTCAGGGCAGCGGCGTCAAACTGGGGATGCAGCAGAGCGTCAAGCTGCTTGGGGTCAATCATCAAAACAGCCTTGTCCTTGGTAATCATGCCTTCTTCCACAAGGTCGCAGGCAATCTTCAGGGCGGCGGCTGCGGTTCTCTTGCCGTTTCTGGTCTGCAGCATGTAGAGCTTGCCGTTTTCAATGGTAAACTCCATGTCCTGCATATCGGCGTAATGCTTCTCCAGCTTGCCGGCGATGGTTACAAACTCATCGTAAACAGCGGGCATAACATCCTTGAGCTCGTCGATGGTCTGGGGGGTTCTGATGCCGGCCACAACGTCCTCGCCCTGCGCGTTCATGAGGAACTCGCCATACAGCTTGTTCTCGCCGGTGGAGGGGTTGCGGGTGAAGGCCACGCCGGTGCCCGAGGTGTTGCCGGTGTTGCCGAACACCATCAGCTGCACGTTAACAGCGGTGCCCCAGGTGGAGGGAATATCGTTCATTCTTCTGTAGAAGATAGCGCGGGGGTTGTCCCAGGAGCGGAAAACAGCCTTGACCGATTCCAGCAGCTGCTCTTTGGGGTCGGAGGGGAAGTCAAAGCCCTTCTGCTCTTTAAAGTAAGCCTTAAACTTTTTGACCATCTCTTTGAGGTCGGCGGCGTCCAGATCGGTATCCATTTTAACGCCTTTTTCGGCCTTCATCTGGTCGATGATTTTCTCAAAGCTGTGCTTGGGAACATCCATAACCACGTCGGAGAACATCTGGATGAATCGGCGGTAGGAGTCATAAGCAAAACGCTCGTTGTTGGTCAGCTTGGCAAAGCCTTCCACAACGTCGTCGTTCAGACCGAGGTTCAGGATGGTATCCATCATGCCGGGCATTGAAGCGCGGGAACCCGAACGCACAGAAACCAGCATGGGGTTGCTTTTATCGCCCAGCTTTTTGCCGGACATCTCCTCCAGCTTGGCTACGTTGGCGAAGATTTCTTCAACGATTCCGTCGGCGATTTTTTTGCCGTCGTCATAGTAGCGGGTGCAGGCCTCGGTTGTAACGGTGAAGCCCTGGGGAACAGGCATCCCCAGCCCGGTCATTTCGGCAAGGTTTGCGCCTTTGCCGCCTAGCAGCTCGCGCATTGAACCGTTGCCCTCAGAGAACAGATAGACATATTTGGTGCTCAATGATTTGTACCTCCTAAAATTGGATTAGGCCTCTGAAACAGAGAACATTTTTAACCAACGTTTATTATATCAGAACTATGCAAAAATTGCTATAATAAAAAAGAAGTTTGTCCGGCGCAAATAATTTACACAAAATTCACAAAGGTGGTTGCCCATGCTTGCAAATGGCGATAAAACTTGCCATAATAAATATACTAGGGAACAACTGTGACAAAGGGCCAGATAAGCAGAAGGGTGGATACGACTTGTCAGAGAGATGCGCGGTCATACTTGCAGCAGGCGACGGCACAAGAATGCGCTCCAAAGCCCCAAAGGTGTTATGCAGGGTTTTGTTTCGGCCAATGCTGGGCTGGGTGCTGGATAACTGCACCGGGGCGGGCATCGGGCAGACCTGCGTTGTGGTGGGGGCCGGGGGTGAAGAGGTTCGCCGGATGCTGCCCGAGGGCTGCCACACCGCTTTGCAGGCAGAGCGGCTGGGCACCGGGCATGCAGTGATGTGCGCCAGAGATTTCATCCGGCAGCACAGTGAAAAGGACGTGCTGATACTTTACGGGGACGCTCCCTTTATCGCCCCCGATATTATTGACACAGCTTACCGGCAGCATACAGCTGCCGGCAACGATGTTACCGTTATTACCGCGGAGGTGGGCGACCCCACCGGTTACGGGCGGATTATCCGTCAGGGCGAAGCGCTGCTGTCCATTGTGGAGCACCGGGACGCCGACGACGCCCAAAAAGCAATAAAAGAAATTAATTCGGGGGCTTACTGGTTTAAGGCGGCTGCGCTGCTGGAGGCCCTTGACAGGATAGGCTGCAGCAACAGTCAGGGGGAATACTACCTACCGGATGCTGTGGCCGCTGTGCGTCAGGCGGGTGGAAAAGCCGCCGCCTGCCTTTGTGCCGACGAGCAGTCGGTGCAGGGGGCCAACGACCGCAAGGGCCTCGCCCTGCTTAACGACATCGCCCGCCGCCGTGTGCTGGAGGCGCTCATGGAGCAGGGGGTGGATATCCCCTTTGACGACGGGGTGGTTATCGACGCCCGCGCCGTGATAGGAACAGACACCACCGTGCTGCCCGGCAGCATGATTATCGGCAACACCGTCATTGGCAGCGGCTGCACCATCGGCCCCGGCGCGGTCATCGAGGATTCCACCCTGGGCGACAGCTGCGTCATCAAGGATACCTACATCACCGGGTCGGTGCTGGAGGAGGAGGTCAAAATCGGCCCCTACTCGCAGGTACGGCCGGGCAGCCATCTGGCCAAAGGGGTCAAGATAGGCAATTTTGTCGAGATAAAAAACGCCAATCTGGGCGAGGGCACCAAGTCGGCCCACCTGACCTACATTGGCGACGCGGATATCGGTGCAAGGGTCAACTTTGGCTGCGGGGTGGTGGTGGTCAATTACGACGGCTACGCCAAGCACCGCACCGTGGTGGGCGACGACGCCTTCATCGGCTGCAACACCAACCTGGTGGCCCCCATCAAGGTGGGCAACCGGGCCTATACCGCCGCGGGTTCCACCGTGGCCATCGACGTGCCCGACGACGCGCTGGTCATCGCCCGGGCCCGCGAAACGGTCAAGGAAGGCCGTGTGCCCGAGCTGAAGGAAAAGCTGCGGAAGAAGAAAGAGGAGCAGCGGTAGCCTGCAAAGGACGGCCAAAGCAACTACGTAACACTGCGCCTGCCAGACTGGGCGTTGTAAATAATGAAGGGGAGTATAGGGCAAAATGAACTTACACGGCAAGGATATCAAAATTTTTACAGCGAACTCCAACCCGGAGGTGGCAAGAGCCATTGCAAAGCTGTTGGGGCTGCCTCTGGGCAAAAGCACCGTCAAAACCTTTTCGGATGGCGAGATAGCGGTTTCGATTGAGGAATCGGTGCGTGGATCGGATGTTTTTGTGGTGCAGTCCACCTGCGGGCAGGTGAACAACAACATTATGGAGCTTCTCATCATGCTGGACGCCTTTAAGCGCGCGTCGGCCGGCCGCATCACCGCTGTTATTCCTTACTTTGGCTACGCCCGTCAGGACAGAAAAGCCAAAGCCCGCGACCCCATTTCTGCAAAGCTCCTTGCCGACCTGGTTACCACTGCCGGAGCCGACCGTGTACTTACCATGGATTTGCACGCACCCCAGATTCAGGGCTTCTTCAACATCCCGGTGGACCATCTGCTGGGCGTGCCCATTCTTGTCCCTTACTTCTGTGAAAAGTTCAAAGGCTGCGACGATATCGTGGTGGCTTCGCCCGACCTTGGCTCGGTTACCCGCTCGCGGAAGTTTGCCGAGCGCATCGACGCGCCCCTCGCCATCATCGACAAGCGCCGCCCCAAGGCCAACGTCAGCGAGGTGCTCAACATCATCGGCGATGTGGAAGGCAAGCGGGTTGTGATTGTGGACGATATGATTGACACCGCCGGCACCCTGTGCAACGCGGCCTCGGCGCTCATTGAAAAAGGCGGCGCCAAAGAGGTGTATGCCTGCGCCACCCACGGCGTGCTTTCCGGTCCCGCGCTGGACCGCATCGAGAAAAGCCCCATCAAAGAGCTGGTGCTGCTGGATACCATCCCCATGCCCGAGGGCGCAGAGCGGGCCCGCATCAAGATGCTGCCCATCGCCCCTGTTTTCGCAGAAGCCATCGGCCGTATCTATGAGGATAAGCCGGTTTCTCCCCTGTTTGTATAACGACGCTTTCAGGGCAACACCGCGCAATTCACGGCTGCCGCCTTAAGCACCCTGCCGCTTGCGGATTTTCCGTAATCCTTCACAAAAATCCTCGTGAATACACCCAGTATTCCCTGTGGTTTTTGTTTTGGCTGACGAAAAATTTGCCGATGCGCCAGAGCACTTAGAATTGTGCGGCATTGCCTTAACCCTGCCGGAGACGGGAAGCACCGCGCGTACGCGCTGCCGCGGCAAAGGATGATAGAATGTTTGCAAAGCTAAAGGCAAAGATGAGCGGCCCCGCAATGGGGGGCGCTGTCGAGTACATGATTGTGGGCCTGGGCAATCCGGGCAGTAAATACGACGGCACAAGGCACAATGTGGGCTTTGCCGCCGTCGACTATCTGGCAGAGAAATACGGCTGCCGGGTGGATAAAATTAAATTTAAGTCCCTTTGCGGCCGCTGTGTCATCGGCGGGCGGCAGGTGCTGCTGCTCAAGCCCTCCACCTTTATGAACCTTTCGGGTCAGGCGGTGGTGGAGGCGGCCGGCTTTTACAAGCTGCCCATGAGCCGGGTGCTGGTGCTGTTTGACGATGTTTCACTGGAGCCGGGGCGGATGCGCATCCGCCTCAAGGGCAGCGACGGCGGCCACAACGGTATCAAGAATATCCTGTACCTTTCGGGCCGCGACGATTTTCCACGCATTAAAATTGGTGTGGGGGGCAAGCCTCACCCCGATTATGAACTTGCCGACTGGGTGCTGAGCCGCTTTACCCGCGACGACGCCGCGCAGGTGGCGCAGGTGTTCGAAAAGCTGCCCCAAGCGGTGGAGCTGCTGGTGCAGGAGCAAAACGAGCAGGCGATGAACCTCTTTAACCGGTAAGGGCTGTAAAACCCTCTGGATAATGGAAAGAGCAGCCCCGGCTGCTTTGCGATAGGCGCCGCCCCCCTGTGAACGGGGGAGCGGTGCGTCTGCCCATGCTCATGCGCCCGCCGCCCGCACAGCACGAAACATCAAGGAGTGATGGCTTGACCGGCCTGTATCAGCAGCTGCTTCGGCTGCCACAACTGACCAGCATAGCGCAAACGATGGAGTCCGAAAGGGCTCCTGTTTTGGCTGCCGGGCTTTCGCAGATACACAAGGCGGGGGTCGTCTACGCCCTGACCCAAAGCAAGGGGGCGGTGGTGCTCACCCCCGACGAGCCCTCGGCGGTGCGGCTCTGTGAGGATATCAACAGCCTCTTTGGCGCCGAACGGGCGCTGCATTACCCTGCCCGCGACTTCACCTTTCGCGAGGTGGAGGGGGTTTCGCGGGAGTATGAGCACGCCCGCCTGCGGGTGCTGGGCAGCCTTGCCGATGGCAGCCGCGACCTTGTGGTGGCCTCCTGCGAGGCTGCGCTGGCCCACACCATGCCGCTGCCGCTGCTGCGGAAGCGGCTGATTGTGCTGCGTTCGGGCGACGAGTGGCCGGTGCAGAAACTGACCCAAAGCCTGCTGGACGCCGGTTACCGCCGCAGCGAGCAGGTGGAGGGCGTAGGCCAGTTTGCGGTGCGGGGCGGCATCATCGACTTCTTTTCGCCCCACAGCCCCCAGCCCTGCAGGGTAGAGCTTTGGGGGGATGAAATCGACAGCGTTTCTACCTTTATGACCACCACCCAGCGCCGGGACGAGGTGCTGGAGGAGGCGGTTATCTTCCCTGCCCGGGAGGTGCTGCCACAGAGTGCCGACTGGCTGGAAAAACTGGTGCAGGCCCGCCCCGAGGGGCAGGGCAGCCGCGGCGCGCGGGCCAAGGCGCAGATGGAGCGGGATTTGGAGCGGCTGCAAAGCGGCCTTGAGCTGGCCAGCATCGACCGTTACCTGCCGCTGCTTTACGACCCGCCCGCCACCCTGCTGGAGCACACCGAGGGCAAGATGCTCATCTGCTGCGAGCCCGCCGCCGTCAAGGAGGCCATGGCTCACCTGCGCTACCAGCAGGGGGAGGATGTGGCCCAACTGGTGGAGGAAGGTCTGCTGCCCGGCGGTTGGGCCGGGTTTTATGAGGATTACACCCGTCTGCTGCTGGAGTTGGAGCGCCGCCCCAGCCTGCTGCTGGATAGCTTTGCCCGCAGCCACCCGGATATCAGGCCCGCACTCACCCTGGAGCTGGACGCGCGCCAGCTTTCGGTATGGGGGGGCGACCTCGGGCTGCTGGGGGAGGAGCTGCGGGGCTACCTTGCCCAAAACTACTGCGTCATTGTGCTGGCGGGCAGCGACCGGGGAGCCGACCTGCTGGCCGGCGACCTTGCGCAGGACGGCCTGCCCGCAAGGCGCACCGACGACCTTTCGGAGCACCGGCCCCGGCAGGTGCTGGTGGCGCAGGGGGGGCTGGCGGCCGGGTTTGAGTTCCCTCAAATCGGCCTTGCGGTCATCACCGGCACCAGGGGGGCCGCCCGCAAAAAGACCAAGGTACGCACCCAAAGCAAGGAACGGGGCGACCGCATCCGCAATATCGCCGACCTGACCCCGGGGGATTATGTGGTGCATATCTCCCACGGCATCGGCATCTTTGAGGGCATCATTAAAAAAGAGATACAGGGCGTGGTCAAGGACTATATCAAAATCCGCTACGGCGGCACCGACATGCTCTTTGTGCCGGTCACCCAGCTGGATTTGGTGACCAAATACATCGGCGGGCGGGAGGAAAGCGGCATCCGCCTCAGCCGGCTCAACTCGGGCGAGTGGAACAAAACCCGCCAGCGGGTAAAGCGTGCGGTTTCGGATATGGCAAAGGAGCTGATAGCCCTTTATGCCAAGCGGCTGCAGATAGAGGGCTTCGCTTTTTCACCCGACGGCGACTGGCAGCGGGATTTTGAGGACCGCTTTGAGTACAACGAAACCGAGGACCAGCTGCGCTGCATCCGCGAGATTAAGAGCGATATGGTTTCGCCGGTGCCGATGGACCGGCTGCTCTGCGGCGACGTGGGCTTTGGCAAAACCGAGGTGGCGCTGCGGGCCGCCTTTAAGTGCGTGCTGGATTCCAAGCAGTGCGCCATGCTGGTGCCCACCACCATACTGGCCTGGCAGCACTACCAAACCTTCCAGCGGCGGATGGAGGGCTACCCGGTTACGGTGGAGCTGCTTTCCCGCTTTCGCACCCCCCGCCAGCAGGCAGACGTGATACGCAGGCTGCAAACCGGCGAGGTGGATATCGTCATCGGCACCCACCGGCTGGTGCAGAAGGATATGGCCTTCAAGGATTTGGGGCTCTGCATCATCGACGAGGAACAGCGGTTTGGCGTGGCCCACAAGGAACGGCTCAAGGAGCTGCGGGGCAGCGTCGATGTGCTGACCCTCTCGGCCACCCCCATCCCCCGCACCCTGAACATGGCCATGTCGGGCATCCGGGATATGTCGATCATCGAGGAGGCCCCGCAGGACCGCCACCCGGTGCAGACCTATGTGCTGGAGTATGACGAGGGGCTGGTGGTGGAGGCCATCAAAAAGGAGCTGCGCCGGGGCGGGCAGGTGTTTTATCTGCACAACCGGGTGGGCAGCATCGACGGCTGCGCCGCCCGGCTGGGCGAGGCGCTGCCGGGGGCCAAAATCGGCGTCGCCCACGGCCGCATGAGCGAGGAGCAGCTTTCGCTGGTCTGGAAGGGCCTGTTGGAGCGGGAGATTGACATTCTGGTCTGCACCACCATCATCGAGGCCGGGGTGGATGTGCCCAACTGCAACACCCTGATTATCGAGGACGCCGACCGCATGGGCCTCTCACAGCTCTACCAGCTGCGGGGGCGGGTAGGGCGCTCCGACCGCCGCGCCTTTGCCTACTTCACCTTTCACCGGGGCCGGGTGCTCACCGAGATTGCCGAAAAGCGGCTTTCGGCCATCAAGGAGTTCACCGCCTTTGGCTCTGGCTTTCGCATTGCCCTGCGCGACCTCGAGATACGGGGCGCCGGGGATATTCTGGGCAGCCAGCAGCACGGGCATATGGAGGCGGTGGGCTACGACCTTTACCTGCGGCTGCTCTCTGAAGCGGTGAGCGAGCAGCGGGGCGAGCCGGTGCGGCGGGCCGCCGAATGCACCGTCGACCTGCAAATCGGGGCGCATATCCCCGAGGATTATATTACCCATCTGGCCCAGCGCATCGATATCTACAAAAAGATGGCGGCCATCGCCACCGAAGAGGACGCCATGGATATGCTGGATGAGCTTATCGACCGCTTTGGCGAGCCGCCCCCCGCCGTCAAGGGGCTGGTGGATGTGGCGCTGGTGCGGGGCATGGCTGCGGCGCAGGGCATCAGCGAAATCAGCCAGCGGGGCGAAAGCGTGCTGCTCTACCCCGAGCAGCTGGATATGGCCAAGGCCGGGTCGCTGGCGGTGGCGCTGCGGGGCCGGGTGATGGTCAATGCCGGGGCCAAGCCCTATATTTCGGTGAAGTTCAAAAAGGGGCAGCAGCCGGTGCAGGCCATCCGCGAGGTGCTGGCGGTGCTCTCTCAAAAGGGCGGCAAGCCCTCGTGACAGCCGGGGCGGCGGTTTTCGGTTGTTTTTTAGAAATAATATGTTCACAGGTTTGTGGTGGACAAGGCTGGGGATAATGTGTATAATGAACCATATTCGGGCCGCCCGTAAGGGGAACATCGGCCTGCCCATACCGGGGCAGCCTGACCGCAGTGTCGGCGAGCTGCATTAGGCCCTTTGCAGAGCATACGCGCGGCGGTATAGCCGGCTTTTTTTCGCAGGGGTCTATTAAAAAAACAGGAGTGAAAAAGCGAATGAAGATTGGCAGAAGGATTTTGACGGCGGTTTTGGCCGCGGCTCTGCTTGTTACGACAGCTTGTTCCCAGGATACCACATGGGTGGCCGAGCACCAGAGCGTGAAGCTGCCGGCCGGGGTCTATAACTTTTACATGATGAACAACTACAGCCTGGCTTCCTCCAAGGTGGAGGACCCCAAGGGCGATGTTTTGTCGCAGAAGGTGGAGGACGTTGCCGCCGAGCAGTGGATTAAGGACGCCACTATGAAGGACGTGAAACGTTACTTTGCTATCGACCGCCAGTTTGAGCAGTACGGCTTTGCCCTGACCGAGCAGGATAACCTTGCCATCAAGGAATACGCCGCCAGCCAGATGGAGGCCAACAAAGACTTCCTGACCAAAAATGGCATCAGCCTTGAATCGCTGGAGCTTTACTTTACCAACAACTACAAAAGCAACACCATGTTTATGAACCTGTACGGCGAGGGCGGCGAGTTTGAAATCCCCGCCAACGACATGAAGAATTATTTCACCGAAAACTACGTCAACAGCCAATATATTGTGGTGCCCAAGTTTGACCCCAATACCGGTGAGCCGCTGGAGGGCGAAGCCCTCGAAGCCGCCCAAAAAGAGGCCAAGGATTACTATGACCGCGCCGCAAAGGGCGAAGAAAGCTTCAGCGACATCCTTCTGAGCTGGGAGCTTGCCCAGTATGAGGGTGAGGATAAGGAAGAACAGGCCGCCGACCATACCCACGAGGAATCGGACCACGATATCATTATGCAAAAGACGGCGCTGGATTTCCCCGAAAAGTATATGGAGCTTGTCAACGGCGCCACCATCGGCACCCCCGTTTCGGGCGAGGATGACAACTACTTCTATATCATCCTGCGCAAGGATGTGATGAGCAGCGCCGACGCCCTCGAGCGCTACACCCAGCAGCTCATGGTGGATATGAAGACCGAGGAGTATAAAGAGAAGGTAGAAGCATGGGCCGAAGAGGTAGAACTGTCGGTGAATGACGCTGCCGTGAAGCTTTACACCCCCAAGAAGCTTTCTCTGGTTTAACTTAAACGCTGCCGCGGTGTCAAGCCGCCGCGTTGCGGCCGGATACCAACAGTTCGGCTGCTTTGGCGGCGGAACCGGCAACCAGGATGCTATCAAAGAGATGACGCAGGCCCTCCCCCGGTTATTGGCCGGGCGGGGGGCTGCTTTTTGGGCGGGGGCACACCCTGCCCCGTTACAAAGGGGGGAACCAACCGGAAATGCG
>JAEWWW010000007.1 GCA_023396215.1 Bacillota bacterium | reverse complement strand
CTTCCTGATAAAGCGCCTTTAGGGTAGCAGGCGTTTTACCATCGGTCATCGTTTTTATCCTCCGGGATGCAGGGCTGCATGGCGGCGATGGCAATCTCTATCTGGCTGTCGTCCGGCTCGTTGGTGGTGAGCCGCTGCAGCCACAGGCCGGGGGCCGAGATGATGCGGGTCAGGACATTGTCGTAGCGCCCCGCCAGCTTAATAATCTCATAGGCGATGCTCACCACCAGCGGCAGCATCAAAATTTTGAGCAGCACCCGCACAAACACGCTGTTCCAGGTAACGACCGAGGAAACCAGAATAGAAACAACCATGACAATCAGCAGAAAGCTGGTGCCGCAGCGGGGGTGAAAACGGGTATAGCCGCGAATGTTCTCCACCGTCATCTCCTTGCCGTCCTCATAGCAGGCGATGGTTTTGTGCTCGGCGCCGTGGTACTCAAACACCCGCTTGATATCCGGCACGCGGGAAACGCCCGCCAGATACAGCAGAAAGATGACGATTTTAAGTACCCCTTCCACCGTGGAAAGCCCCAGACGGCCGGGGATGAAGGGTGCGGTCAGCCCTGCCAGCGTGGAGGGCAGCACCATAAACAGCAGCACGGCAAGGCCGGTGCCCAGCACCATGGCCAGCCCCGAAACCACTGTTGTCAGGTTTTTACCCAGCATTTTGGCCAGCTTTTTTTCAAACTCGGAGGGCTCCTCCAAATCGAAGCCGGATTTTTCCGCCGACTGCATCAGGCACTTGTACCCCAGCTTCATGGTATCCACAAAGTTGAAGCAGCCCCGGACGAGGGGGGCTTTTTTGTACCATGGGGTCAAGCCGCCCTTGTTGGTTTCCCAGGTATCCAGGCTGATTTCGCCGTCGGGCAGGCGGATGGCCATGGCGGAGGTTTGAGGCCCCCGCATCATAATACCCTCGATGAGGGCCTGACCCCCAATGGAGGTCTTTATCGCTTGTTTATTGGACATTGTGTTACCTCGTTCTTTAGAAATTTACAAAGCCGCTTCGCCCTGATGTATGGCCTCTGCGCCATCGGGGGATAGAACCAGCTCCATATAGATTGCGCCCTCAATGGGGTTGTGGCAGTAGGGCGCTATATTTTCAAAGCCCAGCGAGTGGTAGATAGCCACTGCCGATTGCATTGTTTTCACGGTATCAAGGCGGATGGCGGTGTAGCCCATCCGCCGGGCCTGCGCGATAATCTCGCAGGTCAACGCCCTGCCGGCGCCGCTGCCCCGGGCAGCCGGTCGCAGGTAAAGGCGCTTCATCTCGCAAATCTGGCCGTCCATTGGCCGCAGGGCGACGCAGCCCACCGCCTTGCCCTCTATGCGGGCAAGCAGCATACAGCCGCCGGGGGGCCCATACATCTCGGGCAGGGTGGCCAGCTCGCGGTCAAAATGCTGAAAGGCAAGATCAAAATCCAGCGAGTGGGCATATTCTTCCACCAGAAGCTTGGCTTCGGCCCAGTCCTCGGGCAGCCGGGCGGGGGTTATCTGCAGCATGGGGTTCCTCCTGCGTATAAAAGATGAGCGGGCCAGGGAGGTTCTGAAAATGGAAAGCCCCTAGTGCTGCTGCTCTGCCAGCGGCAGCAAGATGGTCACGGTGGTGCCTTGCCCCACCGCCGAGTCGATGTGCAGGTTGCCGCCATGCAGGCGGACAATCTCGTCAGCCACCGCAAGGCCGATGCCTGACCCGCGCCGGGTGGAGCTGGCCTTATAAAATTTGGTCTTTACCTTGGGCAGATCCTCGGGGGAGATACCGATGCCGGTATCGCTGACCGACACCACAAACTGCCGGCCCTGCCGCCCTGCCGTAATGACGACGCAGCCCCCGCTGTCGGAGTATTTCAGGGCGTTGTCGATGATGTTGACAAACACCTGCCGCAGCCGGTTGCGGTCGCCCTCCACCACGGCAAAATCCTCCGGCTCATCGTAATGCAGGGCGATGTTATCCTGCCGGGCCCGCTGGGTAAACATCAGCACGGCGTCTGAAAGCTCGGCCAGAATATCCAGCTTCTGCATGGTCATGCTCAGGTGGCCGCTCTGCATCCGCGAAAAGTCCAGAAGCTCCTCCACCATGGTGGAAAGCCGCTCGGTTTCGTTGAGAATCACCCGCATCCCTTTGCCCAGCATCTCGGGGTCGGCGCCGCCGTCGCCCTGCAATGTTTCCCCCCAGCCCTTAATGGCGGTCAGGGGGGTGCGCAGCTCGTGAGAAACCGAGGAGATAAAGTCGTTTTTGAGCTGCTCGGTGGCGGCAAGCTCCTCGGCCATATAGTTGATGGTGTCGCAAAGCTCGCCGATTTCATCGTCGTTGGTCTTGGTGAGCCGTGCCTGCAGGTCGCCTTGGGCAATGCGCCGGGCGGTGTCGCCGATGCGGCCCACCGGGTTGATAATCGAGTTTATGAAGTAGGAGCTGGAAACGATGACAAAAAACAGAATGGCTATGCCGGTGAAGCTGATGACCATAATCAGGATTACAATCTGGCGGTCGACCAGCGTCAGCGAAACCACATAGCGCATGGCGGAAAGGTTTTCATCGGCCACCTGAGACATCAGGGTGATGGCCATGATGTTTTCTTCCCCCAGCTTGCCCACAAACTCGCCGTAACGGTCGTTGGATTGCAGCGCCTCCACATAATCGGGCATATCAAGGCGTTGGGGCGGCTCAAAGCCGCTGGAGGTCAGCAGCACGTCGCCGTCGGCGTCGATGGCCATCAGCTCCATCCGCTGCTTTTCTGAAAAGTTTTCCACCAGCTTGCGCATCTGGGTTGAAAAATCGGTGGAACTATCCTCGGAAAACCGCACCAGCAGGCTATCCACATAGTTGGCCTGCGAAAGGATGGTCTGGCGCACGTTGCTGTAGTAATAGCTTTTGATGCCGAAGGAAAAAAGGGCCACCAGCGAAAGGAGGATGACCAAAATGACGCTGAAGCTGTTGTACAGCCAGCGCTTGGTAAGCCGTTTTACCGCCAATGCCTTTGCCCTCCCTCCGGGTTTTCTGACCGCCGCCCGCCGCATCCGGAAGCCTTGCCTCCGGGCCGCGAAAGCGGGGGCCTTTTAACTGTGACAGCCGCGGCCCTACCATGTAGTGCCGCCTGTTTTCCCGCCACCGCAGGCGAAAGATATATGCTCCACACCGTATGGCCTTTTGCAGCCCCACATAGTCGAGCACGCTTATCCTCCCCTCCGCAGGCGGGGGAGGTATCACAAAAAATTATTCACACCACTTGTAGCCGTAACCCCACACAGTTGAAAGGTACTTCGGGTTAGACGGTTGGTCCTCAATCTTCATGCGCAGGCGGCGAATGTTAACGTCCACAATCTTCACATCGCCAAAATAGCTTTCGCCCCAAACCTTGGAGAGTATCTCACTGCGCTCCAGCGCCACGTTGGGGTTGCGCAAAAAAAGCTCCATGAGCTGAAACTCCACCTGGGTCAGGTCGATGAGCTGCCCGTTTTTGCTCAGGGTGCGGCTGCGCTGGTTAAGCGAAAACGGCCCCGAAACAATGTCGCCGGTGTTGGCCCCGCGGCCGGCCGCCATGCTGACCCGGCGGTGGATGGCATCCACCCGCGCCACCAGCTCGGAGGGGCTGAAGGGCTTGGTCACATAGTCGTCCGCCCCCAGCATCAGGCCGTTGACCTTATCCATCTCCTGCGTCTTGGCCGAAAGCATGATGATGCCGATGGAATCGCTCTTTTCACGAATTTTTTTGCAGACGGCAAAGCCGTCAATGCCCGGCATCATCACGTCCAGCAGCGCCACGTCAAAGTTGCCGCCCGCCTCCTCAAAGATGCGCAGGGCTTCCTCCCCGTTGGGGGCGGGGGTTACCTCATAGCCCGCCCGCTGCAGGTTGATAACCACAAAATCGCGGATGACGTCCTCATCCTCTACCACTAAGATTTTCTTCATAGCGACCTCCTCTTCAGGTTTGCAGAAAAGGCAAAGCTCCTGTTTGTGCCGGTTGGGGCTCCGCCCCGCCCGGAACACCGGCTACAGCAGGGTGAACAGGCCCGAAAGCTCCTCTTTTTTCAGTGCAAGCTCGCCCGCGCCCTCCCGGTGCAGATACGCGTAATAGACAAAGTTGCCCTTGCGCCCAATCTGAATATATTTTTCGGTATCAAACTTATCCTGATAATCCTTGAGGGAATAAACCCTGATGCGCAGCAGCTCCCCCGACTGGTCCTCCAGCGAGCCGGCATAGCGGAAGAACTTGACCTCGCCGGTGCTGGCCTGCACCGAGAGGGATACCTTGCCCACCCAGCGGCTGGGCAGCGTGAAGCGGTAGCCGGCGGTAGGGTTGATAAAGCAGGTGACCCCGGGCACAAACCCGGCGGTGGAAACCTGCCGGTATTGGGTGAGGGCTAGCTGGTCGGCCTTTTTCACATCCTCATAGCCCGGGGCGGTCAGGGGGGTGGGCAGCTCGATAAAGCCGTCCTTGTTGATATCCAGCGAAAGCACCCCGTTGGCCGGCCGCTGGGTCAGGTCGTAGTACTCGGGCGCGGCCTCCAAAGGAAGGGTCAGCTTGCCATCCACCAGCGCCACCGCCTCGGTGGCAAGCGTTCTGCTATCCAGCAGCCCGTCGATGACCACCCCACGGATGGCGGGCGAAAGGCTGCCTGCCGTGATTTGCTCCAGCGAGATAAAGTCCTGATTGAGCTCCACCTCGCTGACCACATCCAGACGGTTGAGGTCGGGCTTGACCAAACGAACATAGGGCATGCTGGAGCCGGGCAGCCCCACCAGCACCAGCTCCTCCAGCGGGTCGTCATCCAGATTGGCGATGGCGTAGCCGCTGTAGCTGCCGGTGAAGAGGGTGCGCAGCCGGTCGCCGTCAAAGCGCAGCACCGAAAGGGTGCGCAGCGGGTCTCCCGCGCTCTCCCAGCCGACAATCATATCCAGCTTATCGTCCCGGGTCAGGCTGGCGAAGCTGACCGATTCAATCTCCTGCCCAATGCCGGGCAGGTCGTAAACCGAAACCCAGCTTCCCGAGGCTTCGGAGAGGATGTTGATGCGGGTGGCGTCGTCGCCCCCGGCGCTGTAAAAGACCAGCGCCTCGTCCTGCCCGTTGTTGTCGATGTCATAGAACATGAAGGCCGAGCGGTACTCGCCCGAACGGGGATATTTCAGGGTGATGCCCCCGCGCCCCAGCCCCAGCGCCGAGAGCAGGGCGTTTTCCACCTGCGTCTGCACATCCGAAAGCTTGGGCGGGCGGATGAGGTCGTTGGTGGATAAAAAAACCGGGGTGCAGGCAGAAAGCAGCAGGGCGCAGCAAAGGGCCGCCGCCAGTCTTTTCATATACCTCACACTCCTTTTCGAGCCATAAAACTGTAAAGGGGCGCCGGCCCGAAGGCTTGTCCCCATTTCCACTATTAATAGTATTACATACGCCCTTTTTTTGCAATAGATAAATCGTGAACAAGCATTGGCGAAAAACCGCCCCGCTATGCGAAAAACAGCGGTTTTTGCCGGGGTTGCCTGAAAAATACAGCGCCCGGTCTGCCGGGATAAGGCGGGGTGATTTTGGCTTTATAAACACACAGATTGACCCGCGTTTCGTGTCTTTTCCGGCAAAACTGCCGCCGCACCGCGCAAAACAGCCGTTGCCGCCCCCGTCGCAAACGCCCCGCGGCGCAAAAAAGCTGCTCTCGGGCCAATGGCCGGGGAGCAGCGGAATACCACTTTTCTTTTGATGCGGAAAATGTTACTATAATACTGTTCTGCAAACCGGGCCTATCCCTGCCGCAGGTTGCACCCGGTGCCGATGAATTTTTCCGAGCTGCTGATGAGGTTGAGCAGCGAGGTGGAAAACAGGGGATAATCCTTCGCGAGGGTTTCGGTGGATATGTAGAGCTTGTCCGAGGCGGCGGCAGGCTGTTCCAAAGCGGCTTCGGCGGCGTTGGCTTCGGAAATCTGCAT
>JAEWWW010000074.1 GCA_023396215.1 Bacillota bacterium | reverse complement strand
GCGAGAAGCCGTCGGCCTGTGTGAACCACGCAAGGCCGGAAAGGCCGATAACAAAGGCGATAGGCGCGTTAATCAGAAGCAGAATGAGAAAGGTTATGATAAGTAACGACATAATATCTTGAAACCTCCTTATGCCTGTGTGGCGTCTACGCCTGTGTATTCTTCACCCACGAGGTCGGGGTTGTCTTTTCTTACGTTATAGCTGTCGTCGCCAAAATGGAGAACCACCTTGCCAATTTTAATCAGGCAGGTGAGAATCATCAGGAGGCTGCATATCGGCAGACTGAGGGTCACATAGCCATAGGAGATGGGCAGCGAGTTGTAAAAGCGCTTCCAGTTACCGGCGGCGAGGGCGAAGCCGTGCTGGGCAAAGATAGCCAGTGCGGCAATCATGATGACATAGACCAAAACCTGAAAAAACTTTTGCAGCTTGGGGGGGAACTTGCTGACCAGAATATCCATACCCACCAGACGGGAGTATCTCAGGGCAACGTCGGCACCCAAAAAGGCCACCCAACCGAAAAGCAGCAGGCAGATGTCGTCCACTGTGATAATCGGCCGGTCAAAGGCGCGCAGCACAGCGTTGACAAAGGTAAGCCCGACGATGGTGGCAAAGCCGCAGCCAACGAGGATATCCTCTATGCGGCAATAAACCCTGTACACTTTTTTTAATGCTTCCATATTATTCCCTCATTAACTTGTTGATAGGCTCGGGGGAGCCTGAAAGCGGATAGCGCTTGCCTTGCGGCTATATTGCTCCTCCAACGAAACATTGCACAATCTGAGCGGCTATTTTACCGCCAGACCGCGTTGTCGTCCTTGCCTTGCGCCAGCAAGGCTGCGTCCTCCGCCTTGTCTGACAGCAAAATTTCTCGCTCATTTTTGCGCAATATTTAATCGGCGGAGCAATAATAAGAAATGGTAGCATAGCTACTTTGTCATACTCAACTCCGCAGTTATGCTACCATCAATTATAAGTTATGCATTACAACGGGCGGGTAAACTCTAGTTGATGCCCAGCTGTTTGTAGAGCTCGGTTCTCAGGGCTTCAAAATCCACACCGCCGGTGGTGTTCATATCAGAATACAGATGAGCGGTAGCAGCCTTGAAAGCTTCGCGGTCGGGGGTGGTGACCTTTACGCCGGCATCTTCCATCTCTTTGAGGTATTTCTGCTCGTAGTCTACCACGATGGCCTGGTTGTCTTTGTAGGTCTGCACAGCGTTGGTGGTCAGCTCGGTTTTCTGCTGCTCGCTGAGGGTATCAAACCATTTGGTACCGGCAACAATCGAGCCGGTGAGGAGGAAGTGCTGAGAAAGGCTGATGTTTTTGCAAACTTCATAGAACTTGGAGGAATGGATGGTGGGGATCTGCCACTCGCCGCCGTCGATAACCTTGGTGGCAATAGCGTTGTAGGCCTCGTTCTGGTTCATGGGGGTTGCGATGGCGCCCATTGCGTTGACCGAGTTGGTGGCGATGGCGCTGCCCATGGTTCTGATCTTCAAACCGTTCAGGTCGGCAGGCTTGGTAATCTCTTTGTTGGTTACCCAGTTTCTCCAGCCGGTGAGGCAGTTGTTGGCCAGCAGGATGAGGCCTTCTTCTCTGAGCTTGTCGCACCACTCTTTGTAGAGGGCGGTTTCCTGCAGGGAGTCGAGCTGCGCGTAGTCGCTGAAGAGGTAGGGCATCATCAGAATGCCGATTTCGGGAACATAAGCAGCAATACGGGCAGGGTCGGAAGCAGCGATAACAGCCGCGCCGTTGATGGCCTGCTCGGTGACGTCGTCGGTGCTGCCCATTTCAGAGGACACCATTGCGACAGCGTTCCAGCCGCCAAGGGCGTTGAGGCGCTTGGCCAGCTCTTCGTGGGCCATCGACTGGGTGTCGCCCACGCCGTTGGTACCGCAGATGGTCAGGCTGGTGGCCTTACCCGCGGGAGCCGGTGCCGGAGCCTCGCTGGAGCCGCCCGGTGCGGGGGCCTGAGAGCTCGGGGGGGTGGAGCTGACGCCGCAGCCACTAATAACGCCCACAAGAATGACTGCTGCCATCAGCAGGCTAAGCAACCGTTTATTGCTTTTCATGTATTTTTCCTCCTAAGTATTTATGTCGATGTGTTTCACCGCCCGGGGCGTGTTTTAAAGCCGAAGAAACCGGCACTTTTTGCAGGCGGATTTCTCCTCCGCAAAAAACGACAAGGCTTTTGGGCTTTTTGCTATGCCCCGCTGGCAGTTACAACCATCAAAAACATACTACCATACCAATCAAGTGGTGTCAATGACTGTAAAAGAAATAACTGACTGTCATTTTTATAGTAATTTTATACGAAAAATCGGCACTTTTAACAATTTAGGGTGTTTCTTAAAACGGAAAACCGCCGGGGAATTCGCTGAAAACAAGTAGCTGCAAGGCCAAAAGCGCAGGAATACTTCATGTATTCCGAGCATTTTGAACGCGGCAGATGCTGCTTTCAGTAGAATTTACCAGGAGTTTGGAGTTTTAAGAGAGCCCCTGGTCATAAATTGACCGGCCTTTGACCGGGCCCGCCCCCCTTAGACGAAGTAGTTGGGAAACTCCTGCAGCATAATCTCAAGCTCGGTAAACAGCTTGCGCAGGTGCTTTGTAAGGATTTTTTCCATCTCATCAAAGTTGCTCTCCACCACGGCGTGGTAAAGCTCAACATGCTGCTTGGTGTTAAGCGAGCCGATGCCGTCGTTCATCTTCAGCGACAAAAAGCGAAGGCGGTAATAATCGATGCTGTTATTCAAAACGATGGCGTTGCAAAGGGTCTTGCCGGTTTCCTGATAAAACACGGCGTGAAACTGGTCGTCATACGACATAAAGCCGACGCGGTCGCCCTGCTCCAGCATGGATTTCTGAATATCAATCAGCTCGCCGAGCCGCTCTATCGCTTCCTTGGAGGGGTTTTGCATAAAGAGCTCCACCACCGATTTTTCCAGCGATTCCCGCAGAAAGCGTTCCTCCTTTGCCCGGTTGACGCTGATTTGAGAAACCACTGTTCCCTTCTGGGGAAAAATATTGACCAGCCCTTCCCTGTTCAGTCGAATGAAAGCCTCGCGCACCGGGGTGCGGCTGACGGTCAGCAGGTCGGCAATCTCTTTTTCGCTCATGGCGGTGCCCGGCTCTATATCGAGGCTGATAATCTTGTTGCGGATAACAGTATAGACCTGATTGGACACGGTGCGCAAATTGGCGCTGGGCAGATGCAGCTGCTGCACAATCTCGTTACTGAACAGTTGACTTTTCATGCGTTTGATTCCCCATCTTTAATAATTTTTTTGCTCATGTCAGGTTTGCAGCCGCGCGGATACCATCCAAAACAGCCGCTTCGGTGGTGAAGTTGGTGACGTTGTTGATGCGAACATAATAGGAGCCCTGCGAAGCAGGGATGAAATCCACCTGCTCGACGCTGCCGGTTTGCAGGGTAAAGGTCAACATCAGGGCGGGCTGGCCCTGCACCGTCTCGTCGGGGGGTACCTCCCGCTGGATGGCTGCACTGTTCAGCGCCTGCATCAGCTCTACAAAGGCGGCGGAATCCAGCCTGCTGCCGCCCGATACGGCGGTGAGCCCCTCCCCCTGCCCGCTGATCTCGTACAACAGCGACTGGCCGCCGCCGGTGATGGCAAGGCTGCGCAGATCGCCGGCGGAATATTGGTAGGCCACCCCGCCCAGCAGTGTGAGGTAATCGCGGCGCAGCAGGGCAATATTCGAGCCTGCAACCCGGTAGACGCTGCCGGTATCGGGGTTGGCCATCAGGCAGCTGTCGCCGCCTTCATCCAGCAGCAGGGCGGTGTACTCCCGGCCCTCGTAGGTCATGGTGATTTTCAGCGTGTAGGCGTCAAAGCCATATTGGCTCAGGTCGGCCTCCTGCGCAACCAACTGGTCGGCGTAAAGGGCGGATACATAGCCCAATAGCTCCTGCAGCACAGTGGACGCGGGCAGACGCTGCACAATGGGGCTGGTCAGGCGGAACACGCCCCCCTGCTGCTCCAGCGTGTAGCTGCGG
The DNA here is from genome assembly GCA_023396215.1 of Bacillota bacterium. GTDB lineage: Bacteria > Bacillota > Clostridia > Oscillospirales > Ruminococcaceae > Heteroruminococcus. The sequence goes on along the minus strand of JAEWWW010000074.1, from coordinate 10,754 downwards.
CCGCTGCCGCCAAAATCCAGCGAAACCGCTTGCACCTTATCATAGTTGGCGGCGGTCACCACCGGAAAGACCGAGCGGATGAAAAACTCCCGGTCGCCGCGCAAAAACAGCTCGACATCTTTTTGGGATACCAGAAAGACCGCCTGCTCATCCTCGGAAAACACGTAGTAGTTTTGGTCGATGGGGTTTTGCATTAAAACCGCAAAGCTGACGGTTGATCCGTCCTGCCGAAAGAGCGATACCACCGCCTGCGCGTCGCCGTAGCCATAGCCGGCCCAGCTTTCGGGGTCGGTGTTTTTGCGGCTGCCGGTCAGATGGCTGGCGGCATAGACCAAAGCGCGCAGCTGCGCCTGGTCATAGCTGCCCTCGGTATCGCTGACCACCTCGAGGGCGCCTTCCTTCTGCATCACCCCAAAGGAGGCCTGCTTGTTGGTGATGGCGACGGCGGTTATCTCGCTGACCGGGATATCGGTAATTTCATAAACGGCGGTTTGGTCCGCCTGCCCGACTGTGGCGGGGGTATAGCGCCACAGCAGCATCGAGGCCGCCCCAAAGCAGAGGCAGAGCAGCGACAGCAGCCTGACGGCTTTTATCTTGGTTCTCATAGGCTTTTCCTCTTAAGGTACACCCAGACGCCGGCGGCAAGCACCGTCAACGGCAGCAGGATAACCAGCACCGCCCCAATGGTGACGCTCTGGCTCATGCTGATGGCAATGGGGGGGCTGGCAATGGTTTTGGCCGGGATGCTGACCCCGGCGGACTGCTGCCACAAAAAGTTGAGGGCCTGTGTCAGAAAGGCGGCGTTGGCATAGGAGGAGATGCCCATGACGTCGTCGGCGTAGAGATAGCGCGACCCGGCGGCAAATACCCGCGCGACGCCTGCCTCGGTGGTTTTTTCGGCGGTGGCCACCAGCACAAAGGGGCCGGCGATATCCTGCGGGCCGCGAGCGGGTGAATCATATTGCAGGGTGGTTTTGGCATAGGCGCCCGAGGTGGAAACCAGTACCGGCCGCACCTGCACGGCGCTGCCCGCCCCGCTCAAAAGCTCGAGGGCGCGGGTGCTGGGCATCACAACATAATAGGGGTTTTGGGCAAAGTAGGCGTTGATGGGGTGGTCGGTGTACATGGGGATGATATTGATGGGGTTATCTGAAACAAAGGCCTTTTCTTCAAACACCAGACGGTCGGTGAAGGCAAGGTTCCAATCCTTTAAAAATGCGCTGAGGTTGGGGTACTGCTCCACCCCCGGCTCCAGCATCAGCATCAGCGAGCCGCCCCGGTCCAGATAGCTTTGCAGCATGGTCAGCTCGGCGGGCTCCAGATCTCTGGCAGGGCTGGCCAGCACCACCACATCGGCCTCCGGCAGGCCGCCTGCCGCCAGCGAAACCGTTTGGGTCTCAAAGAAGTTGTCGGTAAAAAGCTTTTGCAGGCCATTGGTCACCCGCTCGCTGTGCCCGGTGATAAAGGCCGCTCTGGGGGTCTGGGCGCTGTTGACATAGAGCAGCGCGCCGGTGACCTGCTGCTCGATATTGATGCCGGTGACCTGCTCGCCCGAGTAGACCAGCATATCGGCATAGGGAACCACCTTGGCGCGGTTGCCCCCCTGTATCAGCAGGTCGGTTTCGGCAAAGGTGTAGCCCAGCTGCCGGTAATGGTCGAGGAACAAAGGATTTTCATAGGGGTCGATATAGGATACCGAGAGATTTTCCGACATCCGCTCATAACGGGACAGCACCTCCTGCAGCATCGAGGGGTAGTCCTCCCTGCTGCTGAGCACATAGACGGTGGTTTGCTGCTCGAGGGCCTGCGCCACATCATAGGTAATCTGTGAGAAATGATACAGCTTTTCTTCGGTCATGTCCAGTGCAATATTGAACTTTGCCGCCAGCAGGCCGGCAAAGAGGTTGACCAGCAGATAGAGCGCCAGCACCAGCAGTAAAACCAGCCGGTAGAGCCGCCTGTGAGTAAGCTTTGACAGCACGCGCCAACCTCCTTTAAGCGATGCGCTTGCTTTCGAGCATATAGACGCTCAAAAACAAAAACAGCGATGTGGTGCTCAGGTAGAAAATAATATCGGCGGGGTTTAACACCCCGTAGGTAAATGCCTGATAGTGGCCGGTCAGCGAGATAAAGCCCAGCAGGCTTTGCAGCGGCGGCGGCGCAACCGCCTTGGCCGAGTCTGAGAGAAAGAGGATGAGCAGCGCGGCATAGGTCACGACGGCGGCCACCAGCTGGTTTTCGGTTAAAACCGAGATGAAAAGCCCCAACGCCACAAATGCGGAGCCCAGCAGCAGGATACCCAGATAGTTGCCCACCGTCACCATAGGCTCAAAAGCGCCGAAGGCCGCCAGCACCGCGGGGTAAGCCAGCGTCACCCCCAGAGGCAGCGCAAAGACCACCATGGTGGACAAAAACTTGCCCACAATTACAGCGGTAATCGATACCGGGGCGGTAAGCAGCAGTTGGTCGGTGTTCTGTTTTTTCTCCTCAGAGAACAGCCCCATGGTGAGGATGGGGATTAAAAACATCAGCAGGGTAAAAATGGAGGAAAAAAAGGCTTTGATATCGCCATTTTGCGAAACCAGATTGACCATAAAAAAGTAGGCTCCTGTGATGACCAGAAAGACGGCGATAAAGATATAACCGATGGGGGTTTTAAAGTAGTGGCTGAGCTCTTTTTGAAATATGCCGGACATATGGCGCAGGCTCCTTTCGTAGGGATGGCGAAATAGGAGAATGCCGGATATGATGATACCGTCGGGCGGCCGTAAGCTGCCGGGGAAGGATTTTCCATCCCCTCTAGCTTTCGGCGCTGCTGTTTTGTATAATATGGATAAAGATATCCTCCAGCGTTTGGCTCAGGGGGCGCAGCGAAACCAGCAGAAGCTTGTCGCTGTGGGCGGCAAAGGCCCTGAAGATGTCACCCCGCAGCTCTGGGCTGTCGGCGGCGACCTCGAAACGGGTTTCCTCCTGCCCCGGCCCGGGGGTTGCTGTGAAGCCGGCACGCCCCTCAAGGCAGCCGGTCAACAGCTTGCCCGCAAGCCGGCTGTCGCCCCTGACCACCACCTCTGCCCCGGCCCGGCCGCCGTGGCGGCGCTCAATTTCGGCGGGGCTGCCGTCGGCCAGCAGCCTGCCCTTATTCATAATCAGAATGCGGGAGCAGACCGAAGCGATTTCAGATAGGATATGGGATGAAATCAGGATGGACATCCTGCCGGAAAGCTCCTGAATGAGGCCACGTATCTCGATAACCTGCCGGGGGTCGAGCCCCACGGTGGGTTCGTCCAAAATCAGCAGCTTGGGGTCGCCCACCAGAGCGGCCGCAAAGCCCACCCGCTGGCGGTAGCCCTTGGAAAGGTGCTTGATGACCCTGCCCTTCACATCGGTGATATGCAGGCTGCCGCAGACCCGGGATATCTCGTCGGCGGCCCGGGCTTTGGGGATGCCCCGCAGGCTGCACACCACCGCCAGATGCTCGGTTACCGTCATGTTGAGATATAGGGGCGGCAGCTCGGGCAGGTAGCCAATATGCCGGCGCGCCTCCAACGGCTGGTCGGCAAGGCTTTTGCCCAGCATGGTGACGCTGCCCGCGGTGGGCGATATATAACCGGTGAGCATGCGCATGGTGGTGGATTTGCCCGCACCATTAGGCCCCAGAAGCCCCACCGTTTCGCCCTCGCCTATCTGAAAGGTCAGGCCGGAAACCGATTTGGTTGCTCCATAAACCTTGGTCAGGTTGGTTACTTCCAGCATGGGGGTTACGCTCCTGTTCGATAAAATCAGGCGCCGGGACGGCACTGTTGTATTTTGTCAGAATTAAAAATTGCAATACTAGTGTACCACATAAGCCCTGGGAAAGTAAATATCTTTGGCAAAGAAAGAGCGTCAAACCAGTGCGATATATCCAAAATGGGCGGCCTGTGGCCGCTCTTTTTTTGCGGGTATGGCGGGGAGCTGCGGCGGGCACTGATGGCCGCCCTGCGGGGACGCGGATGATAGCGGGTCGATGTGGGCATCAGCCCCTGCGATACTTCCCTGTTCCCCCTCCTTGAAGGGAGCGCGCTGCTCGAACCACCCCGGCGCCTGCGGGCGCCACCCCTCCAAGGAGGGGAATGAAAGAAAGAGGGGGGCCGCTCCCCTGCTGTGTGTCAACCCATGGGGCAGCCGTAGCCGCCCGTTCCCGTCTTAAGATAATCTGCCTCAACCTGCGGGGTGATATGGGCATCAGCCCCTGCGATACTCTCCTGTTCCCCACCTGGGAGGGGGCGCGCTGCTCGAACCACCCTGGCGCCTGTGGGCGCCACCCCTCCAAGGAGGGGAATAAAAGGCGGCGGCTCATTTGAACCGCCGTTGGGCTATTTTTTGTTCGGCACACGCCTATTCAGCCATAGCAGCAGAGGTTTTATCCGTTGGGCGGCGTTTGGGATGAACCGGTTGAAGTTATATTTCAACTGCTAGTTCTTTTTCTTCATAACATAATAAGTGGCTACACAAGCGCTTCCCAAGACCAAAAGAATACAGCCTGCAATATTTCCTTGAACAAATATTTGAGGGCTAATCGGCTTTTCGGTCACAATAATATTCGTTGGGCCATCAGCCCCACCTATAGTGGCTATAGAAACGTCTTGCATGAGAAAAGTGCTGCCCAGTGTATTGCAGATAAGCACAATCACCGATATAGACAGAAATACTGCCGCTGCAGATTTCAATATTTTTTGCTCATAATACCGCTTGCGCATTGCGGTATTGCTGTACGATTGATTAAATTCATTTGCGACTTTTTTAGGAATACCCTTTTTTGAAATGATTTCATCTATCGATAATCCGGCTTCTTCCATGCTTTCAATTTCAGTTTGGATATCATACTTAATTCTTTCTTTCGTTTTATCCGTAGCTTTAATACCCCTAAGAATTTTCTTAATATACTGTTCTTTGGTCATCATTTTAGTCCTCCATCAGTTTATCAATGCACACTTTATAAGACTGCCAAAAGTCTTTCATACCCTGCAAAGTGCTTGTACCTAAATCAGTAATTTCATAATACTTTTTTGCTCGCCCATTATTTTCAGGGGTGGACAGTTCACTTGCTACGAACCCCGAATCCTCTAATCGGTACAACACAGGATACAATGTTCCTTCTTTAATGTTCTGAAATAGAGGCTCCCCTGCATTGTTTAGATTAAGAATGATTTCATATCCATAAGTACGTTTGCGAGATATAATTGATAAAAGCACCATTTCTAATGCGCCTTTTTTAAATTGCTGTTCGTACTTAAAATCCAAGGTTACCGCTCCTTTCATTATACCTAGCATCGCTATGCTTTGTATAGCTAAGTATTGCACGTAAAATCTTTTTTGTCAACAGTCCCGGGGCTTCCACATTAAACTTTAGTCGTTTGCTGGCTGTCTATCTCGTTATTTTTGTGTTCGGCACTTGCTTTCTTATGCACCCTGCCCATTGGGGCAAACGCAAAAGCAGGCTGCCCGTGGGCAGCCTGCCAATTCATAATCCGATTATTTGCTCTTGCCCAGATAGGCGGCCTTCACCTGCTCGTTGGCCAGCAGCTCCTTGCCCTCGCCCTCCAGCGTGATGCGGCCGGTTTCCAGCACATAGCCCCAGTTGGCGGTATGCAGCGCCATATTGGCGTTCTGCTCGATGAGCAGGATGGTGACCCCGCGGCGGTTAATCTCTTTGATAATATCAAAGATGCCCTGCACAATCAGCGGGGCAAGCCCCAGCGAGGGTTCGTCCATCATCATCAGCTTGGGGCGGCTCATCAGTGCACGGCCCACCGCCAGCATCTGCTGCTCGCCGCCGGAAAGTGTGCCCGCCAGCTGCCATGACCGCTCTTTGAGGCGGGGGAAAAGGTCGTACACCCACTCGAGGTCTTCTGTGAGGTCGTCCTTGCGGGTATAGGCCCCGATTTTCAGATTTTCCAGCACCGTCAGGTTGGAGAACACCCGGCGGCCCTCCGGCACAAGGGTGATGCCCTTGGAAACGATGGCCTCAGCCTCCATCCCAATGAGCTCCTGCCCGTGGTAGGTAATGCTGCCGCTTTTGGCCTTGACCAGCCCGGCAATGGTGCGCAGGGTGGTGCTTTTACCGGCGCCATTTGCGCCGATGAGTGTGACAATCTGGCCCTCGGGAACCTCCAGCGAGATGCCCTTCACCGCCTGAATGCCGCCATAAGCCACCTGCAAATTTTCAATCTTAAGCATCGGCCTGCACCCCCAAATACGCTTCGATTACTCTGGGGTTGTTTTGAACCTCCCCCGGTGTGCCTTTGGCGATGGTCTGGCCAAAATCCAGCACGTAAATGCGGTCTGAAATCTCCATGACCAAATCCATATGATGCTCTATCATCAGCACGGTCAGGCCAAAATCATCCTTTATCTGGCGGATGAAGCTGGTGAGCTCGTTGGTTTCCTGCGGGTTCATGCCTGCGGCCGGTTCGTCCAGCAGCAGCAGCGAGGGCTTGGTGGCGAGGGCGCGGGCAATCTCCAGCTTGCGCTGCATGCCGTAGGGCAGCGAGGAAGAAACCTCGTCTTTCAGCTCCAGCAGCCCGACAATCGAGAGCAACTCCTCGACTTCGGCGCGCATCTGCTGCTCTTCCTTGCGGTTGAGCCGCAGCACGTTGGCAAACAGCCCCGCCTTGCTGTTTCTGTGCTTGGCGATAAGTACGTTTTCAAGCACGGTCAGGCTTTTGAACAGGCGGATGTTCTGAAAGGTGCGGGCGATGCCCATACCGTTGATGACGTCGGGGGTATTAAAGACGTTGGTTGTATATTTGCCCTGATTGGAACCGGCGTAAAGCTTTTTCATTTTTCCGCGGGGGAAGCTGGCCACCACCGGCTTTTCCTGAAAAAGAACCTCGCCGTTGGTGGGCATATACACCCCGGTAATGACGTTGAAGGCTGTGGTTTTGCCCGCGCCGTTGGGGCCGATGAGGGCGACAATCTCGCCTTTATCCACATGCATCGAAAGGTTATCCACCGCCACCACGCCGCCAAACTGCATGGTGACCTCTTTTAGCTCCAGTACATGGCTCATTTCTGCCCACCTCCTGCCGCGCGTCTGGGCAGAAGCTTGCTTTTAACCCAGCGTGGAAAGCGTGCGACCGCCTCCCATGAAAATTCTCTGGTGCCCATGATGCCCCTGCGGTAGAAGAGCACCACCACCATCAGCAGAACCGAGAAGATAACCATGCGGAAGCCGGTGCGGAAGAGAGGAACCTCCCACCCGCCCAGTGACAGCGGTTCGTCGAAGAAACGCAGCAGGCCCTCCTTGCTGATGGTGACCAGGAAGGCGCTGATGATGCTGCCGGTGACGCTGCCGATGCCGCCGATGACGATAATCAGCAGAATGTCGTAGGTCAGGGCAATCGAGAAGGTTTTGGCCTCGATGGAGCGCATATACATGGCCAGCAGCCCGCCGCCGATGCCGGTGAAGAAGGAGCTGATGATAAACGCCATCTGCTTGTGCCTGAAGAGGCTGACCCCCATGGCTTCTGCGGCAATCTCATCCTCGCGGATGGCCTTGAAGGCCCGGCCGTAGGAGGAGTTGATGAGCAGCACCATGAGCAGGATGCAGACCCCGGCAATGAGAAATGGGGTAACCAGCACCGGTATCGCCCCGCCCAGCATCTCGGGAAAGGCGGGAATTTTATTCAGGCCGTAGGAGCCGTTGGTGATGGAATCCATCTGAGGGCTGGACATAATCGCCCTGACGATTTCGGAAAAGCCCAGGGTGGCGATGGCCAGATAGTCGCTTTTGAGCCGCAGCACCGGCAGGCCGACGAGAGCTGCCAGCAGCGCAGCGCCCAGACCGCCCAGTATCAGCGCCAAAAAGGGGTAGACGCTTTGCAGCCATTCGGGGGCTGCCTCCATGGCGGTGCGCAGCGACAGGATGCCCGGGTGGACGCTGCCGGTGTAATACACCCCGCCAAGGCTGACCACAGGGATGGTCAGCAGCGCCGTTATGTAGGCCCCTATCGACATAAAGCCCGCCTGACCCAGCGAAAACAGGCCGGTAAAGCCGTTGAGCAGGTTCATCGAAACCGCCACGACGGAGAGAATGGCGCTCTTTTGCAGCAGCGAATAGAGCATGCCATACTTGAATTTATTGGCCTCCAGCAGGTAGAGCAGCGCCATGAGCACTACCACCGCTGCGAGGGAGCAGATAAGTTTGGTTTTTTGTTTCATATGCGTTACACCTTTTCTGTACTTTTCTCGCCGAAAAGGCCGGTGGGCCTGAACAGCAGCATCACAATCAGCAGCAGGAAGGTGAAGGCGTCGCTAAAGGTGGAATACCCCAGCGCCACCAGCATCGTTTCGCTGATGCCAATCAAAAAGCCGCCCACCACCGCACCCGGTATCGAGCCGATGCCGCCAAACACCGCGGCGACAAAGCACTTAAGGCCGGGCAGAGTGCCCGAAAAGGGCGTGACCGACATTCTGTCGGTAAAATACAGCACCGAACCCACCGCCGCCAGCGCCGAACCAATCACAAAGGTGATGCTGATAACGGTATTGATTTTGATGCCCATCAGCTTGGAGGTTTCAAAGTCCTTGCTGACGGCGCGCATGGCCATACCCATCTTGGTGTGGTTGATGAGCAGCATCAGCGCCACAACCAGACCCACCGTGAGCACCGGGGTCAGGAAGGTGACCAGACTGGCCGAAATTTCCCCGATGTTGAACACCTGCTTGAGCAGCGGGATGTCGGGGTAGCCTCTGGGGATGGCGGTGAAAAGGTAGGTGGCCAGATTTTGCAACAGGTAGGAAACGCCGATGGCCGAAATCATAATCGACATACGGGGCGCTTCGCGCAGGGGCTTGTAGGCCACCCGCTCAAGGGCGACGCCCAGCAGCACCGTCAGAGCGATGACCAGCGGAACAGCAACCTGCCAGGGCATACTGGACATGGCGAAAATCATGAAGTACCCCGCCATCATAAAAATTTCGCCGTGGGCGAAATTTATCAGACGCAGGATACCGTAAACCATCGTATAGCCGATGGCAATCAATGCATAAGCACCGCCCAGGGAAATGCCCGTTAAGCAGTGCTGCAAAAAGGTTGTTAAACTCATAAGAAGAGTGCCCCCTAAATAGGAACCTGACCCGCTGCCGCACCTTGGAGCCGGGCGGGCGACACAGAACCTAGCGTTTGTTATTGCTCCGCCGATTAAACATTGTGCAAAAATGAATGAGGGATTTTGCTGCCAGACAAGGCGGAGGACGCCGCCTTGCTGGCGCAAGGCAAGGACGACAACGCGGTCCGGCGGCAAAATAGCCAATCAGATTGTGCAATGTTTAGTTGGGGGAGCAATGCATAAAAGGGGCGGGAGACCTACCGATGTGTCCCCCGCCCTGTTGCGAATATCGGAATTACTGGACGGTAACAGTCTTGAGGAACTTGAACTGGTCGCCTTCGATGGTCTTGATGAAGGCCATGTCTTTGTTGGCGTCGCCGTTTTCGTCAAAGGAGATGGCGCCGGTTACGCCGTCGATGGAAACGCTGGCCAGAGCCTCGCTGATTTTGACCGAGTCGACCGAGCCGGCCTTTTTGATGGCCTCGAGGGCGGTGACGTAAGCGTCATAGCCCAGCGCCGAAACGGCGGGGATGATATCCGACTGTTTGTTGTCGGTCAGGTACTTTTTGAAGCCGGTGATGAACTTTTCGGCCTCGGCGTTGGCCGGGTCGGCGTCATCAAAGAAGGTGGAGAGTACAACGCCCTCGGCATATTTGCCGGCGTTTTCGATGATGGAGGAGTTCTCCCAGGTGTCGCCCGCCATAATCTTGGCGGTGATGCCCAGCTCACGGGCCTGCTGGATAATCAGCGGCGCAGACTGGATGGAGGAAGGAGCGAAGATAACCGCCGGGTTGGCAGCCTTGATGTTGGTGAGGATGGCCCGGAAGTCGGTCTGCCCTGTCTGGAACTGCTCTTCGGAGGCAATGGTGCCGCCCAGCTTCTGGAAAGCATCCTTAAAGAAGCTGCCCAGACCGGAGGAGTAGTCGTCGCCCAGCTCGGTGATGATGGCGGCGGTTTTGGCGCCTTCCTGAATGGCATAGTTGGCCATTACGGTGCCCTGGAAGGGGTCGAGGAAGCAGACGCGGTAATAGAACTCGTTGCCCAGCGTTACCTGCGGGTTAGTGCAGGAAGCGCCGATGGCGGGCACCTTGGCGTCTTTGAAGATTTCACCGGCAGCAATCGACACGCCGGAGCCGTAGGAGCCGAGAATGACCTTGCAGCCTTCGCTGATCAGCTTTTGAGCAGCCGAAACAGCCTCGGTTTTGTCGGATTTGTTGTCGGCCTCCACCAACTGGATTTTGTAGGTCTTGCCGCCAACCTCAACGGTGGGGTAAACGGTGTTGGCGTAGCGCATGCCCATCGCTTCCTGCAGGCCGCCGCCGCCGTTTTGGCCGGTCAGAGGCTCAAACACGCCGATTTTGATAACGTCGTCGGCTTTCGCGGCTCCGCAGCCGGCAAAGAGAGAAACGGTCAGAACGGCGCAAAGAAGCAACGCAAGTGTTCTCTTCATCAATATGTACCTCCAAATGTCTTTAATTGCTACACAAGTGTTCATCGTGACGATACACGAGTTGGAAATATTATAGCACTATGCATTGACCAATGCAACAAAAAAACCTGCATAAATTTGCATTTTTTTACTGGATTTTTGGCGAATGACAGCCGCTTTTCGCCACCGTCTGAGCCGCTTGTCCAGGTTTCCCGCTCCGGCACGCAAAAGGC
>JAEWWW010000078.1 GCA_023396215.1 Bacillota bacterium | reverse complement strand
AGCAAAAGCTGATACACGCCGCCGCGAATATAGAGAGGAGAAAAGGACACTTGTTGGGCTAAACGACGCTGTAAAGCATCTCGGCATAGGTGGGCATCGGCCAATGCTTTTTGGCCACCAGCGTTTCAAGCTCGTCAACGGTAAAGCGCAGCGCAGACATGGCGCTGAACACCCTGTCGCGGTAGAACTTGGCCGAAGCCTCAATCTCATGCTCCTGCTTTACCTCAATCAGCGCGGTTTCCAGCGCGTCCAGCTTTTTGAGCATACAGCCGGAAAGCTTCGCGACCTTGCCCAGCAGCTGCTCCTCCAGAGAGCAGTCGTAGCTGCCGCAGGCTTTTTTGCGCTGCAGCGCCTCCGCAAGCTCGCTCTGGTAGCTGACGCAAGCGGGGATAATCTCTTTTTTCAGCATATCCACCATGGTGAGCGCCTCGATGTGAATTGTTTTGCAGTAGCTTTCCATGAAGATTTCATACCGCGAATGCACCTCGATGTCGGTGAACACATGGTGCCTGGTGAAAAGCTCGATGCTCCCCGGCGCGATGAAGGCGGGCAGGGCGTCCACCGTGGTTTTCAGGTTGGAAAGCCCGCGCCGCTCGGCCTCCACCACCCATTCGTCCGAGTAGTTGTTGCCGTTGAAGATGATGCGCTTGTGGGCGCGGATGGTTTCTTTGACCAGCGCCGCCAGCTCGCTGTGGAAATCCGGTGCTGCCTCCAGCCGATCGGCGAAGCTGCGCAGCGCCTCGGCCGCCGCTGTGTTGAGGACGATGTTGGGGCCGGCAATCGAGAAGGTGGACCCAACCATGCGGAACTCAAACTTGTTGCCGGTGAAGGCAAAGGGGGAGGTGCGGTTGCGGTCGGTGGTATCCTTGGAGAAATGGGGCAGCACGGTGACCCCGATTTCCATCTGATGCTTCTCCCGGTTGTGATAATCAGATCCGCTCTCAATCGCCTCCAGTATCTCGGTCAGCTCGTCACCCAAAAACATCGATACGATGGCGGGGGGCGCTTCGTTGGCGCCCAGACGGTGGTCGTTGCCCGCGTTGGCGACCGATACCCTGAGCAAATCCTGATAATCATCCACCGCCTTGATGACCGCCACCAAAAACAGGAGGAACTGCGCGTTCTCAAAGGGGGTTTCGCCCGGCTCCAGCAGGTTCGCGCCGTCGTCGGTAGAGATGGACCAGTTGGTGTGCTTGCCGCTGCCGTTCACACCGGCAAAGGGCTTCTCGTGCAGCAGGCAGGCCAGCCCGTGCTTATCCGCGATGCTTTTCATAAGCTCCATGGTGAGCTGGTTGTGGTCGGTGGCGATGTTGGTGGTGGTAAAGATGGGCGCCAGCTCATGCTGCGCGGGGGCCACCTCGTTGTGCTTGGTTTTGGCGTACACCCCAAGCTTCCACAGCTCTTCGTCCAGCTCCTTCATAAAGGCGGAAACCCGCGGCTTGATGGCGCCGAAATAGTGGTCGTCAAGCTCCTGCCCCTTGGGCGGCCTTGCGCCAAAGAGGGTGCGGCCGGTGTATACCAAATCGGGGCGTTTCAGAAAGGCCGCTTTGTCGATGAGGAAGTACTCCTGCTCGGGGCCGACGGTGGTGATAACGCGGCGCGCCTTGTTGTTGCCAAAGAGCCGCAGGATGCGCAGCGCCTGCTTATCCAGCGCCTCCATCGAGCGCAGGAGAGGGGTTTTTTTATCCAGAGCCTCGCCGCTGTAGGAGCAGAAGGCGGTGGGGATGCAGAGGGTTCCGTCCTTGATGAAGGCGTAGGAGGAAACGTCCCAGATGGTGTATCCCCGCGCCTCAAAGGTGGCGCGCAGCCCCCCGGAGGGGAAGCTGGAGGCGTCGGGCTCGCCGCGAATCAGCTCCTTGCCCGAAAACTCCATGATAACCCTGCCGTTGCCGGCGGGGGAGATAAAGCTGTCGTGCTTCTCGGCGGTAATGCCGGTCATCGGCTGGAACCAATGGGTAAAGTGGGTGGCCCCATTTTCAACCGCCCAGTCCTTCATGGCGTTGGCCACCACATTGGCCACGTCCAGCTCCAGATGGGTGCCCTGCTCCATCGTCTTTTTCACTGCCTTGTATGTATCCTTGGGCAGCCTTGCCTGCATCACCGTGTCGCTAAAAACCATACTGCCAAAAAGCTTCGGAATATCCTTCATGATGGTAGCCTCCTCATTAAAGTGCTTCTGACCAGGCTGTTCTATAGCCGGTTCTCATCTTTTGGCTTGGCGCTGCCGCCTGGCATGCACGGCGGTGCGATTGCCGGCAACCGGCCAAAACCAATGGGTTCTCCATGCTTAACACCCTTTTCAAAAGCAAAAAAATAAGACGCTGCAGGCCATAAGGGCCCACAGCGTCTTTGCTGCTTGATGGTACCAGTATATGCAGGGGCTAGCGGTTTGTCAATAGGTTTTTTAAAGAAAAATGATAAAGAAAAACTAAAATCATGCAATATTATCAATTTTTGAGCAAAACCCATTGGGAATTTTGAATGATTTTAAATGGCAGCTTGCATTTCCCCAATTGACATATCAAACCCGGTGCGGTATACTGAATCTGGAACAAAGGCGTTCATTATCTCATGCACAGAATGGCCCACATCCGCGCGGCGGCTGGCTGGCGCTTTCTGCTGTGCATCGGGTAATGAACGTCTTTTTGCGTGACAGGATTCTACCCTTCCCCCACCCCCCTCTCATTGCCCGGCAATGCGAAAGCGGTGCAATTATTATAATGGAAGGGGGCCATTAAGCGGGAG
>JAEWWW010000122.1 GCA_023396215.1 Bacillota bacterium | reverse complement strand
GCACTTGGAGGCCGCTACTGACGATGCCTCTTTAGCTGGGTGACTTCATTCAAAGCAGGACTGCAAACCAATTTGCGCATAACTCTTGACACTACCAAAAAAGCGGTTGCTCACTTAGCAACCGCTTTTTCCATTCTTATCCCCTGTTTTTAAAATATATGTTACCTTTTTTTATTTCCACTGAGTATAGTAATTTGAGTTCTGATTTTAGCTTCAATTTATAACCGTCAGAAGGGAATACCGGGTGCCTGTCTAAATCTGCATAGACTGTTTCTAAATCAACAGAAGGTAACGAACTATATTTTTCATATACATATTTGGCAACATCCTGCATTGTGTAGCAATCCTCATCGGTTTCAGCACATACAATGTTGCCCGATTGACTAAATAAACTTAATTGTGTTTCTTTTCCATGAGTATTTTTTAATGACGATTTATCTCCAAAGATATTCCAGACAACTTTTTTAAAAAGCTTAAGCCCCTCAATATTCTTACTACAATGGATAAGGTGGTATAACTGCCCATTATTTTTATTAAAAAATGAGAAGGAGGAAACAAACACTGTAGAACTAGGAGTTTGCGTCTTTATGATGTCTATTACAACCTTATTTAGCACTTCAGGGTTATTCCCAAGTGTTATAATGTTTGAAATGTCAGTCATATAGGTCTGTTCATATTTTTTTATAACTTCTTTCTTTCTAGCTAGGGCGGCTCCCCTTTTGGTGTCTGAGGTCATATGATTAATGATAACTTCTCCCCAAATCTTTAAAAATGGAGATACCGCCTCCCAATCGATAGATGCCTCATATGGGTCGTATACCATTAAAGTGTTATATGATTTATATTCAATTAAGTTAAAAGCTTTTAAAAAGGTATTGCAATCTATTTTGCTATAATGGATCTGAACATCTTTAAATTCCAATAATTTTATTCTTTCTTGAAGTAAATCTATCTTCTCAGGAGATAGGTCATTAAAGTATAATATAACCTTTTTATTAGGGTAGTTTTGCGCAATCTGATTAAGTAGCTTCGCTACCCTTATAGCGGTGCCCTCGACTTCAGCGTTATTTTCATCGTAATAAACTCCACAATTGGACATACAATCTATGTATACCAGACCCAAAGAACCTTCGAATTCTAGAATTTTTCTTGCCCAGCTATCTACATATTTTGTAATAATTTCAATCTTCTTTAAAGTATGAGGCTTAATAGGCGAAATTACTTCTAACATATTGAGTCCTCCAAAGATTTTTATATATAATAACATATTTTTCAAAATTATCAAATAATTAGTAATATGGTTTTAAGGACGGCGGTACACTGCTGTCCTTTTTATATTAAGAAAGAAGGTGTGCTTTATTGATTATGACCTACCTCTCCAATGAGGAGAAGAGAAATACCTTTAATGCTCTCACAGGAAATCTCGGCATCTATACCGACTGGTATGATATCACCAAGTTGGCCCGCCTCACAACCTATGTTATGCGAACCCGGACCCTGTATGATGCCAACTTTGTACTGGTAGATCTGACCGCCACGGATTTTGAGCATGAAGATGTTTTGTCGGCCGTCGCACAGCTTCGCAAATTGTCCGCCGCACGGCTTATTTTTATCGGGCCAGACGAAGAAAGTACCGATATCCTTTTTGGCTCTTTGGCTGATGCCGGCATCCGAAACCTTATCAAGCAAAGACCCGGCCAAGATGTGCATGCCGACCTGAAGGTTTGCCTGACCGGGGATGGAATGAACTTCACCCGGAGTATAGCAGCCCGCGCCGACGGCAGGGTGGCCGCCGCCAGAGAAAGTGTGCGGCCGCAGCTGCAAATTCCCCCCGGCTTCAATCTCAAGCTGGGGGTTTGCGGCACTATGAGCCGGACTGGAACCACCACACAGTGTTTTGCGCTTTACCATTACCTTCAGCATTGCGGATTTGTCCCCTGTATCGTCGACCGCAGCCAGCAACTCATTCAGCTTTTTATGGCTTGTTACGGGCAAGAAATGAACAATAAAGGGGCATATTTTGAGATAGACGGCGTGCGTTTGGCCCACGATGAATTAGTGGGCGCAGACGGAATAAATGCCTTTATCTTTGATGCCGGCATTTTCTCTCCAGATGCACAACTCCAGATGGAGGACTGCCACCTCACGGTAGTGCTGGGCGGCGCAAAGCCTTGGGAGCTATCGGCTCTGGGTAACGTCATTACCTCTTGGGATACGCCCCCACCTCTGTATTTTCTTACGTCAACTACCTTGCAAGAAAGAAGCAATCTGGAAGAAATCTTTCCCGATTGCTTCTTTTTTTGTACCCCTTATCATCCCGACATCTGGAAATCGGATAACCTCGACTTCTACGCCGGCGTTCTGCTGGACAAGCTGAAGGAGGTTTGCGCCGATGATTGACCTGCTTGTTCTTGCCCTGTGTATCGCGGCTTTTGGAGCTGCGGCCTATGCCGACCTTGGCAGTGGCGCAATCCCCAATTGGACGCATCTGGTGCTTTTGGCCGCGGGGCTGCTGCGCATGGTGGCCACAGGCACCTATCTTGACCCGCTTTTAGGGTTTGTAGGGCTGGGCGGTTGCACCTTGCTGCTCGGCGCACTGAAGGGCGGCATTGGTGGTGGTGATGTAAAACTAATTGCTGCCAGTGGCATTGTATTTGGCCTCTCCCTCGGCTTCTGGGGGCTGCTGTTTTCTCTTCTCTTTTCCCTGTCTTATGCCCTGGGCGTTTTCTTATTTAGGAAAAGGAAAATTGTCAGCGTTTACTATGCACCGTTCCACGCTGCAGGTTTCCTATTTGCATTTATATTGAATGGAGGTTTTTGAATGATAACGAAAAAGCGCAAACCCTTTCCCGGCGCTTCCCCGGCTTTCGGAGCATCCCCGGAAGCACCAGTGAAAAAGCCGAAAGAGCCGAAAGGTCCGCGGCTGTTGTGGCTGAAGAACCGCACGGTATTGGGCATTCTCATCATTGCCGTTTCTCTTGTTTTAGCTTTTGTGGTGCTTCCAATCGTGCAGATTAGAGCTACCGCCGGCAGAACTTCGGTGGTGGTGGCGTCCACAGACATTCCCAAAGGTACACGCATTGAGCAGAACATGGTATCGGTCGTTGAAGTAGGTTCGCACAATCTCCCCTCTGGCCTGCTTTTGGATATCAACGGCGCCATCGGGATGTATGCCACCGACCATATTTTTATCGGGGATTATTTTACCCGCCCGAAATTGGCTGACATTCCCCCATATGAAAACCCATATTTGCAAGAACTACCTGAAGGAAAGCTCGCCATCTCAATAGATATCGCCTCATTGGCTGGAGGGCTTTCAGGTAAACTTAGGGCTGGGGATATTGTTTCGGTTCTGGCTGTGCCATCCTCCGGAACTGAGATTGTGGAGGCTATCCAGTATCCTGAACTGCAATATCTGCAGGTGTTGGCTGTATCTAACAACCACACAAGGGATATCGATGACGATTTAATTCAGAAGGAGGATATAGAAAACTCAGAACGACTAATTGTGACGGCCACTCTGCTGGCCAATGAGCTGCAGGCCACCCGTCTGGCTGGATTGAACCGGGGAGCAGCACTGCATCTGGCACTGGTAGCCCGTGGGGATGACGCTAAAGCACAGCAGCTGCTTGCCCTACAGGAACAATATCAAAAAGAGAAGAAAAAAGAAACCAGTGGCGCGGTCATTCCTCCCCCCACCCCATCCGGGAGCGAGGAGGTAGCGCCATGAGCCTTACGATGATTTCCATTTGGGGCAGCGGAGGTTCCGGAAAGACGACCTTCTCATTGGCGCTGGCCACAGAGTTTGCCCGGCGTGATCTGAATGTGGTGGTAGTCAATCCTGATACCTCTCCCCCATTTTTGCCAGTGGCCCTCCCTCACAGTGATTTTGCACCGCAAAACTCGCTGGGAACGCTGCTGGAAGCCCCTGAAATCAACTTTGACGCACTCAAGGGGAAAATCCACATCCATCCCAAAAACGACCGTATAGGCTTCATGGGGCTTGTCTCCGGCGAAACACCAATCACCTACAAATCTTTTGCCCGTGATACACTTACTCATCTGCTTCGTGCTCTGGACAACAGTCCCTTTGATTACGTTATCTTTGACTGCGTAGCCAATCCGGTCATAGACCAATTGACCCTACTTGCGCTGGAAACCAGCAATTACGTGTTCCGACTTGCCACACCGGACATTAAAGGAGCCGAGTTTGTCAAAAGCCAGGTCATGTGGCTGAAAAACAGCCCCAACTTTAAACTGGCCGAGCAGATACGGGTACTGTCCCCGGTACATGATGTTTCCCCGGTAGCAGAGATTTCTTCAATAACAGGAGGTCATGAAGCTGCTCTGCCGTGGTCTCATGAGGTAATGAGCAAAACCATGGCTGGAGAACTGCTGCAGGAGTTTAAATACCGTCAGGGACTTGAATTCCAGCGCCAGCTGGAGCAGCTGGCAGAAAGGATTATGACATGAGCAATATCCGCGAAATCTTTTACAACACCCGTGGGCAGACCGATTACGCTTCGGTACTGGAGCAGGTTAGGAAGGGGGTGCTTCAAAGTGTGGAGGGTAGGCTGGAAGATCTCCGTGAAGAAGATAGACGGGATAAAATCGCGAAATACATCATCGACTACAACATCAAATGCAACATCACCGATTCGGTAACAGAGCTGACCGACCATATTTATCACGATATGTCCGGCCTTTCTTTTATCAGCCGGGAGAAGCTTTTTGAGATGCCTGGCTTTGAGGAGCTGAATATCAACGCATGGAATGATGTGGACTTGGTAGTCAGTGGTATTACAAAAAAGACTGATTACCGATTTCTCTCCCCCCAACACGCTATTGATATCCACCTGAGAATGCTGCAGAAGACTAATACCATCATGGACCCTATGATGCCGCGCGCCATTGCAGACTTGGGTCGGAGCATCCGCATTTGTGTTCTGCAGCACCCTATTGTCGATCGTGATGTTGGTGTGGTCAGCTCAATTCGCAAAGTAAACACCAGCACAGTGGACCGGGAATTTCTCATTGAAAAAGGAACCGTGAGTAATGACATATTGGATTTTCTGTTGCTCTGTCTGCGTCACGGGGTATCGGTCTGCACTTCTGGAGAAACCGGCTCGGGAAAAACAACGCTTACCGGTGCTCTCATTTCCTTGGTCGCCGAAACACTGCGAACCGTTACCATCGAGGAGGGCAGCAGGGAATGGTATTTTGTCAAACGGAATGATAACGGCGAGATTATAAATTCGGTAGTGCATCTTAAGACACGACCCAACGAAGAGGACAGCCGGCTTAACATCGACCAAAAACGGCTGATTATGGACTCCCTGCGGCTGGACCCGGAGTTTCTGGCCATTGGAGAGGTACGCGGCGAGGAAGCTGCTGAAACAATGGGAGCCTGCAACACCGGCCACACCGTTATTACCACTCTGCACGCCAATAGCGCATTGGATAGTTTGATGCGGCTAGTTACGCTGGCAAAAAAGGCCTATGATATGTCCGACCACACCCTGCTAACCATGGCAGTGCAGGCCTTTCCTATCATGGTCCACATTGAAAAGTTGGCGGATAACACCCGGCGCGTAACCGAGATTGTGGAGGTGGAAGGATACCAGAACGGTGATGTCATTGCCCACACCCTCTTTGAGTTTGAGGTGGAGGATAACGTGCACTCAGGTGATGGTTCTATACAGGTTCAGGGCCATTTTGTACAGCGCAGCGGCATTTCCCGCAAACTGGCACATCGTCTGCTAAAGAAGGGTGCGCGTAAGGCAGATATAGACCGCTTTGCGGAACGAGAGGAGAAGTGCATATGTTAATCCCTGCTTTTCTTCTGTCCTTTTTTGGGGCTGCCCTGCTCTTATCCGATGTATCGTTCCCCGATTGGCGGAACCTGTATTCCTCTCTGCAGGGCTTGGCCGGCAAACAAAAGAGGAAAAAGGAAACAGCCCGGGAGTTTGTTGCCCGCATAGAAGGCCGGGCAAAAATCGGCTATCTGCAGCGCAATCATCAGGAAGCGCAGCGCGCGCTGGAGCTGACTGGCCATAAAGGCAGATACCATCGCACCATACGCATGTCCAGCCTGTCAGCTGCGGTCGGCGCCTTCATTGGATTATACATGAAAAGCCCCCTACTCTGTCTGGTGCTTGGCTGCGGGCTGTATTTTCTTCCCCTCTGGATGACCCAGTTCGTAGTATACAATCACAAACGATTTATCAATGAAGAGCTGGAGGTGGCTCTAAATCTCATTACCACTGCCTACATTCGCAGCAACGACATTATTCAGTCAGTGGATGAAAACCTCGTTAATCTCAATGGCCCGGTACGGGAAGCCTTTACCGCATTTGTGGACGAGATAAAGTTTATCAACTCCAGTACCGTAGCCTGTATCGAACGGCTAAAGGGCAGGCTGGATAGCTCCCTATTCCGCCAGTGGTGCGACAACCTGATACTTTGCCAGAGCGATCATACCCTCAAACCTTCGCTGGTTCCTATTGTCAATAAGTTCAGTGACCTGAAAACACAGCAGAGGGAAAACGAAACATTAATGATAAAGCCGATGCAGGACGCCATCATCATTACCGGAATGGCCATCGGCGCGATTCCCCTTTTATACTTTATCAATGCTGACTGGTTCAGCGCCCTTGTCGGCAGCTTCTTGGGTCAATGCTCAATCGCCATCACCGCATTGGTGTCTTTGGCCACCATCAATAAGGCCATAAAGCTGTCTAAACCTATTGAATATGACGTATGAGGAGGGATTGCTATTTTAACCCTATTTTTGTTCTTTCTCCTATGCACCGGCAGCTATTTTTTGTTGGAGAACATTGCGCTTTCACCAACGTCGGCAGCCAAAAAGGCCGCTCTGCACCGAGGCGGTGTTAAAGCGACCTGGCTGCAGGCCTCCATTTCCAGACTGGCAGCGAAAATCGCAGGGCATATATCATTTAGCGACGAGCTGAAACGCCAGAAGCTACAGACGGAGTTGATAAGCGTCGGCTCACCTGACAGCCCCGAACAATTTATGGCCTCAACGGTGGCCACCGCAATCCTGCATGCCATACCCGGCATAGTCCTACTGCCGATAACCCCCTTGCCGGGCTTAATTCTAGCTACTGCTATGGCCATCCGTGCTTATCGTAAGCAACGCAATAAGTTGACAGAACTGGCACAGAAGCGTCGTGAAGTCATCGAAATGGAGCTTCCGCAGTTTGCCCGCACCATCCGCCAAAGCCTGAGCAGCACCCGGGATGTGGTACAAATCATGGAGGCTTACCGCAAAATCTGCGGACCCGTACTGCGCAAAGAAATTGACCGCACCCTGAATGATCTCAAAAGTGGAAATGCACATAAAGCGCTGACTGCCCTTGACGCGAGGATAAACAGTCCCCAGGTTTCTGCGCTGGTTCGTGGCCTGATTGGTCTGCTTCAAGGGGATGACCAGCGCAACTATTTCGAAATGGTAGCATTCGATTGTGCGAAAGCACAGGACGAGCTAATTAAGCGGGAGTTGCTCAAGCGCCCTGACCGACTAAATGTCTACGGGTGGTACTTGGTAGGGTGTGTGGCACTGATGATAGCGGTTGCACTCGGCGGTGACACACTGCCCATGGTTAAATCATTATTTTCAAACATTTAAAATGGAGGAACAAAAAATGAAAGAGATAATTCAAAAGGCAAACGAGAAACTGGTACAACTTTATGTGCAATCACAAACCCTGCTGATGGACAAAAGCGGGGCCTCCTTTATGGATTTCATAGTCTATCTGGTTATTGTCATCGTTATAGGTGGTCTGGTTCTTGCTGGACTCAAATTACTTTTCAACGAGACCATATTCCCCGGCGCTACCAGCAAACTTGACGCCATGTGGAGCTGATGCAATGGGAAAGAGGTTACACGGCCTTTTTAAAAGCACAGAGGGAGCGGCCTATATTGATGCCATGATAATGCTTCTGGTGTTCTGTATGGGCCTTTCCTTTCTTCTCTCTATTGCACCTGTCTACACCAAGTACAGCACCCAGCAGGCTGTAACCCGTGAAATCGTGCGGTATGCTGAACAATTGGGACGAACCGATGGCCCGGTAGATGCCGAGTTCCAGCGGCTCTGCCAAGCTGCCGGCATCGACGCCACCATTACTTGGGAGGCCACGTATATCAGCGGCTCCCGGAAGGTACAGCTTCGCAGCAATCTTTCCGCAAGGGTAACATCTAGTTTTGAGTTTGGCATAGGTGGCTTTAGAAAAGTCACCTTGACCATTCCAACCAAGAGCGCCGGGAGGAGTGAGTATTATTGGAAATAAAATTAAGCTGCAGCTGGCAGACCGCGGCGGCTCTGGCCAGATATGGACCATCGTCATCTTGCTAATCGCGCTGATGACGCTTTCCTTTCTCATGGAAGGGCTGCGGGTTTTCAATCAAGCGATGATGGTGAGGGAGGCGGTCGAACAGGCAATCATTTCTGCGGCGGCAGATAACGCCTACAACGCCTATGCAGGAATACGTGAGGGAAATGCCACCCCCTACACCCCAGATGGTTCTGGCTGGCGCCTGGCTGTTGAAACAAGCGATGTTGTAGCGCAGATAATCAACCTGCACAATTTGAGGCGCAGCGGCAATAGCTTCTACAAAGAAGCGGGTGGACAGGAACAGTGGTCTATCCATGGTCTGCAGGTCACGGCCCTGCCCCCTGATATTCGCTCGGACAATTCCACGTTGCTACGCTTCGAGGCTGCTTATACCATCCATATCCCGGTACGGTATTTGGGAGAACTAAAGGGTACTTTTAGACGGCAACAAACGGCTAAATCCAGCTATATACCATTACATTAAGGAGGGAAGTATCTGTGCAAACCAATGCGTATGGGTTAATCATGACCGGCTTAGAAGAGGCTGCCCATGAAACGGCTTACCTCGCGGATTATAGGGTTGCAGTTAGGGGCGGTCGTGTACAAATTGGTTATCATCCCCAAAGCGGAAAGGTAATTGCAGACTTTTTGACGCAGGGTAGCTATTTGACGTACCATGAAGGAACCATATATGTTGATACGGCTACCCATCCTTTATCTGCACAGGAAATTGCAGATAAAATCGCAAAAGCAATGGAAAAGCTTCGGCAGATGCATATATCCGGAGAAGAATACAGTCTATAAAATAAATAAGAGCCGCCTGCAGGTGATATACTGCGGGCGGCTTATTTTTTAAGGAGTATTTACTATGTCTTACCAAATCAAACTCTATCACCAAGTTTTTGAATACCGCCTTTCGGCATCCTCCCTAATGATATACACTGGCATTCTGAGCTACGCTAACCGTCTGGGCTATGCCTATGTAAAATCCGAAACACTGGCCAGACTCACCGGCTTGTCGACCAAGACCGTGCTACGGGCAACAGCACAGTTGGAGGATTGCGGCCTTATTGCTATCACCCGGCGGCATGGGATGGGCGGTCGGCGCTCCTATAATGGCTATACCATAGCACCCGTGACAGGTAGTTTCACTCTCATACCCAGCGAGATTTTCCGCTGCGGCCTTTCAAAAAGTGCCTTTTGTGCCTATCTCTATCTGCGCAAATGCGCCGGCAAAAACACCAAAGCATTTCCCAGCCTTTCCAACATGGCAGAGAACCTGGGCATTACCATCAAAACCATTCTCTCTGCTGTGGCTGAACTGGTGTCCAGCAACCTGCTGGGTAAGAACCATTGCCGTAGGAAGGACGGCAGCTATGGCCACAATCAGTATTACCTTAAGAGCTTGGCCAAAGCTATTCAACGCATCATTGCCCCCTTATTTCCCTCCCCTGCATCCCCTGAAGGCCCTCAGAATAAAAAAAAGACACGTTTGTGCGAACGTGTCTGGGCTTTTGTGTTTAAAGAAACACAAAAAATATCTAAACTTGCCACCAATATACTACATAAATTGGCAAATTGCAAGTCGTTTTTTGCGCATAAGATTGTAAATTTTTTATGACTTCAAATGGGGGTACTGTAATTTTGTCCCCACAGGAACAAGACACATATATCTTACAAGAGAGAAAAAAAGAAAATAGCTATACTTGTAGTATATCTATAACTTTAAGGGCCTCTGGTTGCTCTCCTAACCCGCGCTTTGAGCCTATTGAAGATAGCCAGAAGGGCGTGGGCCACTTTTTTCTTCTCTTTTATCCAAAATTCCCCCTTGACTTTACTTCCTTTTTGCGCACAATCGTTTATGAACGGACGTTCTATTTGTGGGGGAGGTATTTAGATGGAGCGAGTGGTACTGCACAGCGATATGAATAATTTTTATGCATCGGTGGAATGTCTGCACCGGCCAGAGCTGCGTGATAGGCCTGTAATTGTCGGAGGGGATCCAGAGCAGCGGCACGGAATTGTCCTTGCCAAAAACGGCGTCGTCAAGCAATATGGCATTAAAACCGGCGAAGCCTTATGGCAAGCTCACCAAAAGTGCGCCGGGCTGGTGGTTGTGCCGCCCAACTTCCCCTATATCTACGCTTTTCTCGACTGGCCAGACAAATCTATCTGAATTATACTGACCAAATAGAACCATTCAGGATTGACCAAGCCTGGTTGGATGTAGCCGGAAGCGTTGATTTGATGGGAAGTAGTAAATCCAACTGTGTACGCCGCCACTGAAAAGGGCCCTTGTAATAAAAGGTTTCCAAACAATAAAAATGGCCTTCAGATTTGCTTAGTCTAATTTAAGCTGTTCAAAACCTGAAGGCCATTTCAATTCCCTGTTTGTTTATGGTCTGCCGTTTACAATCGGAAGATGTGCAACAGGTAACCAATCGATGATTGGGTTTTTGTTAAGAAAAAGAGAGTTTAAGTTGGTCATCCCTGCCAATGCGTTAATGTCACTGATTTGGTTATATTCAAGAGAAAGAACAATCAGATTAGTTAACCCTGCCAAAGCACTGATGTCACTAACTTGGTTTTGATCAAGATTAAGCGTCCCCAATCTAGTCAGCCTCCTCAATTCGCCAATGTGGCTAATTTGGTTAGCCTTAAGAGTTAGGTATTCTAAATTCGTTAATCCTGCCAATGCGCTGATGTCACTGATTTGGTTATAATTAAGAGAAAGCATTTCAAGTTTAGTCAACCCTGCCAATGCAGTGATGTCGTCAATCTTGTTGGATTCCAGATAAAGAATCTCCAAATTTGTCAGGCCTTCCAATGCACTGATATCACCCATTAAATTGTCATTAAGGGTAAGATATTTTAAATTGGTAAGATTCGTCAGAAAGGTAGTATCTTTTATTGGATTATTATAGATACGAAGGGATGTTAAATTGTCCAACTCACCCAATGGACTGAGATCTCTAATATGGCCACTAGTGATAGCAAATTTATGCAACATCTTAAAGTGTTTGATATCCTCAACACTTTGAATATCCACATGTCTTTGATATGCTATCTTTTGTCCATTAAAGCCTACACGAACTGGTTCTTCAAGATCCAATTCTTCTACAAAATCCAGTTCACTACGCATAATATCGCCACTGGGCTTATTCAATCCCATACGAATCATTGCTTCAAAGGCAGGATCTACCCAATCCACAATATAGTCGGGTCCTACATCAAATTCCAGCAGCTGTTGGTTGTTTTCAGGGTTTGCAATTGACTCTTGTGGCCTTTCCGGCTGCTGTCCATCATTAGCCATATCTAATGAATCAACAGCAAAATTTTCGTCTGCATCGCCTTTTTTTTCTTGTGTTGAACAACTAGTAAATAGGGCAATAACAGTAAGCACGACGAGTATCACCATTAAGATGGGTTTTTTCTGCAACAAATTCAATCCCTCCTATTCAAAATGTGTTAATCTTACTAAATGCATATTTTTCATAGGTTTATACTTCACTTTTTGAGTATGACAATGCATTTGCTAAAAGTCAATAAAGTGACGTCTGCTTAATTTCCCACAAAGCTTAAGGCTCACAATTGCAGAATACAAGTGAGCATTTTTGTAGTCTTCATAGGTGTGTGGAATTGGCCCATACGGATAGCGTAAGGTTTCCAGTTCATAGAACATAAGAATAAATGTCCATTTCTTGCTAAAATCCCATGCTTCTGGAGCCATATATAACGGTATTCCACCACCCACAATGCAGCGAGTCGTGCTGCTCCAAAACAGCACGATCACTGCACTATTACCCAAGGATGACCATATCATTCATCCTATATCCTATTTTATGGGGATCATATCGTGTCCAAATTATTTTATGTTATTTGGCTTTTTGGTAACGATATAACTCTCGAGTTTCAACTTCTGTACCGGGTTCCTCCGGAATATAAGAATCTCCCCATTCACTCCATTTAGCTGAGCTACCTTCATAATATTTGTACCGATAACGATACCGGGTCTGGGTCACCTCATCCTCTGGAATATAGCCATCCATCCAAGATGACCATCCACTTGATTGACTAGAGGAATGAAGCTGACGAATTTCACGAACTCGGTACTCATGAATCGTTTCCTTTATTTCCTCTTTGTGTTCGGTTGTAATATACCAACGACAAGATGACATATTACTCGGTTCACCTTGGTCACCTTTTATTTTATATCCGTCTTTATATGCCTCTAGCTTCTCAGGAGCGACATTACTTCTGACATAATTTTCACCATACCATCCGGTACATTTTGAACGCCATTCCCTGCTTGGAGAATTGACCCAAATCCAGTCTGTACCATAACGGTATACGTTGGTGGTCATATCATAACCCGTGATCACGCTTTCAGATTTTTCAATTATTCTGGTTTCGACATCTGTATTTTGATTTGGCTGAATTCCTTCTCCTTTTTGCCAATCACTCCACTCACCGTAAACAAAACCAGTAGCTTGATTTGTTTTGATTTGAGTTTGGCATTCCTCTTTAGCAACCAGCGATGAGGAATCCTTATGGTCTTTCCATTCAGACCATGAGGCGCTTACGGCAGGCATGACACGAAAACGATATTGTATTTTTTCTTCAACCTTGTAATTTGCATAGTCTATATGGTCAGGTAATTTTTCTGTCCAGTCGCTCCACTCAATATTGTTCTTTTGTGTAGTATACTCACCTTTTACGGTGAACTCTTTTTTCAGCAGAGTCAGCGTCTGCTTCTCATCTGTAGCATTAATGACATAGGTGTATGTTCCGGGGGATAGTAAACCAAAGGTAATACTTCTGTCAACTTCTGTAATGCTGAAGCTTTTTCTATTGGGAGAAACCGTCTTCGTAGCGACATCTTGCCATGTCCCGCTTTTCTGGACTCCCACAGTGACGGAAGTAATGATATAGTTTGAAGTAATCTTACCTTCAAGATTGTAATATGCACCTTTATTGAGATTGGTCGGATAATTCGCGTTAATAAGAGATAGGGTTGAAGCATCGTTTTGCGGCATATCTGCGGGACCATTTTCATTGCCATATCTTCCAAAATTATATAATTTTATTGCCGGAACTGCGCTCTGGAATGCCTGTGAATACTTCTCCGCATAGGTGAGAAGTGCTTTTTTTTGCTTCGGATGAAAAACCATTATGAATTGATTGGCACAGTCATATATGTTCTGAACACGATATTTTGAACTTTTAATCATGTTATCCAATGCAACCAAATTGCGTTGCGGAATTTCATTTTCAGTATATCGATCTTGAACTCCCAATTGGTAGGCAGTATCTTGTATATTCTTAAGAGTTTCTAGCCCTTGCTCCGCGGATTGCTTAGCACTTTGATACAGTTTATTACTGGCAATCAATGAGTTGCCAATTGCTTTTCCCAAATCTTCATAAGCATAGTAACTCTCCTTAAAAAAACTATATAAAATATAATATTTCTTTACTACAGGGTAATAAGGGGCTACGCTCTCCACTCCCATTTCGATTGAAAAATCCTCGAAAGATGAAATTGATGATACTTTAACTCCTGTTGATTCCTCCCCAAATAGAAGGGCGATATTGCATATATATTCGTTTATGTTTTCCCAAATGGATTGGGCCAGGCCTGAACCTGAATCATAGGATATTGAGCCAGCAGCAGAGTATTCTTGATAATCGGAAGCCCATACGAAACTACTCATGTTAGTAACCAAAAGGATAACTGATAAAAATAAGCTGACAATTCTTTTCACAGTCTACCACCCCTTAATCGATGTCATTATAGAACAATGCGTTATATACAAATTATACCATATTGAAAACAGATTAACATTGGAAAAAGTATAAACCTATTAAAGATTTTATTGGTATTTGTGCCAACGGTTGGCACACTAGAAGGGTGGACTTGATTTGACAAAGGAGATTGAAATTAAAGATGAATACTCTTCATAAAGAAGTTGCTTGCGCGCTGGCAAAATGAAGGAGTAGTTCCCAGCATGGCAATGCTAAAACGCATTGCAAAAGTCTGTGATTATGGTATATCGGACTTAACGCCAACCAAGAAAATACAAAAATGGCTCTCAGAAACAGAATAAATGTGCCAACGGTTGGCACATTTTTGGGAAACATTAACTGACCTTATTTGACAATGCAATCTGCGCAAAATATAATATTACTAATATTAGTCGATGCTTAATTGCAACATGGATTTACATATCTACGAAACTTTCTCTGCACGAATAAAAGTGGAGCTATTACCACTGTCTGGCAGTGGTGGTAGCTCTATCTCTTTCGGGATAGTCACCATGTAAACGAGATTGTTGCTTAAAACTGATACCTTAATAATAAGCAAGCCCCAGGCCCTTGGGCCTGGGGCTTGTTTGCTATGCCCTAAAATAAATAAAAAGGGGTAGAACGTATGGATCTGACAACTGGAGGATACCAAGACAACATTATTTTCTTTCCCGGAGTAAAGGAGCAAACCCAACACGGCGTGCAATTTAACGAAGTTGCATTAGAGTGGCTGTTTGAAAATGTGAAGGATGATATAACATCCAGAACATTAGGCCAATACTACGGCATCGTAGACGGTCATCTTCTACCCATAGGAGAGGGTAAAAAAATTAACCGGGAAACATTCATAATGTTTGTTTCCAAGCTAAAAGTGTTAGCCCAAGAAAAGCCCCGCACTGCAAAACTGGCTATTGATATTCTTAGGCGTATTCTGGAGTATGCTATCGAAAATAACTACGCTTTAGATAATTTGCCATTGTCGACACTGAAAAAGATAAAAATATCTTCCAAAGCGGAAGATGAAGCCAAGTATATTGGTGAGGATTTAAGAGAAAAAATAATAGCATTATCAGCCTACCACCACATTTTGCACCCTATCATGGTTACATTACTTTTTTTGGGAATACGGTCGGCTGAGCTGAGAGCGTTAAGGTGGCCTGATATAGATTTTAAAACTGGTAGGATAAAAATCCACAACTCCACCACTTATGAGTTAGAAATTGACCCCTATGAGGGAATTTTAAGCAAGCAGGATGTTGTCGCCTCTACGAAAACAGAAGCTGGATGCAGAATTGTATATGCTCCGAAAATTGTCTTAAAGGCCCTTGCAAGGTGGAAAGCCCATTGCATAATCAAAAAACTATATTCCCACCAAGGAATTGTTTTCGTTACAACAAGCGGCACCATGCGAACATATTCGGGGCTTTTATCTCTCTTTAGAAGATTTTGCAAGAAACACACAGAAGAATTATACGGAATGAACATTACTCCACATATGCTCAGGCATACTTGTGCAACTATGCTGCTGGAGCAAAAGGTGAACCCTCGAATAGTCCAAATTATATTGGGCCATGCACATGTTACAACGACGCTTCAAATATATAGCCATGTTTCAGAAAGCATTCTAATGATGGTTGCGAAACAATTTGATGATATGTTTGAAAGCATAATGCAAAAGAAATATATGCCGGTAATTTAATGGCATATTATATAAATTAACCACGAAAACCCTTTACATTGACAAAATTATCCTGTAAAATAGAAGTAGAAAACAAAAATCCTCCCACAGCCTGCCCGCTGCTAGCAACAACGGACAGGCCTCGCCCTCAAGATGCAGCCACATCTTAGAAGACTTATGGAAGGTGTTTTGCGTGCCTATTATAGCACGAGAACATACACTTGTACAAGCCTTTTGGATGTTGGTCTGCAAACAGACATCCAGAAGGCCTTGTTTTTTTGGTTTAGACGCCACCGGCGTTTAAATAAATCCCCAGCAGCCGATACCCACCATTTGTGCCAACGGTTGGCACATTTCCCAAGAGTGGTATTGGTCGCTGTGTGGGTATGGCTCACGCTGTGAAGCGACAGCTTAACATACCCGCTGGCGCACATTGACAATTACAAAAGACATCATTAGTACGTTACTGTGCGGCGGCGGTGACCCGTTAGGATTAGTGCGCCATGACCTTTTGAGAGCCACGAACATGCCGGTATACCATGTTTGTAATCCCGCACAGGAAAACAATGATACTTCTGCGTTCAATGGCAGCCCGCCCGGACGGGGGGGAGTCTCTTAAGGAGCTATGCACCTACATACCAAGGTGGCTTTTGATGTCTGTGCTGATTTATATATTCGGGTGGGGTGTACTCGCAATACGCCCTGCCCTGAATATAACTTTGAAAATGCTTTACAGCATAGCCGTGGCGCAAATCTCAAATTTGCTTTACGGCTATGCTATAAATCGCTGGTGACCCACCGGAGATTCGAACTCCGGACACCTTGATTAAAAGTCAAGTGCTCTGCCAACTGAGCTAGTGGGTCGAATTGACGCTTGATTATTATATCAGCTTGTCCCTATATTTGTCAACCTTATTTTACCCTTAAACGGCAAAAAAACACTTTTTAATACGGCCCTTCGGCAATCGCTCCGCCTTGCTAGTGACATTGCCCTGCTGCGCAGGTATAATAAAGAATATCGCTACAGAAAGGGGCGTGGCATATGGCTTTGAGCCTGACCGACGACATCCGATACCTCAAGGGCGTGGGGCAAAAACGGGCCTCTCTTTATGGCAAGCTGGGGATATTTACCCTGCGTGACCTGCTGTATCACCTGCCCCGCTCTTATATCGACCTCTCGAGCCCGTATGATATTTTTTCGGCCCCCATGGGCGACCCTGTGGCGGTGCGGGCGCTGGTGCTGACCCGCTCTTCCGCACAGATGATTCGCAAGGGGATGACCGTTTATAAGGTCACCACCACCGACAATCACGCCATGATGTCCATCACCTTTTTTAACGCAAAATATACCGCCGAGGCCATCCAGCCGGGCAAGGAGTATATTTTTTACGGCCGCGTCACCGGCAACATGCTGCGGCGCGAGATGGCCTCCCCCTCGGTACATCCGGCCGATGCGGCACAACCGCTGCTGCCGGTCTATCCCCTGACCGCTGGGCTCAGCTCAAAATCGGTGATGCGGGATATCCAAACCGCACTGCCGCTGGCCGCACAGGCGCAGGACCCGCTGCCGCTGCACCTGCGGCAGGCCCACGACCTCTGCCCGCTGGCTGAGGCGCTCTCGGCCATCCACCTGCCAACCACCGCTGGGGACATCAGCCGCGCCCGCCGCCGGCTGGCCTTTGAGGAACTGTTTGTGCTTTCGCTGGGGTTTGGCCTGATAAAGGGCGGGCGGGAGGCCACCCAAACCCGCCCCATGAAGCCGGTTTCTCTCCAGCCCTTCTTTGAGGCGCTGCCCTTTACTCCCACCGATGCGCAGCGGCGCGCCATCCGGCAGTCGGTGGACGACCTGCTGGGCACCCGCCCCATGAACCGCCTCATCGAGGGGGACGTGGGCTCGGGCAAGACACTGGTGGCGGCGGCCTGCGCCTATTTCGTCGCCCAAAACGGCGGACAAGCTGCCTTAATGGCCCCCACCGAGATTTTAGCTGAGCAGCACTACCACACCCTTGCGCCGCTGCTTGCCCCCCTGGGGGTGCGCACCGCGCTGCTCACCGGAGGGCTTGCCCCCGGCGCCAAAAAGAAGGTGCAGGCTGCGGTGGCGGCGGGCGAAATCGAGCTGTGCATCGGCACCCACGCACTGGTTTCCAAAGGGGTTTCCTTTGCCAACCTGCGTCTGGCCATCACCGACGAGCAGCACCGCTTTGGGGTGGCGCAGCGGCTGGCCCTGCGGGATAAAGGCGAGGATACCCACATGCTGGTGCTTTCGGCCACCCCTATCCCCCGCACATTGGCGCTGATTGTCTACGGCGACCTCGACCTTTCCATCATCGACCAGTTGCCGCCGGGGCGCATCCCGGTAGAAACCTACCGCATCGACTCGGCCAAAAAAGACCGGGCCTTCGGCTTTATCCGCAAGCATCTGGACGAGGGGCTGCAGGCCTACATCGTCTGCCCGGTTATTGAGCAGAGCGAGATGACCACCCATCTGACCCCCGCCGCCGATTATGCCCAGCAGTTGGCCGAAGGGCCTTTCCGGGGCTACCAGGTAGGGCTGCTCCATGGGCGGATGACCGCCGCCCAAAAGGAGGCGGTGATGCGCAGCTTTAAAGAGGGGCAACTGCAACTGCTGGTTTCCACCACAGTGATTGAGGTTGGGGTGGATGTGCCGGGCGCCGTCATTATGCTGATAGAAAACGCCGAACGCTTCGGCCTTAGCCAACTGCACCAGTTACGGGGACGGGTAGGCCGGGGCAGCCACGCCTCCTACTGCATTCTGGTTTCAGACGATCCGGGGCCGGATAGCGCCGCCCGGCTGGATGTATTGCGCAGCACCACCGACGGCTTCGCGGTGGCCGAGCAGGATTTGAAGCTGCGGGGGCCGGGGGATTTCTTTGGTACCCGGCAGCACGGCCTGCCCATCATGAAGATTGCCGATCTGGCCGCCGACCTGCCGCTGCTCTCTCAGGCGCAGGAGGCTGCCGCCCAGCAGTTTGCCGCCGACCCCACCCTCAGCGAGTACCCCGCCCTCAAGCAGGCGGTGCTGCGGCTGATTGAAGCGGTGGGCGACCGCCCCAACTGAGGGGCGGCATTCCGGGCACCCCGAGGGCGCTGTGCGCGGCAGGGCTGCTGCGGAAGTTGCGCTCTCCCCTGCCCTGCCGCAGTGGCTTTTATCCATACCACACCGACGCAGGTATAAAGCCGCTTCTTCCATAATAATAGAAACAGCCCCTCTTCTGACCATTCTCAGAAGGGGGGCATGCTTTTGCCTACCCTACAGCTTCAGGCTGCGCAGGATTACCTGCCGTCCACATAGCGGCGGCACTGCTCATATAACAGGCGTATCTGGGGGCTATCCGCCCGGTAAAACACCGTGCGCCCCGCCTTGCGGTATTGCACCAGCCCCAACTGCCGCAGCTCCTTTAGGTGGTGGGATACCGCAGGCTGGCTCAGCCCCAGCAGGCCGACCAAATCGCCGACACAGCGTTCTTCCGCCATCAGCGTATCCACCAGCCGGAGGCGGCTGGGGTCGCCCAGCGCCTGAAAGACCGCTGCCATCTCTTGCAGTGCACCCTCGCCGATGACAGTGGGCTGAACCGGGGTGTCGTCCTCACTGGATAGAACCAAAGCATTGACCCGCATATAATACCCCTCCTTAATATAAATATATTTAAATATATTTATATATTATAATATTTTGCCGTAGCTGTCAATAAAAGCTCTGTGCAAAGCGCAGGGGGCTAAGGTTGCATCGCAAAATGCGGCAATGCCGGCGCAGACCCCAATGCTGCGTTTTCGGGGCTGACAGCTATGGCTGCACAGGCGCATCGTTACACAAAGCAAAGGCCAACCCATCGGCTACGAGGGGCGGTGTGTAAAGGAGTATCCCCTTCTCCCCGGGGGCGGCCACCGGCGCACAAAAAATGCCTGCCCAAATTGGGCAGGCATTTTGTATGTCGGTATTTTATCCGGCTTCTCAGTTCAGCTCCAGCACGCCGCTCTGCTTCAGGTCGCTCAGTGAGCTTGCCACCACCCTGCTGTTTGAAAAGGTGTAAAGCGTATCGCCAATATTCAGTCCGCGCTCGACGCTTTGGAAATGGCTGATGATATAGCTGTCGTCCAGCCGGTCGGCATGGCTGACGGTACCCAGCAGCGAGGCGCCCTGGCCGCTCTCATCCAGCTTGATGAGGGTGTAGCCCCAGAGCAGCAGCTTTCCGCTTTCTGTGCGCGCCGTGAGGGGCAGGCCCAGCAAACGCTGCTCCGGCAGGTAGAGGGTGGCCTTGGGGTTTTGCATCGCCTGGGTATGGCTTTCCGCGCCGGGCAGCACCAGCGCGCTGCGCTGCTGCGGGTTGCCGGGGGATGAGAGGTCGTAGAGCGAAAGCCGCAGCCCGGAGGACACCACCTCGCCCGCATCGTTCATATAGATGTTCTCCTCCAGCCCCGCAAAGGACTGGTTGCCCAAAGATATCAGGTTTTGCGCCATGCTAGGCAGTTCAAGCTGGCCGATAATCTGGGGACTGCTTTGGTCGGAGATATCCACCGCAAAAACAGGTTCGGTGGGGTTCTGGGTGACGATATAGGCCGTTTCGCCCACATAGCGGGCCGATGTGACCACCTCGCCGGGGGCCAGACCCTCCATCGAGCCTATCGGCTCCAGCTTGCTGTTGAGCAGGTAGATGTTATTGCCGGGTACGCCGGTGTCGGGGTTGAGCGAAGTGGTGGCCGCACGCAGCGTGCCGTCTCTTTCGCCCAGCGAGAGGGGGCCGCTCAGCCTGCCCTCTATCTGCCCCTGGGCCCGTACCTCCACCCCACCGTCACGTATTGCCATGCGCACAAGGCTGGTTGTGGGGGTTTGGCCGTCCTGCGCATAGGTACGGTAATAAACATACAGGTTGTGGGGCGACATATACAGCCCGTCGCCGCCCAGCACCGCCTTGGTAACGGCGGGGGCTTCCAGTGTGCTGAGGTCGGCGGCCGAAACCACCGTATAGCTGGCAGCGGTGCTGCCGGATGTTACAACAATATCGCCTGCCGGCACCGCCTGTGAGTAGCCCACCGCGCTGTCGCGCACCACCGGCACCAGCTCACAGAGCAGCGGGTCTCCGGTTTCCACCACATTGGGCCGCAGGTTTTTGACGCTCGCCATATAAAGGACCGAGCCGGAAATCATCGAGGCGGCATAGCTGCCGTCCTGCTCAAACCTGCGCTGCAGGGTGGGGGTTTTGGGGTCGCTGATATCATAAACCAAAAGGGTGGTGGTGCCGCTGTCGGGGGAATGCTCCCGCAGCCGGTCGCCACTCTGGCCGTTTTCAAACTGGCTCAGAGAACGCTGCACCCCGGTGCTGTAGAGGGGCTCGCTTTCGCCGGAGGACGCCAACTGGCGCACGATGAGGGCCAGCTTATCGCCCGCAAGCTGCAGCGCAACGCCGTCGTTGCTTTCAAGCTCGATGCGGGAGGCAATGCTCATGCTCTTGGCTTCGATAATGTAAACGGTATTTTGGGGCAGCAGATAGTTGGAGGGCCGGTAATAATACAGGTAGCTGCCGTCGGTTGCGGCGATATCCGCTTTTTCCCACTCGGCCCAACCGTTGACGGCCGCCGGGGCTGCCGCGCCGTATATCTTGGGCCGCGCCATCCCTTGGCTGTCGATGCTCATGCCGCCTGCCTTTTCATTGGACTCCCCTGCCGTAGGCGGGGCGAGGAAAAGCGCTGCGCCGCCATCGTTGCTATCCATCTCCGGCTCGTATTCGGCGGCAGGGCTGCTCTGGCTGTTTGCGGAGGGGGCAACCGGGCTTTCCAGCATTCTGCCAAGCTCGGCGTAAATCTGGTGATAGTTCTGTGCGTACAGCTGGGTCTGGGGCACCGCCTCGTCGTGGTAAATATCCGCGGAGGAATAGGCGGCCTCCTGCGGCGCCATGGGGGCCGCTTCACCGGTGTTTTTGGTACTGAAGAGGTCAAGCCCGGCGTTGTGCGAGATGCCCACATAGGCTGTCACAACCAGCACCACAGCGGCAGCGGTGGCCGCCAGCCTTTGCCATGTTCTGAAATCGCCATAGGCCGCTTCTCTGAAGCGCCTCCGGTCTTCTTTTGTAATGCGCTCGCGCAGGTTTTCGGGGCGCAGCACATAGGGCAGCTTTATGGGGTCGTCAAGCTGCCTCAGGCGGCTGCGTATCAGCTCAATATCCTGTTGCGAAAGCTCGTCTTGCTGGTCATGCTTTCTTCTCACCGGGTTTCCCTCCTTTCTCTCTTTTTTTGCGGGGATTATTTTATGCCAGCATCGCCCTCATCTTTTTCAGGCTGCGGTGCAGCTTGGAGCTCACCGTGCCCTGAGGGCAGGCCAGTATCTTGGCAATCTCTTTGGTGGTGTAGCCTTGCAGCACCGAAAGCACCACAATCATGCGCTCGTCGCGCCGCAGGCTATCCAGCGCCTCCAGCAGCTCGGCCTTCTGTATGCTGTCTTCACCGTCGGCCGACAGATCCAATATCTCGTCGATATCGATGCTGTTTTTATCCTTTATGTATTGCGCGATGCGGCGTTTGCAGCGTATCGAAAGGATTCTCATAATCCATGGCCGGAAGCTTGCCGGGTCGCGCAGGTTTTTAATGCCCTTATAGGCTTCGATAAAGGTTTCGCTCACCACATCCTCGGCGTCGTGGGTGTTGCCCAACGTATAAAGGGCGACCTTATACAGATCCGGCGCTGCCTGAGCATACACCAGTTCGAAGCTTTCGGTATTCCCTTCCTTTGCCTGGCTGACAGCCAGTACGTCGATGTCCATCCCACACCACCCTTTTGAGCGGTTCACCTAATAAGTGCGCCGCAACGTGAATTTTACTGCATAGCTTGTCAGACTATTCTGGGATAAAAATTTTGGAACTGTTCATCGGCAAATTTGATTGCCGCCGCGCCGGGAGGCCGAGCAGAAATTGTAGCGCAATACCCACCCCCGGAGGCTTTATTTTTCTATTATACTAAAACTCCGTCTGCAAGCTGTAAACGTTCTGTTAATAAAACGGTCATAAAGCAGCCTGCCAGCCCGGCCCAGGACCGCCGGAGAATGGCGCTGCCAACAGCAAAGCCCCGGCAGCTTTCCGGGGCTTTGGGTCGTTCTATGGTATTGCCCCTGCCGCCTTGGGGCGGCGGACGACTACCGCACTGCTAACGCAGCAGGGCGTAATCGCCGGTGGGGCTGTAGAGCAGATAGCCGGACTCCAGCCCCTGCTCGGCGGCGGCCTTTAGCTGGGCGTCCACCTGCGCTTTGGTGTAGGTCAGGTTGTAGGCGGCTGCGTAGCCCTGCTGGGTATAGGCC
The DNA here is from genome assembly GCA_023396215.1 of Bacillota bacterium. Lineage (GTDB taxonomy): Bacteria > Bacillota > Clostridia > Oscillospirales > Ruminococcaceae > Heteroruminococcus. The sequence continues at coordinate 21,739 of JAEWWW010000122.1, read as the reverse complement.
TGCACCACCGGCACCACAGGTTGCCCGCTGCCGTCAACCCCTGCCGCCGCCAGCACCGCCTTTACCGTTTCGTAGGGCTTGGTGATGGGGGCCGCAATGGCGGGGCCGCCGGGCAGCGCAAGCTCTGCGCCAAACAGGGCGGGCATAACCTCCACAATCAGCCCGGCAGAGCGGGTCAGTGTGGTGAGGCTCTCGCCGTAGGGGCCGAGCTTGCCTTCGGGGGGTGCCAGCAGGGTGGGCGCGCTGAAGTAGCCCCAGCACCCAATCCCGTCTTTGGCGGCAACCTGCTGCTGCACCTTGGCCATAAAGGCGGCAAGGGCCTCTGAACGGGGGGCGGTTGTGCCGTAATCGGCCTTTTCAAGGGAGTAGCCCTCGGGGAACTGCACCCCGGCCATCACAATGCCCGAAACTCCGGCGTTAAGCGATTCGTCCACCAGCGAAAGCAGGTACTGCTGGGCCTCGGGATGGTGCGGGTTGAGCCAGGGCTTGCCCCCGCTTTCCACCGAGTTATCCAGCCAGTTGTATTCGGTGCCCAGATATTTGACCGACGCATCGTATAGGGCAAGGGGGGCGTAGTGGTCTTTGAAGGCCCAGAAGCGGCCCACCACCTGAATGCCCGCGGCTTTAAAGTGCTGCACCACGTCGGCGAGAGAGTAGGCGTCGGCAACCACCGCTTTGGAGCGGGTGGCCGCGGCAACGCCGGTGGCGTACAGCACCTGCCCCTGCTGGTTTTTCAGGTCTAAGACCACCGTGTTGATATAGCCCTTGGGCAGGGCGTTGATATAGCTATCCAGCGTGGCGGCGTTGGCGGCCACGTTGTGGGGCACATAGGCCATTTTGAGCTGGCCTTCATCGGGCTCCTGCGCGGGGGGCAGGGTTTCCGACTGGGAGCCGGAGGAGGGCTGCTGCGAGAGAGAGGAGCTTTCGCTGGGCTCAGGGGGCAGGGGGACCTTACCGGCCTGACCGTAGCTTAAGATAAAGTCGTACACAGGCGGGTATAAAAACCACCCCACAGCAGCCAGAAGGCCCACCAGAAGCAGGATACCTGCCGTCTTGGCCGCCTTGCGCTTACCACTGACGCGGTAGATGTTGTTATACCTCTTTATCTTGTGATTTTTCGCCACAGTATTCGCCCCCTGTCGTTGTTGTCGTTATGTGGGCAACCCGTGCCCGACCAAACCGTAAAAGGCCAGAGAAAGCAAACCGATGTATAAAAGCACCGAGGGCAGACCCAGAAAAGCTCTGGGGATTCGGCAGAGCTCCATGCGGCGGCGGCCGATGAAGAGCAGCACCGACGCGATGAGAACCCCCAGCCCTGCCCCCAGACCGTAGCCCAGACTCTGCATAAGGCTGTAGCTCTGGCCCGTCATGATGAGCACCGAGCCGTAAACCACGCAGCTAAAGGCCGCCAAGGGGATTATGCCCTGATAGCGGGCAAAATATTTTGGGGCAAAGCGCTTTGCCGCGACATAGTATAACAGATAGACGATAAACACCGCCGCCAGCACCGAAACGGTGCGGGGATAGCCGGAACCGGCCTGGGTGTACTCACTCAGAAGATGCAGAAACCAAAAGGAAAGCAGCGCCGAAAGGGAGGTCATTACGCTTATCATCACCGAAAAGGCAACCAGCACCCGGGGGCGATCCTCGCCCATCACCGTTTTATCGCTGCCAAAGGCGCGGGCAAACACGGCGTTTTCAAACAGCGCCGCCGAAAGCAGCACGCTCAAAAACTGGAGCATTGCTTCCATGGGCTATTCCTCCCCTCTTTCAAGCTTTTGGCGCAGCAACGCCTTGGGGCCGGGGTTATCCCTGCGGTAGGCCACCCAAAGGCTGACGCGGCGGGCCGCCTGTGCACCAGCGGCCAAAAAAGCCAGCAGGATAAAGCCCATGAACACTGCGCCAAAGGCGGACATCCTGAAGGACATTACCGAAACGCCCCAGATATTGCCGCTGCCGAGGAACTCCCGCAGCAGCGAAACCACCAGCGTGACCAGCGCAAAGCCGGAGCTGAACAGAAAGCCGTCCAACAGGCTCAGGTACCACCTGTTTTTCTTGGCGTAGCACTCGTGCCGGTGAATCGAGATGGAGTTCACCGCCATCAGAGGCAGATAGATGCCCACCCAGTCGAAAATCTCGGGGGTGATGTTTTTGATAATCCCGCCCGCGATGGTGATAAAGGCCAGCGACACAAAGGCGCTGATCATAATGCGGATATAAGCGGGGATTCGCTCGCCGATAAAGGACATAAATATGGTGGAGGGGACAACGGCAAAATACATCCCGATGGCCAGCGCCACACCGCTTTTCAGGCTGGTGGCGGCCATCACCACAAAGGGCAGGCCGAGGCCGCAGACCAGCACCGCGTTGCGGCGCAGCAGCCCCTCGGTATGGGCAAAAAAGCGGTTACTCCTCCGCAGTCGCTGCAGCTTCACGGCTGTGCCTCCTCTCAGTCAGGCGCTTAAGCTCCACCGGCCAGTCAAAAAGAGGCACGAGGGCATTCATCAGCAGGATGGCGAAAACCACCGTCTGCTCAAAGCCGCCGAAGTGGCGAAACAGCATGGCGGCCAGACCGCCTATTGCGCCGTAGGCCATCTGCGAGCCGGGGCGCTTGGGCGAGGTCACGGGGTCGCTGAACATAAAGACGGCGCCAAAGAGCAGCGAGCCAGACATCAGCTCAAACAGTACCGAAGCCACCGAGGAAACATCCACGCGGGGGAAGCAGAAGGCCACCAGCGCGGCGGCGGCGATAAAGGACGCCGGCTGCACAAGGCGGACGGTTTTTCGGTAGGACAGGTATAACAGACAGGCCAGAATGATTAAGATGTTAGTGGCACCCATTGGGCCGCCCCGAACCCCCAAAAACATATCCCGGAAGTCGGTGGTGGGTATCCCCCCCAGCTTAAGGGCGTAAGCGGCGCTGTTGGCGGTTTTGGCGGCAATCTGCCCAAGGATGGGCAGCTCCTCAAAAATCAGCGGATAGGCAAACATTCTGTTGGGCCAGCAGGCGGTGGCGAAGGCCAGCCCCGCCGCCGCGGGGTTAAAGAGGTTTTCGCCGGTGCCGCCAAAGGGCTGCTTGGCCACAATGATGGCAAAAACACCGGTGGCAATCACCATGCCGTAGCTGGCCGACGCGGGCATCATCAGCGGGATGATGAGGGCGGTGACCACTGAGGAGAAATCCCGCAGGTTGATGCGGCGTCCGGCCACCGCCACCGATAGCAGCTCGGCGGCGACGCAGCTAATGATCGAGGTAAGCATCAGGGTGACCACCCGCCACCCGTAAAAGGAAAAGGCCATAAAGTAAAGGGGCAGCAGCGAGATGATAACATCCCCCATCACCGTTTTGGTGTTGTCGCTGTGGCGGATGTGGGGCGCGTCACGGGGTATCAGTTTCAATCTCTGTCACCTCCGTCGCTTTCTTTCTCGCATAGGTGTGTATCGTCACTGCAACCGGCAGCTTGGATGGGCAGATGTAACTGCAGGTGCCGCACCCGATGCATCGTTCCGGTTCAAAGAGGTCGGCCATGGTGTAGCGCCCCCTCTGCAGGCAGCGGTAGATGTGCATGGGGTTGAGCATCCGGGGGCAAACGGCGATGCAGCGGCCGCAGCCGATGCAGCTATAGCGCTGTTCCCGCTCATCTTCGCGGAAAGCCAGCACCCCTCTGGTTGTGGGTGAAACAAGGGTCATGTCGGTATCCATCACCGCGATGCCGTTCATCGGGCCTCCCACCACCACCCGGGTGGGGTTGGCAATCAGGCCGCAGCGCTCCAGCACCTGTGCCAGAGTCATGCCCAGCGAAACCTCGAGATTGGTGGGGTAGCCCACGCAGTTGCCGGCCACCGTCACAAAGCAGGTGGTTTGGCTTTCGCCCCGGTAGACCGCGCGGTAGAGGTGTATCAGCGAGCAAACGCCCACAATGGCATAGGGTACGTCGACGCGTAGCTGCTTGCTCAGGCGCAGCTCGGCGGGGTATTTGCCCCCGATGCGGGTAACCTTAATACCCTTGATGTTGTTGGGTATCTTAATCTCAAGGTCTGAGAGGTTTTTGTAGACGGCAATCTGGCCCTGCTCGGCCCCCGTGGCCTTGAGGGCAAGCTTCAGCCCCATCTCGACCTCGTCCTTGAAGCCCAGAAGCGGGCCCAACTGGCTGGAGATGTAGGGCTGGTCGTCCATTGCATCCACCACCAGCATCTGCACCTGCCGACGGGCGGCTTTATAAAGCTTTTTATAAAGGGGGCGGCCGTCCCGCTCGTCGATAATGCCCGCCTCTTGGGCGATTGCGATAATCTTGTCGGCAGAAACCTGCTCGATTCGCTCGGGCGAAAGCCGTTGTATATCCTTTTCAGGGGCAGTATTATTTAAAAATTGAATGATATTTCTTGAAAGCGCAGGCTCTTTATGCTGCTCTAAAATGACGCCATGGGTTATTTTGTTGCGCAGCTTCACTTTAAAACCATCCCCCTTTCATCGGTTTTATTATTCCGGCACCAAACAGCAGCAATGAACACGATACCGTAGAGCCGGAGTACTATCGGCCATACTGGGCGGCTTCCGCGCAGGCGGGGGGCCCAACGGCCATACAAATAAAAATATTACGGCGGCGCATTGTCTCAGGCGCTGCTGCCTAACCCCGCCGTAATATCAAAGGCGGTTGTGCCTATGAACTTTAAGGTTATCAGCGAGCATAAGCTCAAGGTGATTCTGACAAAGGAAGAGCTGCTTCGGTTTGACCTTACCTATGAGGATCTGGATTATCAGGCCGAGCACACCAAAAAGCTGCTCTCGGATATCTTGCTGAGGGCCCGCAGCCTTTCCGGCTTTGACCCCACCGATGCCAAGCTGTTTATCGAGGTTTACCCCGACAGTCTGGGCGGGTGCGTCTTTTACTTCACCGCCCTGCCCGATACCCCGCCCGACGACCTAAACGAGAAGGTTGTCCCACGCCCGGCGGTGTTTTTCTTCGAGGAGCTGGATGTGCTGATTGAGGCCTGCACCAAGCTGTTCAGGCTGTACTGCCACCGCATCTACAAAAGCTCGGTCTACCGCATGGGCAAGGGCTACCGTCTGGTGGTTTACCCGCTGGATAACGCCGACAGCGTAACCGTCGCCTTTTTGCAGGAGTACGGCAGGCTGCTGGGCGAAGGCCCCTTGCAGGCGGCCTACACCGAGGAGCACGGCAAGCCCATCATCGAGGGCAACGCCATCGATACCATCTCGGCCTTTCTGGCCTGATGTGCGGCTAAGGAGCGGTCAGCCCCGGCAGGCGGCCTGCGCCGCCGCGCGCATCCCGCCGATGGCGGCAGCATAATCCGGCTGGCCAAAAACCGCCGAGCCGGCCACCAGGCAGTTGGCCCCGTGGGCGGCGCAGACGGCGCTGGTTTCGCTGTTAATCCCGCCATCCACCTGAATGATTAGGTCGTCTTTGCCCAAGCGGCGGGCCTCGTCCCGCACGGCGGCCACCTTGGGCATCATATCGGCCATAAACTTCTGACCGCCGAAGCCCGGCTCCACCGTCATAACCAGCACAAGGTCTACCAAATGCACAAAAGGCAGCAGACGCTCAATGGGCGTTCCCGGATTGAGGGTGATGCCCGCCTGTTTGCCTGCCGCCCGAATGCGGGCTATTGTTTCTGTCGTTTCGTGGGGCTGCGATTCAATGTGAAAGGTAATCATATCCGCGCCGGCTTTTGCAAAGGCGTCCACATACTGCAGCGGCTTTGTAATCATCAGATGCACATCAAAAAAAAGCCCGGTCGCCCGGCGGATAGACTCCACCACCGGCAGCCCCAGTGAGATATTCGGTACATAAACGCCATCCATGACGTCAATATGGAGCATGTCCGCGCCAGCTTTTTCGATGGCAGCCAGCTCATCTGCCAGATGGGCAAAGTCGGCCGACAGCAGCGACGGCGAGATTTGAATCATAGCAACCTCCCGGTATTGGGCCGCTCCCGAAGCCCGCCCGCCGGGCGCGCCGAAAGAAGCCTGTGGGTATCTAATGTCTGCGGGGCGAGGGGCAAAGGCCCTTTGATCTAAAAAATCCAAACGCTCGGGAAACCCTACCAAAAACGGCGGCACGACACTAAAATGCCCGGAACAGATGGTATTCCTGCACTTTTCGCCCGATATCCCGTCGCTTTCAGCGAATTTCCCGTCTTTACCCCTTTTTCAGAAACGCCCTAAAACATTCTATATTTTAAACCATAATACATCAAAGGTCAATGCAGCGACGCTGTTTTTACACCTTGTTAATACCTTTTTCGCCTCAATCCCCCATTTTTTTACAGGGAATTGGGGCGTGTTTGTGTGCCGCCGCCCCGGGTGTGGAGCCGTCGGGGTCCTGCCTTGCACCGGATTTGCGGGCGCCACACCCCCTGCCCCGCCGCACGGGGGCAGATGAAAACTGTTTTGTTTTTAGCCGGAGCTTGGTATAATAATCGAAGACGATTACTATACCAATTATTTTGATGCCTGCCATAGGTTGCTGGCGAATGATACCATGCCGCCTTGCGGATATGGTATCATAGGAGTATATCGCAAAGAGAAAAGAGAAAGGTGACGGCAGATGAACGTTTCGACAATGCCTGTTACAGGCGACCGCCTCTCGGCGTTGGGGCTGGGCTGCATGCGGCTGCCCACGACGCCCCAGGGCGGCATCGACTACCCCACGGCGCAGGCGATGGTGGATGCAGCCATCGCGGGGGGCGTCAATTACTTTGACACCGCCTATATCTATCACGAGCAAAAATCAGAGGGCTTTTTGGGGCAGGCGCTGGCTGCCTACCCCCGTGAAAGCTACTATCTGTCAGACAAGCTGCCGATGTGGATGGTCAAGCAGCCGGAGGATGTGCATACTCTCTTTGCCACCCAGCTGGAGCGCTGCCGCACCGGCTATTTTGACTACTACCTGATGCACAGCATGAACGCCGCCTCCTTTGAAAAGGCCAACCGCTTTGGCATTTACGACCTGCTGGCAGAGAAAAAGCGGCAGGGGGTCATCCGCAACCTGGGCTTTTCGTTCCATGACAAAGCCCCCGTGCTGGAGGCCATGCTCAGCCGCCACCACTGGGACTTTGTACTGCTGCAAATCAATTATCTGGATTGGTATCTTTATGACGCCAAGGAGCTGTATGATACCGCCGCCCGCCACGGCGTGCCGATTTTTGTGATGGAGCCTGTGCGGGGCGGGGCTTTGGCGGAGCTGCCCCCCGAGCTGGATAAGCTGCTGCGCGCGGTGGGCGCCACCCCCGCTTCGGTGGCTTTGCGGTTTGCCGCCCAGCTTGAGCAGGTCAAGGTGGTGCTCAGCGGCATGAGCAGCCCCCGGCAGCTGGCAGAGAATATCGGCACCTTTTCGGGCCCCGGCCTTGCCCTGAACCCCGCCGAAAGCCGCGCGCTGGAGCAGGTGGTGACCGCCATGGGCAAGATTGAAACGGTGCCCTGCACCGGCTGCCGCTACTGCATGGATTGCCCCTTTGGGGTGGATATCCCCGAGATGTTTGAGATTTATAATACATATAAATTGGTGGGGGGGCTCACTGCCGCCCACCGTAAGTATAACGAGCTGACCGACGCCGCAAACAGGGCCAGTGCCTGCACCGCCTGCGGCGCGTGCGTACCGGTCTGCCCACAGGGTATCGATATCCCCGTCAGGCTGGCCGAGGTTGACCGGGTGTTTGCCCGGCCCGGCGCCTAAGGGATTAGATTTTGCCCTCTTACCGTTTTTCTCTCACCCCTTCGCAGCGCGCTGCGAAGGGGTGTATCTTATGGCGCCGGGTCATTGCCCGGGGCTCTTCTGAGGGCGTTATATCAATCACCCGCTAAAAACATGCTCTCGTCATCATGTTCAGCACGCCCTTAGCGGGTGATTGGTATCAACGCCACCCCTCGGCTACCGCCGCCCTGCTTGCCGGTAAAAGGCCCTGCTGTTGGCAGGGGCCGCCGCAGTTCCCGCGGCTGTAAAGCGCCACGGGCCCTGTGAGCCCGCGGCAGCTCCGCCAACCCAGAGATAAGGTTGCTCCGGCGTCAGGCGCTGAACATTTACAGGACGCAAAACTGCCGGAGTCATATTCAGCCAGCTTTGGCCGCCGCATGGCGGCAAACCAAAGGGCCGTTTGAAAGGTGGTGTTACGGCGGCTGCGCGGCGCCGGCCGGTTGCTGCCGCCCATCGCCGCCGTAATATCATACTATGCTTGCGCCCACCCTGCCGTAACTGCCCCACGCCGCCTGTCCCACGCAAAAAAAGCCCAATCTTTCGATTGGGCGGCGGCTGGGGGGAGGGTTTGAACCGCTGGGGCCGGGTTAAAATTTTTTATTGAAAAAGGCCGCTTTTGCCGGGGTTCGGGGCCGCTTAGGGCCGCCGGGCAGAGCGGCCGCCCTTACAACTTATAGCCGCGGAGAACTCCTGTAGCCAAACCACCTCACCATTGGTGGCGCTCCTCCAAGGAGGGGAATGAACTACCCGTAAGGGCGGATAGGTGTCCACCCGCGTTCTCGGGCGTAAAGCCATGCGGGCGATTGATAGCCGCAGAGAAACCTATAGAGGTTGGTACCCAAACACCACCCCGTCGCCTGCGGGCGCCACCCCTCCAGGGAGGGGAATGAGAACCCTGCACAGCGCGACAAAAAGCCCCCACAACCGCGGGGGCTTTTGAAAGCGTTTTTCTATTTGGCGTACTCGATGGCACGGGTTTCGCGGATGACATGCACCTTGATTTGGCCGGGGTAATCCAGCTCTTCTTCGATGCGCTTAACGATGTCGCGCGCCACAATAACCATGGTGTCGTCGGTGACCACATCGGGCTTAAGCATAATGCGGATTTCACGGCCGGCCTGAATGGCGTAGCATTTTTCCACCCCGTCAAAGGAGTTTGCAATACCTTCCAGCTTTTCAAGGCGCTTGATGTAGTTTTCGAGGTTTTCTCTGCGGGCGCCGGGGCGAGCCGCCGAGATGGCGTCTGCCGCCTGCACCAGACAGGCCACGATGGTTTTTGCCTCTACATCGCCGTGGTGGGCCTCAATGGCGTGGATAACGTCCTGATTTTCCTTATATTTTCTGGCTACGTCAACACCGATGGCCACATGGGAGCCTTCCACCTCGTGGGTCAGCGCCTTGCCGATGTCGTGCAGCAGGCCTGCCCGGCGGGCCAGCGTGGCGTCTGCGCCCAGCTCGGAGGCCATGATGCCTGCCAGCTGCGCCACCTCTATCGAGTGGTTCAGCACGTTCTGCCCATAGCTGGAGCGGTAACGCATACGGCCCAGCAGCTTAATGAGCTCGGGATGGATGGTGTGAACGCCGGTTTCCAGCACCGCCCGTTCGCCATCCTGCTTAATCTTGGTTTCAACCTCGCGGCGGGCCTTCTCCACCATCTCCTCGATGCGGGCGGGGTGGATGCGGCCATCCTGTATCAGCCGCTCGAGTGCGATGCGCGCAATCTCGCGCTTGACCGCGTCGTGGCTGGAAAGGGTGATCGCCTCGGGGGTATCGTCGATAATCAGGTCAACGCCGGTGAGGGTTTCGAGGGTGCGGATGTTGCGGCCCTCGCGCCCGATAATTCTGCCCTTCATTTCATCGTTGGGCAGCGGCACCACCGAAACGGTGACCTCGGCCACATGGTCTGCTGCACAGCGCTGTATCGCCTGAGAGATAATCTCTCTTGCCTTTTGGTCGGATTCATCCTTGAGCCGCGCTTCATACTGGTTGATTTTCACAGCCTTTTCATGAATCAGCTCGTTTTCCAGATTGGAAAGCAGATGCTCCTTGGCCTGCTCGGCGGTGTAGCCGGAAATCTTCTCCAGCATATCAAACTGGTGCTGTTTGACCTTCTCGGCCTCCTCCAGCTTGACCCCCGCTTCTCTGAGCTTTTCAGCCAGAAGCTCTTCCTTTCTCTCCAGATTCTCGGTCTTGCGGTCTAGGGATTCTTCCTTTTGCTGGAGCCTGCGCTCCTGCCTTTGGGTTTCGCTTCTGCGTTCTTTTAGTTCTTTTTCCACCTCGGTACGCATCTTGTAGATTTCGTCCTTGGCTTCAACCAATGCTTCTTTTTTCTTGCTTTCTGCGGTTTTGATTGCGTCACTAATTAAACGTTTGGCTTCTTCTTCAGCAGAGCCGAGCTCAGCCTCGGCAACTTTCTTTCTATACTGAACGCCCAATGGAAAGGCGATTACAATCCCAACAATCAGCGCGACAACGCCGCAGATAACCAGATATAATATCTCAGTTGAGGACATACCTTCTTTGCCAACCTCCTTTTTTCAAACTCTTAAACGGTTCAATTATTGTTATTGGGCCGTGTGGGTGCAGACCGCTCCCACAGCATACCTATTTTATTCTATATCTATATGTTCATCGTGTCAAGAAAAGATGAATAAAATTACAGTTATTTTGTTTATATATCTGTGAATTTTCGGATTTTTGGCCTTTTTATACGGGTTTGCTTATTTTACTGTAAAACGCTGCGCGCGGTTGACAAGGCCGGCGGGTAGTGCTAAAGTATAGGTACCAAAATTATTTTGGCTTGCAATACAGTGAAATGCGTTGACGAAGGACGGCCTTTCGCCTTTTCGTCCGTTGCAGAGAGCGGGGGTCACCGGCTGAAAGCCTCCGTACGGGCGGGCACAGGCATACCACCTTCTGAGCGTGCGTGAGAGGGTTTTGCCCCCGAAGGCACCGCATGGGCAGCGTTACCGCCCCCGTTGAGCGGCACAGCACGGCTGTGCAATTCAGGTGGAACCATGGAGTGTGACGCTTCACCCTGATTTTTGGGGGTGGGGTGTTTTTTTATTCCCCGCGAGCAGACTTTATTATGTATTCCGAGCATTTTTAACGCGGCAGATGCTGGTTTCAGTAGAATTTGCCAAGAGTTTGGAGTTTTAAGAAAGCCTCTGGCTAATTTTCATTTTGAAACGCACCAGTGACCAGATTAAAGGAGCTGAAAGATTATGATTCAAATTACCCTGAAAGGCGATACCGTACGGGAGTATGAAGCCCCCGTAACCCCCGCCGAGATTGCAAAATCTCTGGGCGGCGGGCTGTTCAAGAGCGCCTGCGCCGCCAAAATTGACGGCCGGGTGGCCGACCTGCGCACCCCCATCACCCAAGGCAGCCGGGTGGATATCCTCACCTTTGACGACCCCGACGGCCGCAAGGCATTTCGCCACACCGCCGCCCACATGCTGGCGCAGGCGGTGCTGTGCCTTTACCCCGGCGCGAAATTTGCCATCGGCCCCGCCCTTGAGGACGGCTTTTACTACGACTTTGAGGTGGAGCGCCCCTTTTCGCCCGAGGATCTTGCCAAGCTGGACGCCGAGATTGCCAGAATAGCCAAGGAGGACCTGCCCATCGAGCGCTTTGAGGCCACCGCCGAGGAGGCCATGAAGCTGATGGAGGGCCAGCCCTTTAAGCAGGAGCTGATTGCCGAGCATGCCGCCAAGGGGGATGTCATCTCGCTTTACCGGCAAGGGGATTTTGTAGACCTCTGTGCCGGGCCCCATCTGATGAGCACCGGCGCTGTCAAGGCTGTAAAGCTGACCCAGTGCACCGGGGCCTACTGGCGTGGCGACGCCGCCAAGCAGATGTTGAGCCGTGTCTACGGCACCGCCTTCCCCAAGGCTTCAGCCCTGACCGCCCACCTCGAGATGGTGGAGGAGGCCAAGCGCCGCGACCACAACAAGCTGGGCCGCGAGCTGGAGTTTTTCACCACCTCCGACCTGATTGGGCAGGGGCTGCCCATCCTGCTGCCCAAGGGCGCAAAGGTGTTCCAAATCCTGCAGCGGTTTGTGGAGGATGAAGAGGACCGCCGGGGCTGGCTGCTGACCAAAACCCCCTATATGGCCAAAAGCGACCTCTACAAGCTTTCGGGCCACTGGGACCATTACAAGGACGGCATGTTTGTGCTGGGGGATGAGGAAAAGGACAAAGAGGTATTTGCCCTGCGGCCGATGACCTGCCCCTTCCAGTATCAGGCTTACCTGAACCGGGGCCGCTCCTACCGCGACCTGCCGCTGCGGTACAACGAAACCTCCACCCTCTTCCGCAACGAATCCAGCGGCGAGATGCACGGCCTTATCCGGGTGCGTCAGTTCACCATCTCGGAAGGACACCTGATGTGCACCCCCGAGCAGCTTGAGGATGAGTTCAAGGGCTGCCTTGAGCTGGCCATCTATATGCTCAAGGCCGTGGGGCTTTATGAGGATGTTTCCTACCGCTTCTCACAGTGGGACCCCGACGACCGGGAAAAATATATCGGCACCCCCCAGCAGTGGGAGGAGGCCCAAGGCACCATGCAGCGGATTTTGGACCACCTGAACATCCCCTATGCGGTTGGGGTGGGCGAAGCCGCCTTCTACGGGCCCAAGCTGGATATCCAAATCCGGAACGTCCACGGCAAGGAGGATACCCTCATCACCATCCAGATTGACCAGATGCTGGCCGAAAAGTTTGGCATGGAGTATGTGGATAAGGACGGCAGCAAGAAGAACCCCTATATCATCCACCGAACCTCGATTGGCTGCTATGAGCGCACCATCGCCCTGCTTATTGAAAAATACGCGGGTGCGCTGCCGCTCTGGCTCAGCCCCACCCAGGTGATTGTACTGCCCATCGGCGACAGCCAGCAGGCCTATGCCGAGGAGGCCGTCAAGGCGCTGCGGGCGGCCGGCGTGCGCACCGAGCTGGACGACCGGCGGGAGAAAATCGGCTATAAGATTCGTGAGGCGCAGCTGGAAAAGGTGCCCTATATGCTGGTCATCGGCGAAAAAGAGGTGGAAAGCGGCACCGTGGCGGTGCGCTCCCGCAAGGCGGGCGACAAGGGCGCCATGGCGCTGGACGATTTCATCCGCATCGTGACCGAGGAGGCCGCCGCCAGAACCATCGACTAGGGCGTTTCTGAAAATGGAAAACCGCCGGGAAATTCGCTGAAAACAAGCGGATGCAAGGCAAAAAGCGCAGAAATACTTTATGTATTCCCAGCTTTTTTAACGCAGCAGATGCTGTTTTCAGTAGAATTTGCCAAGAGTTTGGAATTTTCAGAAAGCCCCTAACGGCTCTCCCCCTGTTTTGTGCATAATTAAAATAACCCCCAACCGCCGGCGGCAAAGGCTGCCGGGCGGTTGGGGGCTTTTTGTGCCCATAAGCAAGGGGCCTGCCGCTGCCGGTTGGCAGATGACAAGCCCCGAGGCTGCTTGTTATTTGGCTTTGGTTACTGGTTAGTCGTCATCGTCGTCCCAGCCCCAGTCGTAGTAGTCGCCCAAATCCTCTGACTCAATCACGCCGTCGCAGATGGTGCAGGGGCCGGGCAATGCCGAGGCCTTATACCAGCCGGTGCCGGTGGAGGTGCAGGAGTCGGTAGCGAGCTGCCCCGATATGGTGCAGTAGGTTTTGCTGACCACCTTGGTGCTGTACTGAAAATCCTTGGCGGGCAGCCCGTCGTGGATGCCGGACATCACCGTTTTCCAGAGCAACGGGGGCGGATAAACGTTGTAGCTGATGGTATCGGGCTCGTCGTAGCCCAGCCATGCGGCGCCCAGATAGTAGGGGGTCATTCCGATGAACCACTGGTTGTAGTCCTTATCCGAGGTACCGGTTTTGCCCGCTACCGGGATATCCTTGCGGAAGGGCGCCCGGGTGCCGGTGCCGTTGGGGCCGGTGGTGACCCGCTGGAGCAGGCGATTGAGTATCGTCGAGGTTTCATAGCTGATGACCCGGAGGGGGGTGACATCTTTTTCAAGTACCACGTTGCCCTCGCTGTCCAGCACCTTGGTGTAGGCGTAAGGGGGGGTGTAGGTGCCGCCGTTGCCGATAATCTGGTAGGCCGCCGCCATCTCGAGGGGGGTAACGCCGTCGGTGAGCGAGCCAAGGGCCATCGGCGAATAGCTGATGTCGTTGGGGGTGAGGTTGCTCATCCCAAGACGGTCATGCAAAAAGTTGTACATCACCTTGGGGGTCAGCATCTGGGTGAGCTTGACCGGGATGATGTTGGTGGAGCGCTGTATCGCCTCCTCCACCGTAATCGGCCCCTTAAAGCCCTGATAGTAGTTTCTCGGCTTCCAATCGGGCTGGCCGGGCTGAGAGATGACCACCTCTTCGTCGGTGATGATGGTGGACCAGTTAATCAGGTCGTTTTCCATGGCAAGGGCGTAGGAAGAGATGGGCTTGATGGTGGAGCCGGGCTGGCGCTTGGCCTGGGTGGCCCGGTTAAAGGCGCGGTTAAGGGTTTTTTCGCCCCGCTCGCCCACGAGGGCCAAAATCTTGCCGTTGAGGTCGGTAATGACAAAGGCGGATTGCGGATATTCCTTATTTTTTACCGCCGGGAAGTTTGCCACGTCGGAGTATATCTCCTCGAGGTAGTTCTGCATCGATTCATCCATGGTGGTGTAGATGCGGTAGCCGCCCCGGGAAAGCTGTGACCACGCGTAGTTGCGGGTGTAGCCCTTTTCCTCTACAAGGTCGTCCAGCACCTCTTCGATGACGTGGTCGGTGAACCAGTTGTAGTCGGCGTTGAGCTTTTTGCGGGCACCCTCGGTGTTGAGTACCAGCTCGGTTTCCACCGCTTTGTCATACTCCTCCTGATCGATGAACTCCAGCCGGAGCATCTCGCCCAGAATATAGTCGCGGCGCACCTTGTTGTTTTCGGGGTTGACGAAGGGGTCGTAATAGGTGGGATATTTGGTAATGGCAATCAGGGCCGCCGCCTCGACAAGGGTGATTTCGCTGACGTCCTTGTTAAAATAGAGGTTGGCCGCCGCCTGCACCCCGGCTGTGTTGTTGCCGAGGCCCAGCGTGTTGAGGTATGTTTCAATGATTTCGTCCTTGGAGTGGTGTTTTTCCATGTTCAGCGCGCGGAAGATTTCGCGCACCTTGCGGTCGACACGCACGGCGTCGTCCTTGGTAGCGTTTTTAATCAACTGCTGGGTGATGGTCGAGCCGCCCTGCCGGCTGGAGTAGATGGGGATAAAGTAGTTGATAGTGGCACCGATGGTGCGCTTCCAGTCCACCCCCTGATGGGTGCGAAAGCGGGCGTCCTCACCGGCGATGGTGGCGTTTATCAGGTGCTCGGGCATCTGGTTGAGGTCAACCCAAATGCGGTTTTCGTCGCCGTGCAGCCGCTGGTATTCATAGTATTCACCGGTTTGGTCATCCATGGCATAGAATATGGTGGTGTAGCTCAGCTGCACCTCGCCAAGGCTGACCTCGTTGTCTGAGCCGATGTAACGCAGCACATAAACGGTAAGCACCGATACCACAATGCAGCCGGTGATGACGCAGATTAAGAACATCGACGCCAGCACGGTACCCATGGTGCCGAAGATGCTCCTCGCCTGCGACTTCTTTTTATTCGACCGGGCCCCTTTATTCTCAGGCTCGGGGGAAGTGCGGTTGGGTTTTCTGCTCATAAGTGCAAGTTCCCCTCCTTATCTTAGGACATTATAGCACAAAGCAAAGGCAAAATATAGTTTGTACATTTGTACATTAGTATGCCCTGCCGTCTGCCCCCGGAGTGGCGGCAGCTCCTGCAGATTATAACACACTGCATTATAACACAATGCATTTTCTAAGTGTGAATTATTTTTTAAATCATTGCGCTTTTTCTTTCTTTGTCGCATAGTTTTCCAAAAAACGGGAAAAATATCAAATAAAACCCGGTAAAGGAGGGGAAATCTCATGAATACACGGGTGGTTATAACGGTGGTGGCAGCCCTGCTGACCATTGCCACAGGCATATCATTGGCATATTTTCTGCCCGGTAACAGGCCGGAGGCTTCGGTCGCTTTTTCTGAGACGTCGGTCGAGAAGCCCCTTACCGAGCCGCAGCCACCGCCGCAGCCGGTGCAGGAAAGCAGCGCCCCCTCGGCGCCCCAGCCCGAAACCCCCGGCTATCTTTTGCGGGAGCACGAGGGCAAGCTGGGGGTATTTGTAGGCGACAGCACCGAGCCGGAGATGATTTTTGACGTGTATATCCGCTATCTGCCTGAGTATGATCGGCAGCAGTTGACCGAAGGCATCTATATTGACGATTATGCCCGCTTGGTGGCGTTAATTGAAGATTATATCAGCTAACCGCCATGGGGCGGCCGCGCAGGCTATCGAAACAGGCAGCCGCAGGCCGCCCCTGCTGTTTTTGCGGGGTTGCTGTCGCTTGCCCGGGCTGCCGGGCTTGTCTATTTCTACCATAAATACCGGCAGGTCTATGGCAAAGTAATCCAATTGTCATCTTTTCTTAATCTAAAAAGGATGATTGCCGGACTGTTTTGGGGTATGATAATGACAACAGAAAACACAGCGGAGGAGCTTTGACAATGTCCTTTCGGTTTGCGCACAACAATATTAACGTCTTTGACCTTGAAAAAAGCCTTGCTTTCTATCAGGATATGCTGGGGCTGACCCCTGTCAGGGTGAAGGAAGCCGAGGACAAAAGCTTTAAGCTGGTATTTCTGGCCGACAGCAAAGGTTCTGACCATCGTCTGGAGCTGACCTGGATGCGCGACCGTGAGCAGCCCTACAATCTGGGCGACAACGAAGTGCACCTCGCCTTCACCGCCGACGATTTTGACAAGGCTTACGCCCTGCACAAGCAGAACGACGTCATCTGCTACGAAAACAAGGCGATGAACATCTACTTCATCAGCGACCCCGACGGTTACTGGATTGAAATCCTTCCGCCCCACAAATAGGGGCATTTCGATACCCTCCATTTTAATTTTAAATCAGCCGCTGGCCCCCTGCAGTTTGCAGGGGGCTTTTTTTGCGCCGCGGGGCAAGTTCGCCGCTCTTTCTAAATAGGTATGATATAGGCAAAGGCAGCAGACCGCGACCCGCCAGGGGCCGGGCCGCTTTGGGCTGCGCCGCGAAAGGGGGAGCATCCGCAATGAACCTGATGGCAACGGCAGAGAGTCTCAACCGCTGGCTCCACGGGCTGGTTTGGGGGCCGGTGATGCTGGTTTTTCTGGTGGGCATGGGGGTGTTTTTCACCCTGTTCACCGGCTTTTTTCAGTTGCGCCGGTTTGGGGAGATTATGCGCAGCACCGTCGGCTCGCTCTTTGGCGGCGGGCGCGGCAGCCGCAAAAAGGAAGGCAAAAACATCACCCCCTTTCAGGCGCTCACCGCCGCGCTGGCCAGCACCGTGGGGGTGGGCAATGTGGCGGGGGTCGCCACCGCCATTGTCGCCGGGGGGCCGGGCGCCCTCTTCTGGATGTGGGTTTCGGCCTTCTTCGGCATGATGACCAAGTATGCCGAGGTGGCGCTGGCGGTGCATTTTCGGCAGACCGATAAGCAGGGGCGGCATTACGGCGGCCCGATGTATTATATGGAGCAGGGGCTTGGCTCGCGGGGGCTGGCCATTTGCTTTTCGGTGTTTGGGGCGCTGGCCTGCTTCGGCATCGGCAATATGAACCAGGCCAACGAGCTGGCCGCCGCCGCCCATAACACATTCGGCGTCTCCCACGCGGCGGCAGGGGTGGCGGCAGCGGCGCTGGTGGGTTTGGTCATTCTGGGCGGTGTGGGGCGGATAGCCCGGGTCACCGAGCTGGTGGTGCCGGTGATGGCGCTGCTTTTTGTGGGAGGCAGCATCTGGGCGCTCATCCTCAGCGGGCCCCGACTGCCCGCCGCCCTGCTGGAGGTGTACCGGGGGGCCTTCGGGCTGCGGCCCGCCGGGGGCGGCGTGATGGGCTACACCATGATGCAGGCGCTGCGCTACGGGGGGGCGCGGGGGGTGTTTTCCAACGAGGCGGGGCTGGGCTCGGCGCCGCTGATACACGCGGCGGCCGATACCGACAGCCCGGTGCGTCAGGGCATGTGGGGCATCTTTGAGGTGTTTGTGGATACCGTCGTCATGTGCAGCATCACCGGGCTGGTGATTGTGGCCTCGGGCCTTGCTGGGCAGCCGGTTGGCCCCATGGGCCAGCCCCTCAACGGCGGGGCGCTGACCGCCGCCGCCTATGAAACCATGCTGGGGGGCTGGGGCGGCAGCTTTGTTTCGGTGGCGGTGCTGTTTTTCGCCATGGCCACCCTGCTGGGCTGGTCTTATTACGGCGAACGCTGCGTGGGCTATCTCACCGGCAACAGCCCCGCTGCCCTGCTGGCCTACCGCTGTGTTTATATCTTTTTCATCGTGGTGGGGGCCACCGGGCGGCTGACCCTGGTCTGGGAGGTTTCGGATACCCTCAACGGCATGATGGCTATCCCCAACCTGCTGGCGCTGGCGGGGCTCAGCGGCGTGGTGCTGCGGCTGACCCGCGACCACCGGCGCCGCAGCGGGAACCCCAAACCGCCCCAAAACAGAAGCCGCCCCCGCTGCCGGTAAGGGCAGAGGGAGCAGCCGTCGGTTTAAATATAGGGTTACAGGTTGAGCATCCGTATAATCATAATGATGGTGATAAGGATGGTAAAGCTGCCGCAAAGAAAGAGGTAGCCCCTGCGCAGCATCGTTTTGGTAATCTTTGCCGAGATGATGCCAAGGATAATGCCGGTGATAATCAGCCCTATCACAACCACCGAGATGCGTATCTCCAGCAAATCCATGGCGGTGAGCCAGAGGCCCAGCACCGATGCGGCCGGCCTGCTGATCACATAGGCCACCGGCACGATGGTCAGCGGCAGCACCGCCACCGCCGTGGCTATTTTACCGCTTCTCATGAACATGTAAGACAGCACCAGCAGAATTAAAATGATGGCAAAGCTTTCTACCAGCACAGGCTGCACTCTCCTTTTTGTCAATCGATTGCCCGGCTTCTGGCTGGGCGGACACGGGCCGGTGGGTCGCGCTTGGAAAGAGGCCCGGTTTCAGTCTGCCCTTTAGAACGCCCCTTGAAACACCTTCTGGGCGGGCTCGGGGTTGTCGCTGACCACCAGCGCCACATAGAGGCCGGATTTCATCACCTGCGCGTTTTCAATCTTGACCATTTCGGCAGGTACATAGTTTTCGTAGTTAAACTTCTGGGTCTGCACGCGGTAAGACAGCATCTCTTCGATGAACTCCACGTCCTCTTCGGTGGCGGCCTTGAAAACGGCCACCTCATTGGCGGTGCTCATGCTTGCGCTGGCATATACCTTAAAAGCCGCAATGCTTTCGCTGTCATATTCATACAGGTTGGTGATGGTCTGCTGGTCTATCTCCATCATCTCGTCATCCACCGTCAGGGCGGCCAGCATATCGTCGGCCAGCGTAGCAATATCCACTTCCTTTTTGGGGTCTGTGGGCTGCTGCTGGGTACAACCGGCCAGCAGGAGGGCGACCACCAGCGTCAGCGCCGCTGCGTACTTAAGCATCTTCATCATTTCGTTCCTCCTTCTACGGTATGTGTTTTCAGGTAATCAAACCATTTCATGTAATATTCAGGGCCAAAGTGCATGCCGTCCTTGGGGCTGGCCTCGGTGGGCAGCGCCCCGGTTTCATCCTGAAACGCCTCTGCCACATTGAGGTAGTAGACCTGCTTTTCCTTGGCGAGGGCCATCAGCGCCAGATTGTATTCGGTAATGCGTTCGTTGCTGTAACGCTCATCCTTGGACTTTTCGGCGGTAACCGGCAGTATAGACTGCACATAGACGATACTCTCGGGGTGCTGCGCCTTAACCTTATCGATAAATTCGCCGTAATATCCCATCATCTTATCTTTGCCGATGAAAGCCACCCCGTTGGCCCCCATCATAATATAAATCTTGCCCGGCTTGTGCTGCTTCATGGCTTCAAGAACCGTCACGGTGCCTTCCGGAGTGCGGATGACCTCTTTGCTCAGGATGGTTTCGGGGTTGATGCCGGTGTGGGCAATGACGGTGACGTTGCTCATGGTGTTGTAGACCTGCACGCCGTAGGTGATGGAATCCCCCACCAGCAGCGCGTCGTCAAAGTAGCTGGCAGGCGCCCAGTCCCCCTTGGGTACCGCCTCGCCAAAGACGGCGGCGGGCTTGGTTTCGCTTTCGGACTGGCTCTCGCTACTCTGCGAGGGCTGGGGTTCAGAGGAGCTATCCTCCGGTTCTGAGGAGGAGGTTGCAGGCTCGGTCATGCTGCTGGAGGAGGTTTGCGGCTCCGGGTTGGCCATGCCGTTCTCCCAAAGGGTGGCGGCGCCGTAGGCGATCCCCCCTGCAACCAGCAAAAGAATAATCCAAAAAAATGAAAAAGGCCTGTTTCGGATAACCCGGCCTGTTTTATAGTTTGACATTGAGTCCTGCTCCTTTTGGGAAAACAAAATGATTGAATTTAAAGTACTGCATTTTGAGCGGCCGAAATTCATTATGTATTATACTACACTTTACCTGCTTTGAAAAGTATAAACGCCCTCTGCCATATTATTTTGCTCCAGCCATTTTAACCCATGCCTTAAATCTGCGGCAGCGGCGCACGGTTTGGGCGGCGGCTTTTAAGCCCGCGGCTTTGGAAGCGCCCGGGCAGAGAAGCGCGCCCTGTGGAGGGGCGTTTTTTTGCCCATTTTGCGGTTGACAAACCCTGTGAAATGCGGTATCATATCTGAGCGACAACTTTTATGCGAGTGTGCTGGAACTGGCAGACAGGCACGTTTGAGGGGCGTGTGTTTAGGCGTACGGGTTCAAGTCCCGTCACTCGCACCAAAGTCGCAAAACCCGCATGAACATCACGTTTGTGCGGGTTTTTCTTTTTTGTTTACAACAAGCGATTTACGACAAAAAATCCATTTACGACACATTTACGACAATTGTACCGAATAAAAAAGCCGCTATCGCAATGGTAGCGGCTCTTTCTTAGCTATGGCAGTACTTCCCGTACACCGCCTTGCTTACCGACAATCCCAACTCAAAACTTTCGTTGGCGGATATCAGATTAACTGTATCGTCCAGAATGGATTGACGGCGCTTGAGCATGTCCGGTGGCATCTGGTCTTTTTTTAGCATCTTGGCATGTCCGTACAGAGTTGATACTGCTTTATCTGCAATGGTGTTTGCCTTGATGAAGTCTTTTGGCTTTGGATTGTAAACGCCAGCATTGAGCCTGTCCATAGCGTTCTTCTGGTGCTCCTTGTCCAGCAGCCGGAATACTTGGAACCCCTCAAGGCCAGATGCTTGGCGTAATTGCTTGAGAACATCAAACACCCATCGCTTAAAATCTTGAGCTATCGCCTTTATTCTTTTGCTGCGAGACTGCTTTGCGGCATGGAAGACGAGCTCATAAATACCTGTCTCCGGGATGATGTTAGTATCTTGAACAACTTCCGCCCCATGTTGATTACGGGAGGGTATCCCTAACTTAGATATACCCTCGCAGTGGTTAATGACCGCCATGCTGGGATTTGCATACTCCAGCGCCCTTGCTACATCAACCGCCACTGCCCACCAAACCCCCGGCTCTTTCTCCACGAACCGAATCTCATGACCATTCCAGATTTCCGTTTTTACATCTTTCATCCACTATCCCCTTATAATTAGGTTTCCCCTTAAACAAGGCTTCGGGAACGGACAAGGGGATTAATCCGTTCCCATCCACGCCTATTACCCAGTAGCTAATTGGGCCTATATATATTGTAATCTTGCCCCAGAGGGAAATCAACATGTTCCATAGCGTAAAAGGTGAGCAATCTATATATAGTAGGGATAATTGCTGCACGCAGGTTAACAGTTGCATAACTTGGGTTATTATGGTATTTTATGGGGGAGCCTGTAAATAAAAAGTCAAGTCCTTTTTGAGAAAAAGAGCAAATTTTTTTAGGGAAGAAAAAGGTGTACAGCAAATAAAGCCGCCACAAAGAGATTTTTGCGCCAGCTTGGAAAGGGGTGGT
>JAEWWW010000081.1 GCA_023396215.1 Bacillota bacterium | reverse complement strand
AAGCTTGTTACTTGCCGCCCGTAAACGGGCCAACTTCACTCATTGTTATTTGCTCTCCTAACTGGTCTTCTTTGAGTTGGTTTTTAATATACTCCGCAATTCGGCTCGTGTTCTTCCCTGCCGTATCAAGCCTTTTACCCAACCACTCGCCTAGCGAGTGGTTTTACTATACAAAAAAATCCGCCCCATTAAAGGGGCGGATGATTTTCCGTAGTTAGGCTACACGGACATTAGCGGCGCGCAGCTTGCTGGAGTTTTTGGGATCGACCTCGGTATCAAAGATGACCTTCTGGCCTTCCTGCAATACTTTAAAGCCATCGCCCTGAATAGCAGAGAAATGTACAAATACATCCTCACCGCCATTGTCGTTGGAGATAAACCCAAACCCTTTTGCCTCGTTGAACCATTTAACAGTACCGTTATTCATCAACCGTACCTCCTAAAAAATATTATTCCACTGCAAAATAAAAAACCACAGAACGATAAGTCAAAATGGAAATTGACTTACAACCTGTGGCGATCAATTACTACATTTAGAATACTGTATTAGTATATCCCATTAAAACCGGTTTGTCAAGAGAAATATTAAAAAAATGGAGAAATAATATGATTTTTGATAAAGATTAAAAATACCCTGTGAAACTGCGCCCCATAAGGCAGCCGGCAGATAGATAAAGGCCCGCACACCGACGGGCCCTTGGCTTTATTTTCTAAGAAAGAATATACCCAATCCTATCGCCACGGCGACTACCACGACGACAATACCGCCCAAGGTAACGAGGCTGAAATTCGTTGCAACCATTTAGACTTCTCCTTTTGACCGATTTACCAATAGTCTACCATAAACGGCCGCTGATTTCAAACACAGCAGGGGAGTAGGCGGCGTGTCTGATAAAAGGTCGGTTTTCTGCATGGGAGGCCGGAATCGCGCCTCTCAGGCACTGTTCCGGGGCTGCTGCCCACACAGGCGGCTTTCCGGGTTTATCTGAGCTGGCTGGGCATGCGTCCTTCAAAGCAGGAGATATAGAGGTTCAGCGCCTGCTGCCAATCGATCACGTTAAACCAGTTGTCGATATAGTCGCCCCTGCGGTTTTGGTATTTCAGATAGTAGGCATGCTCCCAAACATCCAGCAGCAGCACCGGGCAGAGCCCCAGCTGCAGCACGCTGTCCTGATTGGCGGTGGTGACAATCTCAAGGTGACCGCCGCGGCCCACCACAAGCCATGCCCATCCCGAGCCAAAGACCGAAAGAGCACTTTTCTTAAACGCCTCTCTAAACTTATCATAAGAGCCAAACCGCTTGTTTATTGCCTCCAGCAACGGCCCAAAGGGGGCGGTATACCCTCTGGGCGGGGTCATAATGTTGAAAAACAGGTTGTGGTTCCAGACGCCCCCGGCATTGTTATGTACTGCGGTGCGTATCCGCTGTGGCAGCGCGCCCCCGTAGCTGATAAGCCGCTCCAGCGTCCAGTTCTGATAGGTGGGGAAGTTCTCCAGCGCTTCGTTCAGGTTATCTACATAGGCCTTCAGGTGCTTGTTGTGGTGTATGGTCATGGTGGAGGCGTCAATGTAAGGTTCCAGTGCGTTATAATCGTAAGGCAACGGCACCAGTTTAAATGGATAGTGGTTGTTCATTATCTCAAATCCTTTCTTTCCGGTGATGTGCCCGGCAGGGCAGACGGCGGATGCAATGAAAGCGGACTGAGCAGGGCAAAGTAGCCTGCCCTCTATTATATGCTATAACCGTCAAACAGGTTATATGCCACTAAAAAGCGGGTTGGGTACATAAGGCAGCAACGGCACAACCAATAACATGACCGATATTTAAATAGAGCAATTATGTTGTGCCGGGCAACTATAAGAACCTTCTGATGTATATGTGCCAATGAAAAAAGGCACGTGTTTTTTGAAATTTTAAATTAAATGGAATAAAAACTTAATATTTTATTGCATTTACAACGATATATTTACTTACAATTGGCAATTTGGTAAAATCACTTAAAAGGAGGAGAGTGTATGGATGCAATTGATTATGCCATTCTGGAGGAGCTTAAAGAAAACGGAAGGGCGTCTGCCTCTGAAATCAGCAGAAAAGTGAATCTATCTATTCCTGCCGTTGCTGAACGGATTAGAAAACTGGAACGGGCCAAGGTTATTGAGAAGTATACGATTAAAATTAATCGAAACAAAATGGGGAAACGTCTGTTGGCATTTATCTTTGTCAACATCGATAAAACAGAAGATATTGATGATTTTAGAAATGAGATTGTAGTATATGATTGCGTTTTAGAATGTCATCACGTTGCGGGCAGCTATGATTATTTATTAAAGGTTATTGCAGAAGATACGCAGGCTCTGGAAAGCTTTTTATCAAAGACACTCAAAAAGGTGAAGGGCGTTTCAGGCTCGAATACCATTATTACACTTATGACGCTGAAAGAAGAAATCGGCTTGTAGAGAGGTGATGTTGTGGTTCTTAAGGGATTTCGGTTCGGGATGCTATTGCAGCTTGCCGTTGGGCCGATGTGTTTCATGGTGTTTCATACATCCACTACATACGGGTTTATTTACGGCCTGCATCTTGTTTTTGCCATCACCATTATTGACGCTTTCTATATTGCGTTATCCTGTTTTGGTATTGCCGCTATCATCAGCAAGGACCGGGTAAAGGCAGTGATAAAATTGGCAGGGTGTTTGGTACTGGTGCTGTTCGGGGCAAACACAATATCGGGGGTCTTTGGCCTGTCTTTTTTGCCTAAGCTTGCACCGTTCTTCAATACATCAAGCAAGAGCTTCTTTGTTCAGGGGCTGCTGCTTACGGCGTCAAATCCTTTGACCATTGTTTTTTGGAGCGGAATGTTTTCCGCACAAATGATAGAAAATCAATGGAACAAAAAACAACTTTTCTTCTTTGCCGCAGGCTGTGTTATGGCCACAATAATATTCTTGGCGGTTGTCGCGTTTCTGGGGAGCATGTTGAGCGGGTTTTTACCTCCGGTTATTGTGCAATGCCTCAATGTTGCCGTCGGTATTGTTCTGATATTCTTTGGAGTAAGGCTTCTGGGGGTAAAGAGAGTAAGCCCCGGGCATCCGCCTGATGATTTCAGAGAGCCGGCATGAAAAAGCCCCGCTGCAGCGGGGCTTTTTTGTGGTATAATCAGTTATACCCATTTTGATGCCGCCTGTCGCGGCGGCGTCATAGCCGCCCTCCTGAAAACGGCTGTACTGCGGCGGCAACAAAGAATAATCCCGCTTGTCCCCTTCATAAAGCTGTATTATATTCTGGCCCGGGTGTGGGGCTTTTGAGGGGATGAGAGAGCATGAAGCGACTGATAGCGGGATTGACCCTTGTGCTCTGCGCAGTGGTCTTGTGGGTGGGCTGGCGGCAGGTTGTATCGGTAAGCCCGGTGGTGGCCGACTACCGATACCGCCCCAAGGTGATTGTCGACCCCGGCCACGGCGGTGAGGACGGGGGAGCGGTAGGGGCCAGCAACAGCGTCGAGAAGGAGATTAACCTCAGCATCTCGCTGATGCTCCGGGATATGCTGCGTATCAGTGGCTTCGAGGTGGTCATGACTCGCGAAACCGATATTTCCATCCATGACCCCAGCGCAAAAACCATCAGCCAGAAAAAGACCTCAGACCTGCGCAACCGGCTGGCGCTGATGAAGCAGCACCCCGACGCGCTGATTCTCAGCATCCACCAAAACAAGTTTACACAGGAAAAATACAGCGGCGCACAGGTGTTTTACGGCACCCAGCTGCCCGAGGCCAGCAAGCGGCTGGCGCAAACCATTCAGGACAACATCAAAACGCAGCTTCAGCCCGAAAACTACCGTGAGATAAAGGAGTCCTACGACTCGCTCTACCTGCTGTGCAACGCACCGGCCCCCATTGTGCTGGTGGAGTGCGGCTTTTTATCCAACCGGCGCGAAGAAGCGCTGCTGTGCGACCCGGACTATCAAAAGCAGATGGCCTTTTTGGTTTACATATCGGTACTGGAATATTTGCAAAACAGCCCTTAACACAGGAGGACGTTTCAATGGCGGCAAAAAGCAAAACAATCTTTGTCTGCTCGCAGTGCGGCGCGCAGACCCCAAAATGGCAGGGAAGATGCTCCGACTGCGGGGCGTGGAACAGCATCAGCGAAGAAGCGCCGGCCCCCGTGCAACTGCGCCAGCGGGGCCCAGCCAGCGCCGCCGCCCCGGTGGAGCCGCTGCACATGGTCAGCGCCGACGAGGGTGAGCGCCACAAAACCGGTATCTTTGAGTTTGACCGGGTGCTGGGCGGCGGCATCGTCCCCGGCTCGGTGGTGCTGCTTAGCGGCGACCCGGGCATCGGCAAATCCACCATTCTGCTGCAGGTTTGCCAAAGCCTTGGCGACAGCCTTAAGCTGCTGTATGTATCGGGCGAAGAAAGCCCGCGGCAGATTAAGCTGCGGGCCAACCGTCTGGGGGTTTCGAGCCGTAACCTCTATATATCGGTCTGTACCGACACCCTGCAGGTGGTGGAAACGATACACAGCACAGCGCCCGATTTGGTCATCATCGACTCGATACAGACCATGGGGCTGCAGGGCATCTCCTCCTCCCCCGGCAGCGTGACCCAGGTGCGCGAGTCGACACAGGCCTTCACACAGGTGGCCAAGGGCTGCGGCATTCCCATCTTTATTGTGGGGCATGTCAACAAGGACGGTGGCATCGCGGGCCCTAAGGTGCTGGAGCATATGGTGGATACCGTGCTGTACTTTGAGGGGGACAGGAACCTCTCTTACCGCATTTTGCGGGCGATTAAAAACCGCTTTGGCCCCACCAACGAAATCGGCGTGTTTTCGATGGACAGCACCGGCCTGCAGGGGGTGGACAACCCCTCGATGATGCTGCTTTCGGGCAGGCCGGAGAACGTATCGGGCACCTGTATCGTCTGCCTCATGGAGGGAACACGGCCGATTTTGGCCGAGGTGCAGGCGCTGGTTTCCAAGACCGGCTTCGGTACGCCGCGCCGCACCTCCACCGGCTTTGATTATAACCGCACGGCGCTGCTCATTGCCGTGCTGGAAAAACGGGGCGGCTATGCCTTTGGCAGCCTTGATACCTACATCAACGTGGTGGGCGGCCTTAAGATAGACGAGCCCGCCGCCGACCTTGCGGTGGCGCTGGCGCTGGTTTCCAACCTGCTGGATAAAACGCTGGACCAAAACGTGGTGGCCTTCGGCGAAATCGGCCTCACAGGTGAGGTTCGGGCAGTATCACAGCCCCAGCAAAGGGTTGCTGAGGCTTACCGTTTGGGCTTTCGCACCTTTATTCTGCCAAGGCAGTGCATCAAAAGCATCAAGGAGGATGAGTTCCCCGGCGCGACCATCATCGGGGTTTCCAACATCTCACAGGCTTTTGCCGTCTTCAAGGGACGGCAGTGAGGGCGCCTTACTTTCAAGATAATAGGCGCAGCCCTCGCCGACGCTGGCTGTCAGGCTGGAGGGCGCTTCCAGCGAGCAATACCCCTCCTGCTGATAGATGCATTTCTTATCACAGGGAATCAGGCTCATAATTACCTCCGTCCCTCTGCATGATTAGACCTCTTTCAAAACCCGCTTGTGGCACCGCCAATCTTTTGAAGCTCCGAGAGAAGTCTATGACTGTATCTAGTTTGTTTGCGGGAGGGCAAATTATACGATTCTCCCCTGAAGCCGTTAATAAACTCCGCCGCCCCAAATCGGTTTTTTACGGCGGATTGACGGCGCGGCGGGCGGGCAAAGAAGTTTTATCATTTGCGGCGTCTCCTTAAATAAATGACCCCTCTTTTGTTAAACTAGTGTTATATGCGCAAACTTTTCATTGACACAATTTGGGGTTAGGGGTGCTGTATATTTGAATATCAAGGTAAGATTGATTGGTCTGGCCGCGGTGCTGGCCATGTGCGGCGTTGTGGCGTCTGTTCCCGGCTATGTAGCCGCAAAGGTGCCGTCAGCCGACTATGTGAGGCCCAAGTACCAGACGCATATCGCTTCGGTGAAATGCAGCGGCACCATCGAGATGAACAACATTCGTGAGGTGTACCTGCAAACGGCGGTGGTGCCCAGCATGGTGTGGGTTTCCCGGGGAGATTTCGTGGAGAAGGGGCAGGTGATCGCCACCATCGACCGCCAGCAGACCCAGAGCATGGTTGCCACCTATGGGCAGCGGGGGATAACCGACACCGGCAGCAGCGCAAGCAGCGCCAGCCTGCCCGCCGAATATGAAGAGATTGCCAAGCGGTTTGGCCTGACGCCCGCCCAGCTCGAGGGGGCGATGGGCGGATACTCCGAAAGCCCGCAGCCTATGCCCGAAGCCGCAGATATCACCATTCCCACCGAGATTGTCGCGCCCATCTCCGGCATCGTCACCGACATCACCCTGAAAAACGACGTGCTATCCAACATCTACCGCCCACTGGTCACCATTGGCGACTCGCAGAACTACATTGCGGTGATGCTGGTAAGAGAGGCGGATATCTCGATGGTAAAGGTGGGGGACCTGGCCAGAATAACCGGCAGCGGGATGGGCAAGCGGGAGTATGAGGGGTATGTCAAGCGCATCGATCCGGTGGCAAAAAAGCAGCTATCCGGCACCAGCGCAGAGACCATGATTGAGGTGGAAATCGCCATCACCAACCCCGACCGCCTGCTGAAGGCAGGGTTTTCGGCCAGAGCGGATATTTATACCGGCGACAGCCAGACGGTAATGATGATACCCTACGAATGCATCAAGCAGGATAGCGCAAATATCGAGTATGTTTATGTGTATCAGAATGAAAAGGTTTACCGCCGCAATATCACCACCGGCGCAGAGCTTCTGGAGGGCGCCGAGGTGCTTGAGGGTCTGACCCCTCAGGATATTGTGCTTTATGGCAACCAGATTGACTATGCCGCCAGCGGAACAGTCAGCTTGAAAAGGCTGGTGAGCACCGATGATTGACCTCTTTGTGGTATGCGCCAAAAACATCCGGCGCAAAAAAATGCGCAGTATGCTCACCGTTTTAAGCATCGCCATCGGCGTAGGGTCGGTGGTGCTTATTTCGTCTATCGGCAATATCGGCCGCTACTTCATCGGCAATGAGCTTTCCAGCCTTGGGCTGGACGGCCTTTCCATCTCTGCCAGCACCGGTGTGGGGGAGAAAAAGCTTTATCCCGAGGACCTTGCGGTTATCAAAAGCAATACCCAGGTGGTGGAAGCCGCCCCCATGATGGTCAAAATTTCCCGCGCCAGAATGCGCGGGCTGGTGGCCGATACGGTGGTTTGGGGCATCGACCAGAATGCCCGCAACGTGGTATCCCTCGACCTGCTCTTTGGGCGTATGCTGCTGACCGAGGACGTTACCCGCGGCAACCCGGTCTGCATGGTGGACGAGCGGGTAGCGCAGGCCTTTTATAAGCGCAGCAACATTGTAGGCAAAAAATTGACACTGGATTTCATGGGCAGCGCGCAGGAGTATGAGATTGTGGGCATTGTAACCACCGGCAGCAGCCTGCTGCAAAATGTGCTGGTGGATTATGTGCCGGGCTTTATCTATCTGCCACACACCTCCATGTCGGCCGCCAGCGGGCAGACGGGCTTCGACCAGATAGCGGTGAAGCTGCAAAGCCCCGAGAGCTCAGACGCCGTGGCCCAAAGCCTTATCACCGCGCTGGAGCGCAGCAGCGGCCAGAAACAGGCCTTTAAGGCGGAAAATCTGGCGCAGCAAAAGGATAAGCTCAACAATATGCTCAATATCATCACGGTGGTGCTCACCGTCATTGCCGGGGTTTCGCTGGTGGTGGCGGGGCTTGGGATTATGACGGTTATGATTGTCTCGGTCAATGAACGCACCCGGGAAATCGGCATCAAAAAATCCATCGGCGCCAACAAACGCACCATTATGATGGAGTTTTTGATAGAAGCCTTTACCCTCTCACTGGTAGGCGGGCTTGCCGGCTGTGTGCTGGGGGTGGGGTGTATCCTGCTGGCCAGCATGCTGCTGGGGCTGCCGGTGCTGCTTAGCCTGCCCATGATTGGCCTCAGCATGGCTTTTTCGGTGGTGGTCGGGGTGCTTTTTGGGGTGTACCCGGCCAAGCTGGCGGCCGAGATGCGCCCGGTGGATGCCCTGCGTTTTGAATAAACAGGAGGTGACGCGCCGGTGCGGGACCGAAGCTTTATAAAGCAGCCAAACCTGCCCACAGGGCCGGTGCGCCTCTGCGCCGTCAGCGGCCTGCACCCGGCGGTGTGCGAAGCGCTGCGGGGCAGGGGAATAGAGGTCATCGAGGTGCAGCCACACCTGCCGCTGCCTCCCCCTGTTGCCCATCACCCCGATATGCTGCTGCATCATCTGGGCGGGCGCGAGGTAATGGTTGCCCGGCAGGCTGACCGGCTGGCCGAAGCTTTAGGGCAGCAGGGCTTTGCGGTCACGCTGACCCCACAGGCGCTGGGGGCCGCTTATCCCGACGACTGCGCCTTAAACTGCGCCAGAATAGGAAGCCGGCTGCTGGCGAAAACCGGCAGCCTGGCCGCACCGCTGCTGGATTTCTGCCGGCAGCAGGAGGTACATATGGTGGAGGTCGCACAGGGCTACTCCAAATGCTCGGTGTGCATCGTGGACGAAACGGCAATTATCACGGCGGATCCTTCCATCGCATCTGCGGCAGCAGAGCAGGGGATAGAGGTGCTGCAAATCTCTCCCGGGGGCATTCTGCTGAAGGGGTACCCCTACGGCTTTATCGGGGGCTGCTGCGGCCTGATTGACCGCCGGGTTTTGGCATTTGCGGGGGAGGTCAGCACCCACCCGGAGGGCGCGGCCATCCTGCGCTTTTTGGTGGCTCGCGGGGTAGAAGCGGTGGCCCTGACAGACGGCCCCCTACAGGACATCGGCTCGATTATTCCGCTCAAACAGGAACCAGAAACGTCCCTTGCTCATATAATGGGATAGGAAGATGGTCTGTGCATATAAAGGTCATCTTTCTTGTGTCACCATCCTTATGCACTATGCACAATCATCTTGCTGATTCTGAGGATAAGGTGATAGATTTATGTATTGCAATAATATGGATAGATTGGCTGTCTTGGGATACAGCATGGATAGAGGATGCAACACGGATAGAGGGTGTAATGCGGACAGAGGGAACAACCGTTACAGCGGCCAGCCGGTCGCGCTTGCGTCCTCTACCGGCGGAGCAGGACCTCTGCCCATCATTACTACACTGCTTTCCGCTCCTATTTCGGTGGTTTCTACAACGATTGACACATCCAGGATGGTCAGACCCACCATTCTTCTCACCTTTACCGGCATTATAGCCCTGCCTCTCGGCATTTCGGTGACACTCAATTTCCAGATTAACAGAAGCTCCGGTGACGGATCAGTGAAGGTTGGCTCCACCTATACCTTCTCCACACTGGTGGATGTGCTGGAGTCGGAATCCTTCGCCTTCCAGTTTGCCGACGAAAATGTTGCCCCGGGTGTTTACACCTATAGCATCGAGCTTTCTACTAACTCCATCATTGATATCACACCGGGCCTTACCATTACCAACGCTACTCTTAGCGCTCTGGCGGTCAGCAACCCCTGATTAAGCATAGCCGGAGACGCTCTATAAAATAGCAGAAGCCCCCTGCCGAATAGGGCAGGGGGCCATATTTTACCGGTATGTTGGGTTCAATGCGGTTTTCGATTTAATGTCGATGCCGTCAACCCATTCATAAAGCACATTGGTTTGCCATTTGCTTTCCTGTACATCCTTTTCAATGTCTTCGGTTCTTCGGATACTGTGCCGCCTTGACAACTTGGGGGAAACGTTGTAAAATATTTGCAGTTAATTTCGCTAAATGAAAATTTAGCGAAATTGAGGGGAGAAGTGTAAACCTCCTCAACAAGATTATTTATTGCAAACCCTATATTCAAAGGATAATTAGACGATTTATATATTTGTACGGGCTGTTTCTTATTCATACATCACTATTATTGTTGCCATAGCGTCACAGCAATCGAGTTTCGTAAGGAGGCTGCTTCACATTGAAAAAACCAATTCGCTCATATGCAGACTGTCCACAGGCGTTACGTGATTTTCTGTTCTATATGCTGACCATCCGCGGGCGTTCACCTAAAACCGTGGATGCCTATTATATTGACCTGCGCACCTTTCTGCGGTTCATCAAGGGCCAAAAGGTGCTGGGAAACCTGCCGGAAAACCTGTCCGATATCAGTATCGATGACCTGAGTAACGATATCATCTGTACCATCACCTTATCGGACGTCTACGAGTTTCTAAACTATCTGCAATCTATCCGCAGCAACGAGGCCACCACGCGCTCCCGCAAGGTGTCGGCCATACGTTCGTTCTTTAAGTATCTTACCACAAAAACCACGCTTTTGAAAGAAAACCCGGTCAAAGACCTTGAGGTACCGTCGATACGCAAAAGCATGCCCAAATACCTGACCCTGGACGAAGCCAAGCAGCTGCTGTCGGTGATAGACGGCAAGCAAAAGGAGCGCGATTACTGCATCATTACCCTGTTGCTCAATTGCGGTATGCGGCTTTCCGAGCTGGTGGGCATTAATCTGGATAGCATCCGGGAGGATACCGTCCGCCTGCTGGGCAAAGGCAACAAGGAGCGCATCATCTACCTCAACGAAGCATGTATCAGGGCGCTGGAGAATTACTTTAAGGTGCGTAAAATGCCGGTGAAGGAAAGTGAACGCAACGCCTTGTTTTTATCTGCCCAAGGCAGAAGGATGTCGCCCCGGCGGATCGAGCAGATTGTGGAGGAAAACCTCAAAAAAGCCCAGCTTAACGGCAGCGGATATTCTCCCCACAAGCTGCGCCATACCGCCGCGACGCTGCTGTACCAGCACGGCAATGTGGATATCCGCATATTAAAAGAGATTTTGGGCCACTCCAATCTGGGCACCACCGAAATTTACACCCATATCTCTGATAAACAGCTTGAAAAAGCAGCGGCTGCCTCTCCCCTTGCTCAGGAAAAAGGCAGCACCAAAGGTTAGTTTTTCGGTTGATAGCTGCTATTGCAGCCCCAGCACCCCGCCAAACAGATAGGCAAGCAAACCGTCCAGCAGGGCGGCGAAAGCCAAAATCCCCGCAAAAACCAGAAACCGCATCACGGTCAGCCGCAGGTTCAGCGGTGCGGATAGCTGGTCGCCGGGCCCGATGCGGGTGAACAAATGCCGCGAAAGGCCCAGAGCTTCTTTGGCCGCAGCCATCAGCACCAGGCTGGAGATAACCGCATTGGGCAGCAGAATGACCGTGACATAAGGCAGCGCCTGCCACCCAAAGCCCGCAAACAGCATACCGTATGAAAGCCCGATGCCCGCCCCTTTTAGAAAGATGATGGTGTAAATAAGCGGCGGGGCGATGGCGCAAAAGCCGCAAAACAGCAGCGCAAGCAGTAGCAGCAGCGACGAACCGAAGGAAGCGACAAAGGTTTGTCCCACGCTTTCGAGGTGCCTGCCGCTGAGATAGCCGCTGATGAGCTC
>JAEWWW010000014.1 GCA_023396215.1 Bacillota bacterium | reverse complement strand
AGCGGGGCCTGTCCACTTTATTTTTATAGCCGACACCCCGGCCCTTGACAGCGCATTTGCTATCGGGTATAATGCAACAGGAACTTAGTGTAAAGCAATTCACTTTACATATAACCCGAAACGGGGGTGAGCGGATGGCAAAAAACCTTCAAATATCCCTGCTACTGGATTTTTACGGCGAAATGCTCACCGAAAAGCAGCGCGATGTGGTAGAGCTTTACTACAACGAGGACCTGTCGCTGGCCGAAATCGCCGAGCACAGCGGCATTACCCGTCAGGGCGTGCGGGACGCCATCAAGCGGGCCGAGGCCCAACTGCTCTCCTACGAGGAGCGTTTGGGGCTTGCGCGGCGCTTTCGCACCATGCAGGAGGGGCTGGAGCAGATTGCCACCCTTGCCGCCGAGGTATACCGCGAGGGCAGGCAGTATGGGTTTACCCTTGAGCTTGCCCGCAAAACACAGGAGATTCACAGGCTGGCCGGCTCGCTCAACGAGTAGCCGCACAGGCTTTTGTATGACCAATACCGCTTTATATAACATCACCTGAAGAGGGAGAACGCACCGTGGCATTTGAGGGACTTTCGGAAAAGCTTTCCGGCGTATTTAAAAAGTTAAAAGGCCGTGGCAAGCTCAGCGAGAGCGACGTGAAAGAAGCCATGCGGCAGGTGCGTATGGCCCTGCTGGAAGCCGACGTCAACTACAAGGTGGCCAAGGATTTTGTCGCCACCGTTACCGAGCGCGCAGTGGGCGCAGAGGTGCTGGAGAGCCTCACCCCCGCCCAGCAGGTTATCAAGATTGTAAACGAAGAGCTCACCAACCTGATGGGTACCACCAACACCCGCATCAACCTTTCCTCCAAGCTGCCCACCATCATCATGATGTGCGGCTTGCAGGGCTCGGGTAAAACCACCCACACCGGCAAGCTGGGCCTCTACTTTAAGGGGCAGGGCAAGCGGCCGCTGCTGGTGGCCTGCGACATCTACCGCCCCGCCGCCATCGACCAGCTAAAGGTTGTGGGCCGTCAGTGTGGGGTGCCGGTCTTTGAGATGGGGCAGACCGACCCGGTCACCATCGCCCAAAAGGCGGTGGCCCACGCCAAGGACCACGGCAATGATATTGTGATTTTAGACACCGCCGGCCGGCTGCACATCGACGAGCAGCTCATGGACGAGCTGCGCAGCATCAAGGCGGGGGTCAGCCCCCACGAGATACTGCTGGTTATCGACTCGATGACCGGTCAGGACGCGGTAAACGCCGCAGGCAGCTTTAACGAGGCTCTTGGGCTGGATGGCGTTATCCTCACCAAGCTGGACGGCGACACCCGCGGCGGCGCCGCGCTTTCGGTGCGGGCGGTCACCGGCAAGCCCATCAAGTTCGCCGGTATGGGCGAAAAGCTGGAGGATTTGGAGCCTTTCCACCCCGACCGCATGGCTTCGCGCATCCTCGGCATGGGCGACGTGCTGACCCTCATCGACAAGGCCCAAAGCCAGTTCGACGAGGAACAGGCGGTCAAGATGGCCCAGAAGCTGAAATCCAACTCCCTCGATTTTAACGACCTGCTGGACCAGATGCAGCAGCTAAAGAAGATGGGCCCCCTCAGCTCGGTGCTGGGCATGCTGCCGGGTATGGCGGGCAAAATAGGCGACGCAGAGGCCGACCAGGGCGAGCGCCAGCTCAAGATGACCGAGTCGGTGATCCTTTCGATGACCCCCGCCGAGCGTGAAAAACCGGCGCTGATTAACCCTTCCCGCAAGCGGCGCATCGCCGCGGGCAGCGGCACCCGGGTGGAGGATGTCAACCGCATCCTGCGCCAGCTTGAGCAGATGCAGAAGATGGTCAAGCAGATGGGCAAGCTGGGCAAAAAAGGCAAACGGGGGCGGATGCCCTTTGGCGGCTCGATGCCGGGCATGCCGTTCTAACGCATTCTATCCGCCGACGGCGGTAGAAGATATATCCAGTCTAAAAACAGGAGGTGACAGACATGGCTGTTAAAATAAGACTCCGCCGCATGGGCGCAAAAAAAGCTCCTTTCTACCGCGTTGTGGTTGCAGATTCCCGTTATCCCCGCGATGGCAGATTCATCGAGGAGATTGGATTCTATGACCCCACCAAAAACCCCTCGCTGGTTCAGATTGACGCTGAAAAGACCAAGAAATGGCTCGCAAACGGCGCTCAACCTACCGAAACGGTTAAAACTCTGCTGAAAAAAGAGAGCATCATCTAGGGGCTTTCTGAAAACTCCAAACTTTTGGCAAATTCTACTGAAACCAGCGTTTACTGTGTTAAAAATGCTCGGAATACATGAAGTATTCCTGCGCTTTTTGCCTTGCATCCGCTTGTTTTCAGCGAATTTCCCGGCGGCTTTCCGTTTTCAGAAACGCCCTAATTGTGCTTGCCCAGGTGGCCGGGTGCAAGCGGCAGCGCCTGCACCCTCCTATAAGGGCTTGCTTGCTTTAGCGGCAGCCCACCCCCGGCGGGACAAGCCAAAACGCCGGTTTGCTACTGAAACCGGCTTTCATCCAAAACCTACCCAACAACATCTACATGGCTGCACCCGCTGCCGCGCAAAGCGCGGCAGGTTAAAAACCCACCGTTTTTAACGGCAGCCCGGTTATAAGGAGGGCACATGGAAAACCTGATTATTGCCATTGCCAGAGGCCTTGTTGACGATAAGGACGCCGTTACGGTGGTCGCAGACGCCCCCACCGAGGATGGCACTGTGGTCTACCACCTGCATGTTGCCGAGGGCGACATGGGGCGGGTTATCGGCAAGCAGGGCAGGATTGCCAAAGCCATCCGCACCGTGGTGCGTTCGGCGGCCGGCAAAACCGGCGAAAAAGCCGTGGTTGAGATAGACTAGGGGCATTCTGAAAACTCCAAACTCTTGGTAAATTCTACTAAAAGCAGCGTTTGCCGCGTTAAAAATGCTTGGAATACATAAAGTATTCCTGTGCTTTTTGCCTTGCATCCACCTGTTTTCAGCGAATTTCCCCTCGGTTTTCCATTTTCAGAAACGCCCTAATTTAAATGGTTTGACACATTGTGGGAAAGCGCAGGCTTTCCCCTTATTGTAATACAACGATTTCTTTTCACAGCAGGCCGCCAACCCGGGCGGCCAAAGACCAAGGAAACAAAGGCGGTATGAAATTGCGCAAACAATATCTGGAATGCGGCAAGGTGGTTACAACCCACGGCGTGCGGGGGGAGGTCAAGCTGGAGCTTTGGTGCGACGGCTTCGACTTTTTGGCCCATTTTAAGCGCCTTTACCTCGAGAAAGGCGCGAAGGCTCTGACGGTGGAGGGGGCGCGCCCCCAGAAAAACCACGCCCTCATCAAGTTTGAGGGGGTCGATAGCTTGGAAGCCGCCCTGGCGCTGCGGGGCAAGGTGCTGTATATCGACCGCGAAGACGCGCCCGATACCGGGGGCTATTTCATTCAGGATTTAATCGGCCTCGAGGTGGTGGACGCCGATGACGGCAGCCTTTACGGCAGCCTTTCGGACGTTTCGGCAACCGGGGCCAACGACGTTTACCACATCGCCTTTCCCGACGGCAAGGAGCGGCTGATACCGGTCATTCCTCAGGTGGTCATCAGCATCGACCTTGACCAAAACCGGATGCAGATCCGGCCGCTGAAGGGGCTGTTTGACGATGAGGATTGATATAGCCACCCTTTTTGTGGAGATGTGCGAAACGGTGGTAGGCGAAAGCATCATCGGGCGCGCGCGCCGCGCCGGGCTGCTGGATATCCGCTGCCACAATATCAGGGATTATACCGAGGACAAGCACCGCCGGGTGGACGACAGCCCCTACGGGGGCGGTAAGGGGATGCTGCTGGAGGCGCAGCCGCTCTATGACTGCTTTGCCGATATCTGCAGGCAGGCGGGCGGCAGGCCCCATGTGATTTACCTCTCGCCGCAGGGCAGGGTGTTTGACCACCAGCGCGCGGTCGAGCTTTCCCAGATGGAGCACATCTTGCTGCTCTGCGGCCACTACGAGGGGGTAGACCAGCGGCTGATAGACGAGATTGTGGACGAGGAGCTTTCGGTGGGGGATTATGTGCTCACCGGGGGCGAGCTGGCGGCGCTGGTGGTCATTGACGCCGTGGGGCGGCTCTGCCCCGGCGTGCTGGCCGAGGAGGCCTGCTACACCGAGGAGAGCCACTACAACGGCCTGCTGGAATATCCCCAGTACACCCGCCCGCCGGTCTGGCGGGGGCGCGAGGTGCCCGAGGTGCTGCAAAGCGGCCACCACGCCAACATCGAAAAATGGCGGCGGCAAAAATCGCTGGAAAACACCTTTCATAAACGCCCTGACCTGCTGGCAAAGGCACTCCTCACCAAGCAAGACATAGAATATATAAGCGCCCTGCAACAGGCGCGGGAGCAGCAGGCGGCGGAAGATACCGCCGATGATGTGTAAGACAAAAGCCCACCGGGCGCAAAAGCGGGGGCCGGCTTCTTCTGTGGCCGGTTTGTCCATTTTGCCGAGAATCAAAGATAAGAGGATGCAACTATGACGGGAACAATTGTAAACGCGGTGGGGATTGTAGCAGGCGGCTTTATCGGCCTGCTGCTGAAAAAAGGGCTGCCTGAGCGCCTTGAAAAAGCGATTATGAAGATGCTGGGGCTTTCTATTCTGATTATCGGCCTCAACGGTATCATCACCTCGATGGTCAAGGTGCTGCCCGGGGGCGGGCTTTCCTCCTCAGGGGAGCTGCTGCTGCTGTTCAGCCTAGTGGTGGGCGCGGCGCTGGGTGAGCATTTTGACGTTGAAGGCAAGCTGGATCGGATGGGCCGCTACATAGAAACCCGCACCAGGGCCGACGGCTTTTCCAAGGGCTTTATCAGCGCCTCCATCATCTTCTGCATTGGGGCGATGGCCATCATCGGCTCTATCAACGACGGCCTGCGGGGGGATAGCAGCGTGCTGTTCATCAAAAGCGCCCTTGACTGCATCACCTCGGTGATTCTTGGCTCCACCCTTGGGTTCGGGGTGATGTTCTCGGCGGTGCCGGTGCTGCTCTATCAGGGGGCTATGACCCTGGCGGCGGGCTGGGTCGCGCCCCTTATCTCAGACGACCTGCTGGCGGCCTTCTGCATGGTGGGCTATGCGGTGGTTGCCTGCATCGGCATCAATTTTTTGGAGCTTACCAAAATAAAAACCGCCAATCTGCTGCCGTCTTTATTGGTGCCGGTGGTATATTACGCCATAAGATGTTTAATTTAATAGTGTAACTTGCCGAGCATGTTGAAAGAATTGTAGTAATAACTTACAAACTACCCCCCCTAACCGGGCCGCCTATTGCTACCTATACTGAAATTATCCAAAACAGGCCAACAAATCCCCGGTTTGCGTTGACGTTATTTCTTGGTATGCTATAATCATGTTAGAAACTGCCTTTTCGTTTTAATTATGATAAGATCGTATTGTATAGGAGAGTAAGAGTATGTTTGTGAAAGAAGTTCAGGTTCAGAATCACGTGGGATTGCATGCCCGTCCCGCTACCTTTTTTATTCAGAAGGCCAACGAGTTCAAGTCCTCCATTTGGGTTGAAAAAGAAGAGCGCCGGGTAAACGCCAAAAGCCTGCTGGGGGTTCTTTCTCTGGGCATCGTGGGCGGCACCAACATTAAGATTATTGCCGACGGCTCCGACGAGCAGCGCGCGGTAGAGGCCCTTGTAAAGCTGATTGAATCCGGCTTTGCCGAGTAAGCCTTTCGGCTGACGGCAGCGATACATCCTTCTGCCCTGCATAATGGGCGACGGCAAGCATATTGCGGCAATAGGTGCGCTGCCCTTGGGCGACGCACCTTTGTGGTTTTTGCGGGATAGCGGCGGCTATCAGCCGCCCGCCTTATCAGTTCAATATCTGTGGGTATAGTACTCATTTCAACACCGACCATATACAATCTACAACCCGCCCCTGTATACGCCGGGCGTGGGCTTTGCAGGTGAAAAGGAGAACGGCCATGAAAGCCAAAGAACAAGTCTATGAGTATCTGCGGGAGCAGGGCATCGCCTTTGAGGTGGCGGAGCATTCCGCCGTTTTTACCATCGAGGAGATGGACGCGCTCAACTTTGGGGCAGAGAATAGCAGCGTGGTGGTCAAAAACCTCTTTTTGCGGGATGCCAAGGGCAAACGGCACTTTTTGGTGGTGCTGCAAAAGGACAAACAGGCCAACCTTTCCGCCCTGCAGCAGGAGCTGGGCTGCACCAAGCTGAGCTTTGCCTCGGAGGACCGCCTTCAGCGGCTGCTGGGGCTGACCAAGGGCTCGGTAAGCCCGCTGGGGGTGCTCAGCGACGCCGACCAGCAGGTGGAGCTGGCCATCGACCGCGACCTGATAGAGCAGGGGCGGGTGGGGGTGCACCCCAACGACAACACCGCGACGGTGTTCCTCTCCTTTGAGGATTTAAAGCAGCTCATCATCCGCCGGGGCAACCCCATTCACTTCATCAAAATATAAAGCTGTAAAGCCGTTATTACGTAGTGGCAGTTAAAGGCTTAGTGTGTACTGCTCACCCCCTGCCCCCCTCTCGCGCTTGAATGTTGTATAAACTTGAGAGCCCGCTGGGCGCGAAAGGGGGAATAATCGCGGGGGGCGTAGCCCCCCCCCCCCCCATATGGGTCGGTGGTGGCGACCGTTTATTTTTTAAA
>JAEWWW010000020.1 GCA_023396215.1 Bacillota bacterium | reverse complement strand
GGCAGGGGCGGCGCTTTGCTTTTTTAACCTTTAAAGCCCGCCCTGCACAGGCGGCGCCCACAAAGACAAATAAAAACCGCCCGCCCGCAATATAATGTACCATCGGCCTGCCGTCACAGGCAGAGCGTACCCAACAGCATCTGCGCGGGCGCGTCGAAAGATTTTTCGTTAGATAAAGCAAAAACCGCAGGGAATACTGGGTGTATTCGCGAGGATTTTTGTGAAAGATTACGGAAAATCCGCAAGCGACAGAGTGCTTAAGGCGGTAGCCGTGGATTGTGCGGTATTGCCTTGAATAAAGCATCAAAATTTAGGGCGCGCCTGAAAAAGCCGGAGCTTTGACGGCTTACAGACCGCCCCCGGTTGAGGAGAGGTTGCAATGCTAAAACGGATTTTATCTGCGGGCACAGCTTTCAGCCTGCTGTTTGCGCTGCTGGCCGCCCCGGTGCGGGCGCAGGCACAGGTCCCCGAATACCCCTACGAAGAGGCGGTGGCGGTGATATCCGGCAAGGTTATCGAGGAGGAAACGGCGTTGGCTGCCGCCATTGGCGCCGGGGCCGAGCTGCCCGCCAAATCGGCCATTCTGCTGGAGCAGAGCACCGGCAGGGTGCTGTTTGCCAAAAACGAGCATGAGCGGCTGCCCCCGGCCTCTATCACCAAGGTGATGTCGCTGCTGCTGGTGATGCAGGCGCTGCAAAACGGCAGGATTACAATGGAAGAGAAGGTGACCTGCAGCGAGCATGCCGCCAGCATGGGCGGTTCCCAGATTTGGCTGGAGCCAGGGGAGCAGATGACCGTTGAGGAGTTGCTGCGGGCCGCCGCCATTAGCAGCGCCAACGATGCCACCGTCGCGCTGGGCGAACATATCGCAGGCAGCGAGGAGGCCTTTGTGCAGCTGATGAATCAGGAGGCGGTGCGGCTGGGTATGGCAGACACCAACTTTGTCAACGCCAGCGGGCTGGACGCCCCCGACCACCTCACCAGCGCCCACGACATCGCCGTCATGTCGGCCGAGCTGATGAAGCACCCCGAAATTATCAAATACACCACCACCTGGATGGATAGCCTGCGGGGCGGAGAAACCCAGCTGGTGAACACCAACCGTCTGGTGAGGTTCTATGAGGGAGCCACCGGGCTGAAAACCGGCACCACCAGCGGGGCGGGCAGCTGCCTGAGCGCTACCGCGGCCAGAGGCGGCATGAGCGTGGTGGCGGTAGTGATGGGCTGCCCCACCTCGGACCAACGGTTTGCGGCGGCCCGCTGGCTGCTGGACCACGCCTTTGCCAACTTTACCCGGGCGGTGCCCCAGCCCATCAACGACCAGTTGACGCCGGTAAAGGTGCTGCGGGGGGTCAAGAGCAACATCACCCCCACCTATGAACCGCCCAACGGCTTTGTGGTGGATAAGAGCCGCAAGGATAAGCTGGAGCAGCAGCTGGAGATCGCCGAGAATCTGGAGGCCCCGGTGGAAAAAGGGCAGAAGATTGGCCGTGTGGTGGTCAGTGTCGAGGGCGAGATGATTGGCGAATACCCGCTGCTGGCGGGCGAAACGGTAGAGCGGATGAACTTCTTCAAGGCCTTTGACATCCTCATCAAGGCGGCGGTATTCCCCGGGTAACACTGCGGGGGAACTGCCCGGTATGCCCTGATGCGCCCCTGCGGGAGAGAATGCCAGACCACCCCGGCGCCTGCGGGCGCCATCCCTCCCAAGGAGGGGAAGAGCGCCACTGTCTGAACAAAACACATAGGCGGCCGACAGCCGCCTATGTGTTTGTCACCGCGGAAAAACCCCGCCCCGCAGGATAACCAAAAAAGCCCGCGAAAAATCTATGCGCACATTCCTGATAATTGCCGAAAAAGGGGCGGGCTTGCTTGCAAATAACCGGTAAATAGGGTAAAATTAGACTACAATATCCACAGGGCAAAGGGGAGGTTTGAGCATTTTGTCAGGCTTCTGCAGCAGCCGGTTTTAAAAAGGCTGCCGGCCCGTGGAGTTGGTGGACTTTGCTTTTTTTACAGCAACAGAAATATCCCTGCCAAATGTTAAAAAATTGACTGCGAAAAGGGGAGAAAGCCAAATGGCAATGACGTTGGATATCAGGCATCTGGCGGGCTTTGTGTCAGACCATGAGCTGGCGGCTATCGAGCCGCAGGTGCAGGCGGCGCATCAGGCGCTGCACGGCAAAACCGGCCCTGGCAACGACTATCTGGGGTGGCTGACCCTGCCCGAGGACCACGACAGGCAGGAGCTTGCGCGCATCAAGGCGGCGGCAGAGAGAATCAAAGGGGACAGCGACCTGCTGATTGTCATCGGCATCGGCGGCTCCTATCTTGGGGCGAGGGCTGCCATCGAGTTTTTGCGCTCGCCCTTTTACAACAACCTGAAAAAGGATACCCCCGATATCTATTTTGCGGGCTGCAACCTGAGCCCTGCTTATTTGAATAGCCTTCTGGCCCTTTGCGAGGGCAGGGATGTTTCGGTGAATGTGATCTCGAAGTCGGGCACCACCACCGAGCCGGCCCTGGCCTTTCGTGTTTTCAGAGAGCTTCTTGAGAAACGCTACGGCCCTGAGCAGGCGAGAAAGCGCATCTACTGCACCACCGACAAGGCCCGGGGCACCCTGAAAACCCTGGCCGATGAAGAGGGCTACGAGTGCTTTGTCATTCCTGACGATGTGGGCGGGCGCTACTCGGTGCTGACGGCGGTGGGGCTGCTGCCCATCGCGGTGGCCGGCTGTGACCTCGACGCCATTATGGAAGGCGCGCGGCAGGCCCAGACCCGGCTGGCCGACCCCGACCTTGCCACCAACCACTGCTACCGTTATGCGGCGCTGCGCAACATCCTTTACCGCAAGGGCAAGGAGATCGAGATACTTGCCGCTTATGAGCCCGCTTTTGTACAGATGGCGGAATGGTTCAAGCAGCTGTTCGGCGAGAGCGAAGGCAAGAACGGCAAGGGGCTGTTCCCCGCTTCGGTGAACTTTTCTGCCGACCTGCACTCGATGGGGCAGATGATTCAGGAGGGGCGG
>JAEWWW010000140.1 GCA_023396215.1 Bacillota bacterium | reverse complement strand
CCCTCCAGCAGGAAGGTAATCCCGCCCTGACAGAGAAAGAGGATGCGCAAAAAGTCGCTGGTGCCTGCGAAATCTATCCTTTCGCCGGCGGGCAGCACATGGTGAAAGACGGTTGCGCCGGGGATTTCGCCCTCCAGCATCACCTGTGAGGAGCGCTGGGTATCGCTGAGGGATAGAACTACCTTCTGAATGTCCTGAGGTTTCATCGGCTGCATTCTCCTTTTATTACACTGGGGCGTTTCTGAAAATGGAAAACCACCGGGAAATTTGCTGAAAACAAGCGGATGCAAGGCAAAAAGCAGGAATACTTCATATATTCCGAGCATTTTTAACGCGGCGGACGCTGTTCTCAGTAGAATTTGCCAAGAGTTTGGAGTTTTCAGAAAGCCCCTAATCAGAAAACCCGTGCCGGCGGGTTATTTTAGCGCGCCGCCGGCTGGGTTAAGGTTTGGGGTGGTTACGCTTCGCCGCCGTTGAC
The DNA here is from genome assembly GCA_023396215.1 of Bacillota bacterium. Taxonomy (GTDB): domain Bacteria; phylum Bacillota; class Clostridia; order Oscillospirales; family Ruminococcaceae; genus Heteroruminococcus. The sequence continues at coordinate 4,545 of JAEWWW010000140.1, read as the reverse complement.
CGCCAGTACGCGGTCGACCACCAGCTGGCGGAACTCGGGGCTGAGCATGGCAAAGTAGGCGGTAAAGCCGGTGACCCGCACCACAAGGTCGGGGTATTTTGAGGGGTCCTTGTGGGCCGCCAAAATCTTGTGCTTGTCGATGATGTTGATGTTCAGCAGGGTGTTGCCGGTTTCGAGGATGGTGCGTATCATGCTGACCATCTTGCCCACCCCCTCGGGGGTGTTGGCGATGCCGGGGTCCAGCTCGAGCTGCACCGGGGCGATGTTGCCATAGAAGGGCTGCACGCTGGCGATGGTGTTGGCCATGGCGGTGACCGCCCCGTCACGGCGGAAGCCGCTGGTGGGGTTGGCGCCGTGGTTGATGGCCTCGCCGTTGCGCCTGCCGTTGGGGGTGGCCTTCACGTTGGAGCCAAAGGCGAGGGTATTGCTCCAGCTAAACCAGCCGGGGATGAAGTTGAGCCCGGGGTGGACCTCGCACTGGGTGCGCACAAGGCGGGTGAAAAGCTCGTTGATGCGCACCGCCCAGCGGTCGGCCAGACTGTTGCCGCCGCAGTAGCGCTGGCTGTGCAGCAGCATCTGGCGGATATACTCGCCCTCGACCCCGTCAAAGTTTTGCTGCATCTGCCGGGTGAGATCCTGCCAACTGATTTTGTTTTCAAGCTCGACCCGCTGTTCACAGGCGGCAAAGCTATCGGAGGCGGTGGCGATGCCCGCGCCGTCCATACACATATTGAAGTAGCGGGCCGCCTTGGTCACATCACGGCCTTCCTCCACCGGGCCCTGGCTGAGCAGGTTGCAGATCAGCTCGGGCTCGTTTTGGTCCTGCCAGGTCAGATGGAACTTGATGCCCGCCGCGGTGGTTTCCACAGCCTTTTGCAGGTGCTTTTCAAAGAGGCTCCACAGCCGTTCGGTACCGGGCCGGTGGGTATCGGCCTGCTCCATCATCTCGTAGTAGGCCACCTCGAACACCTTGGCCACGTTGATTTTCACAAGGTCGTTGAGGGTGTACTCCATGCCGGGGATGCTCATCCAGCTGCATCCCGCCGCCAGCCGCTTGCGGGCCAGCTCCTTTGAGTAGCCGCAGCGCATAAAGCCGTTTACCAGACTGTTATCCCCCGAAAAGCGGGGCCAGCCGTTTTTGTTTTTAAAGAGGTACCAAACCGCTTTGTTGAAGAAGTTCTCATTCATATTGTCGTGCACCCGCACCGTCAGGTTGCAGGCGATGTTAATCCAGTCGGCCGCCTCCAGAATGAGGTAGGAGATGTGGGTGGCCATGTCGTTGCCGTCGTCGTCGGGGCCGCCCAACTGGTAGTAGCGGGTGTCGTTGAGAAAGAGGCAGGCGATATAGAACTTGGCGGTTTCGTCGTCGATGCGGCCCGCGGCGATATCCCGCTCATAGAAGGGGCGCAGCAGCTCGTCGAGCTGGCCGCCGCTGGGCCCGCGGTTGTAGAGCCGTGAAAAGAAGCTGAACCAGCACATCCACTGGATGCACTCCCGCAGGGTTTCGGGCTTGCCGTCGGATATTTTCAGGTTGACCGCCGCCATCTCGGTGAGGTTTTGCTTGAGGTAAGGGTTGCGCTCCTCTCCGGCAAGGGCGGAAATCTCGGCCGCCATGCGCCGAAGGAAGGTGATGATGGCGGTGACCACCGCAATCTCGCTCTCATAAAACGCGGCGTGCTCCGGCCCATTGTTAATGGCCTGATATTTTTTCAGCTTTTCAAGGATGCCGCCCCAGCCCATATCAAAGCCCATGCGCAGGTCGGGGGTGAAGTGGCCGTCGGAGCCGATGCCGCAGATGATGTTGTAGCGGTCAAAGGCCTCCTTGAGGTCGGTGTAGGGGTGGTCGGGGTTCCAGATAGAGCCCTTTTGGCGGGTCATAAAGAAGAAGCCCCGCCCCACAAAGGCATCCAGCGGGTCGCAGTAGAGGGGATGCTCGGCCAGCATCCTGGTGTAGTTGACTGTCCAGCCCTTGTAGCCGTAAAACGAGCCGTCGGCATGGGTTGGAATATACTCAAACCGGAAGTTATCGGGGGTGACCACACGGCCGTAATCGTCCTCATCCAGCCCGCCTTCCAGCTCGATTTTATCTTTGGTCTGGGCAAGCTTGCGCTGCTTCAACAGCCGGATGCGCTTATCATAGGTGAAGGTTTCGGTTTCGGGATACTCGTTGATAAAGGTAATCTTCGCCATCTGCTCTGCCTCCTTTATGATTCGATGCGGGTGGTGACGCCCCTGGCCTCTGCCACCGCCTGCAGCGCCAGCAGCTTTTCCTGCGGCAGCGGGCGGGCGTCGGCAAAGGGGTTGCTGCGCGAGAGGCTGTCGTACTTGGACGCGCCCAGCGGGTTAAAGTTCAACAGCTCGTAATACCGCAGGTTTTCGGCCCCGGCCAAAAAGCCGGCGATGCTGCCGATGTTCTCTTCGCTGTCGGTGGCCCCGGGGATGAGGGGGGTACGTACAATTATGGGGACGCCGGCCTCGGCCAGCTTTTTGACATTTTCAAGCACCCGGCTGTTGTCGGCCCCCACCCATTTTTGGTGAGCCCCGGGGTCATACAGCTTGATATCGCACATCACAAGGTCAAGCTGCTCCAACAGGGGGCGCATACCCTCAAAGGGCAGGTTGAGGTTGGTTTCGATGGCCACCGGTATGCCCTCGGCCCTGCAGGCCTTGGCCAGCGCCACCGCGAAGGGCAGTTGGCAGAGCACCTCGCCGCCCGAGAGGGTCACTCCCCCGCCCGAGTCGGCATAATAGGGCTTATCCTGCAAAATCTCTTCCATCACCTGCTGCACGCTCATGCTTTTGCCCGACATCTCCATGGCGCCGGGGTAGCAGATTTCGGCACAGTTGCCGCAGCCGATGCAGAGCGCAGGGTCAAAGCTGTGCTTGCCCTGCCGGTTGCCGTGAGCGCCCACCGGGCAGACCTCGACGCAGTGAAAGCAGTCGATGCAGTTGCGGCTGTGGTAGTGCAGCTCCCGCTGGGGGCTGATGGTTTCGGGGTTATGGCACCAGGCGCAGCGCATGTCGCAGCCCTTGAAAAAAACCGTGGTGCGAATGCCGGGGCCGTCGTTCAGTGAAAAACGCTGAATGTCCGTTATCATACCGACCATTGGCTTTACTCCTTTGTATGTAGAAAGATAGCGGGCCGCCCGTTAAAAAGCGGGGTACGCGCAGGGCGGCTGTACTACTTTCATTGTAGCGCGGCGGCCCTCTGTTTTTTTCAGCTTTTATCGTATTTATTTTGCGTTTCTTGGGGTTTTAAAAATGCGGTTGTTTAGTTTTCACAAAGAGCAAGCCCCGGTTTTTCGCATAATGAGGGCAACGGCAGGGCCGCGGATGATACACCGCAGCCCCGCCGTTTTTTGATGGAACAATTCATACCGGCGCAAAGCAGAAGGTCTGCCCGGGCTGCCACAAGGGTGGACTGGCTACAGAAGATTACGGGGCGGCCCTGCCCTACCCGGCGAAATGCGCCTTGATGTTGTTGTAACAGATGTCGCTCACAATGCCGCCCATCAGCTCGATGTCGGGGGCGATTTCGCCCTCCTCTATCCACTGGCCGATGATGTTGCAGAGGATGCGGCGGAAGTACTCGAAGCGGGGGTAGGAGGTGAAGCTGCGGCTGTCGGTGAGCATACCCACAAACTTGGCCAAAAGGCCCAGGTTGGCAAGGGTTTTCATCTGGTCCTCCATGCCGTCGCGGGTGTCGTTAAACCACCATGCCGAGCCGAACTGCATTTTACCCGCTATTCCGCCGTCGGCAAAGTTGCCCAGCATGGTACCCAGCACGTAGTTATCTTTGGGATTGAGGCAGTAGAGCACCGTTTTGGGCATGCCCTGATTGTTGACGCTGTCGAGAAAGCGCCCCAGCGGGCGGGCAATATTCAGGTCGTCGATAGAATCAAAACCGCAGTCGGGGCCAAGCTTAGCGGTCATGGCGCTGTTGACCCGGCGCATCGGCCCGATGTGCAGCTGCATCATCATGCCGCGCTTGTAATACTGGTTGGCAAGGTGGCCCAGCACCACCGTTTTGTACTGCTCTTCCTCCTCCAGCGAAACCGGCTGCCCCGCCAGCGCCTTTTTGAGGATGGCGTCGGCCTCGGCGGCGGTGGCAGCGCGGTAGGGTACATAGGCCACGCCGTGGTCGGAAACCCGGCAGCCCATTTCCTCAAAGTAGTCGAGGCGGCTGTCGAGGGCCTGAAGCAGGCTTTGCAGGTCGGTGACGGCAGCCCCTGCCGCCGCGCCCAGCCGGGCGATATAGTCGACAAAGCCGTTGGCGCTCAGCTCCAGCGAGTTGTCGGGGCGGAAGGTGGGCAGCACCTGCACCGGGAAGTCGCCCGCCTCCTTGAGCTGCCTGTGGTAGCGCAGGTCATCGGCGGGGTCGTCGGTGGAGCAAAGAATCTCCACATTCGACTGCAAAATCATCCGGCGGGTGGTAAGCCCCCCGGCCAGCTTTTTATTGGCTTTTTCCCAGATGGCGGGGGCGGTTGCTTCACTGAGCGGCTCATGGATATCAAAAAACCGCTGCAGCTCAAGGTGGGTCCAATG
>JAEWWW010000136.1 GCA_023396215.1 Bacillota bacterium | reverse complement strand
CCCTCCCCAACCCCCCCCCCCCCCCCCCCCCGCCTCGTAATCATTATTATGGTTAAACCGTCTATCTCTAAATCAGCCCGAAATGCTTCATGGCATATTCGATGCCGTCCTCGTCGTAGCGCTTGGTGACAAAGTCGGCATACTGCTGCACGCGGGGGTCCGCGTTGCCCATGGCGATACCAACTCCGGCCTGCTCCAGCATCTGAATGTCGTTAAAGCCGTCGCCGACGGCGTAGGCATGCTGCATATCCGAGCCCAGCAGCCCCACCACCTCCGCAATGGCAGAGGCCTTGGTGATGTCCTTGCGCCAAAAATCCAGATGATCGCCCGTCGCCCCGCCAATCCTGATGCCCTGTACAACCTCGCATTGGCGCAGCACCGGCTCAAACAGCCGCTCGGCGGTGTGTATATCGGTGAGCAGAACCCCGGCGCAGATGTCGTGAGTCAGGTGATAATTGGGGTCGCACAGGCCCTCGGCATTTGCAAAGATGCCATCCATAAAGTATTCCAGCAGGGGGTGCCGCTCAACGTTCATGCGCATCCTCTGCTTATCTATTACCCCGTAAACGATGTTGTGCCTGCGGGCTACCTCGATAATGTCGGCGACCTCCTGAGGGTCTATGTAGAGGCTGGTAATCGACTTGCCGTCTATCTCAACCTGAGTGCCGTTGCCGTAGATTAAGGCGTCGAACAACTCGACAGGGTGGCGCTCCTTAAACCAGTCCATCTCAAGCCCCGAACGCCCGGTGGCGATGGCGGTTTTTATGCCGTTTGCGCGCAGCGCGTGAATGGTGCGCAGGGCGGAAGGAGTAATGGTGTCGGAGGGGCCAACCAGTGTGCCGTCGATATCAAAAAAAACAACCTTTTGCATAGATGCTTCTGTTCCTTTCACGGTAGTGCGGCTTCTTTTGCGGGGGAGGCATAAAGCGCCCCCGCTGCCACTGAAATTATATAGTATTTTAGCAGATAATTGCAAACGCCCCAAGGAAGTTTGTGTGCTTTGCTGAAAAGCTCCATCCTGTGAAAGGCTCCTATGTCTATTTCACTGTCTGGCAGGGGAGAAGCGCCGCCGCAAAAGGCCGGGAGCCGCCGGCTTTCGCCTTATCTTGACATCCCCCGCGGCATTTGATACGATAGCATTCGTGTGTCACAAAATAGGGCAACGGATAATGGAGGATGTAGAATTTATGTCGGAAAAAACACATGTGGACCCCTCGGCGCTGGGGCTGTTCGGCCTTGCGATGGTAACGCTGGTTGCTTCCAGCCAGAAGCTGGGCATCACCTACGGAGTGGCCTATGTGCTGCCTTGGGCCATTTTTTTGGGGGCGCTGGCCCAGCTGGTAGCCGGTATGCTGGATTATAAAAAGGGCAACGTCTTTGGCGCCACCGCTTTTTGCGCCTACGGCTTCTTTTGGCTGGGGATGGCAACCTCATGGCTGATTAAGCTGGGCGCGTTGGGCGTTTATCTGCAGGGGAATGCGGATACCCGCCAACTGGGGGTTGCCTTTGTGGGCTACCTGATTTTAACCCTCTTCCTCACCATTGGCTCGATGGAAACCAACAAGGTGCTGTTCTGCATCTTTGTGGCCATCGATGTGCTGTTTGTGGGGCTGGCGGTCAGCACCTTTATCGCCGAGGGCGCGGTACATACGGCATTTCACAATATGGCAGCCTATGCGGAGCTTGTCATAGCCCTTTTGTCATTTTACGGCTGCGGCGCAAACGTGCTGAACAACCACTTTGGCAGAAAGTTTTTGCCCATTGGCAGCCCCTTTCATATTTTTTCTAAAAAGAGATAAGCGGTCTTTGTGATACTTTGGCGCAACCCCGCCCGAACCCTTTGGTTTGAGCGGGGTTTTTATGTGACGGCGCAGCCCCGACGGCAGGTTAAACAGGGGGATTCATTTTATGCGGTTGCCCGCTGTTTTGACACTGCCGGTCAACAGACGAAAATATTGTTGGCAGCCCACTGCCCTGTTGGGGCGACTTTGTTGTCTTCATAATCAGCGGGCAATACAAAAGTCCCATGGCCCGGCTGGCGTTTCCAGCATAGCCGGTAAGGATAGCCGCAAAACAAAAAAGACATGGTTTGCCGCCGCTTCGGGACAGCAAACCATGTCTTTTTCATTTATTTATGCTTCGAGTTTCGTTTCTCTATGAGCCGGGGCTGTGCTCAGGCTACGCCTCATCGGCGTTTTGCCTGCTGAGACACCGCCCCAGGAGCGGGGGAGAAGCCCACATCCGGTGCCGTTGCTACATTGTTTCAGAGAGGGTGGCCTGCGTAAGACCGGCGTGGTCCAGCTTGGCAAGCTCCTTGACCTTATCAAAATCCAGCCCGGCGGCCTTGGTAAAGCGCTCGCCGTACTCGGGGTCGGCCAGATAGCAGTGCACCGCGTGGCGGTACTTGATGTTCACGGTGCAGGGGGCGATATCCCCGGCCGTGTTCTCGATGAGAATCTGCTTTTTATCCTCTGTCAGGACGCGCCACAGGTTGCCGCCCGCGCGGAAGCAATCGTCGGTGGGGTCGTCCTTGGGGTCGTAGCGGTACATCGCGCCTTCCAAATCCAGAGGAGGCTCCATCACCTCGGGCTGGGCTGTCCATGCGCCGTAGCTGTTGGGGGTGTAGGCGGGTGCGCCGCCGTAGTTGCCGTCTACCCGCATAGCGCCGTCACGGTGATACTCGTTAACCTCTACCTTGGCGCGGTTCACCGGAATATGGTTGTGGTTAACGCCCAGACGGTAGCGCTGCGCGTCGCCGTAGGAAAACAGCCTGCCCTGCAAAAAGCGGTCGGGGCTAAAGCCGATGCCGGGAACCACATGGGCGGGGGTAAAGGCGGACTGCTCCCCCTCCGCGAAGTAGTTTTCGGGGTTGCGGTTCAGCTCGAGGACGCCCACCTCAATGAGGGGGTACTCGGCATGACGCCAGATTTTGGTGATATCGAAGGGGTTTTCGTAATGGTTTTTCGCCTGCTCCTCGGTCATAATCTGCACATACATGGTCCATTTGGGGAAGTCGCCCCGCTCGATGGCCTCAAACAGGTCTTTGCCGTGGAACTCGCGGTCCATTCCGTTGACTTTGGCGGCTTCCTCATTGGAGAAGTTCTTGATGCCCTGCTGGGTCTTAAAGTGGAACTTGCACCAGACCCGCTCGTTCTTCTCATTGTAGAACGAGAAGGTGTGCTCGCCGAAGAAGTGCATGTTGCGGAAGGAGGCGGGGATGCCCCGGTCGCTCATCACAACGGTAATCTGATGGAAGCACTCGGGCAGCAGCGTCCAGCAATCCCAGTTGTTCTGGGCCGAACGGCGGCCGGTGCGGGGGTCGCGCTTCACGGCACGGTTCAGGTCGGAAAAGTTATGTACGTCGCGGATAAAGAAGGTGGGGGTGTTGTTGCCTACTAAATCCCAGTTGCCCTCCTCGGTGTAGAACTTGACGGCAACGCCGCGGATATCGCGCTCACAGTCGGCGGCGCCGCGCTCGCCCGCAACGGTGGAAAAACGAAGAAACAACTCGGTTTCAGCGCCGGGCTGAAGCACCTTCGCCTTGGTATACTGCGAAATATCATGGGTAACGGTTAATTTACCATAGGCGCCCCAGCCCTTGGCATGCATCCGGCGCTCGGGGATAACCTCTCGGTTAAAGTGCGCCATCTTTTCCATCAGCCACACGTCCTGCATCACAACAGGGCCGCGGGGGCCGGCGGTAATGGCATTCTCATTGTCGGCGACAGGGGCGCCCGCCTCGTTGGTTAGTTTTTTGTACTTGCTCATAATTTGCTCCTTTCTGTTTGGGTTATTTAATGTCGCAGGGATATTATCTATAAGGGATTGGGTAAGTTCCTCCCTACAAAGACAAGCATAGGGTCAGCATCCAAAGATAGGCACAGGTTTTGGGCAGCATCAGCATGCCCACCTTGGGGTTGCGGTTGGCATAGAGCACCACCGGGAGGTAAAACCCAAAGCTGAGGGCGATGGCAAGCCACATGGGGCCAAGCCCCGGCAGCGCGCTTCTTTGCAGATAGAACTGCACCGCGACGACAACGCCCAGCAGAAAAAACGGCAGGTTGCGCAGCACCGCCCAGCCCACAGGGGGGTACCGCTGCTGCCATTCGTTTTGGGGCAGCAGGCAGAGGGCAATCCGCACGGCGGCCAGCAGGTAGACTATGTAAGAACCGGCCAGCTCGCCCGGCGGCGAAACCGCCAGCCCGCCAATCTGCCACAGCAGCAGGTAAAACACCGTCATGGTAATCGAGGTAATCTGCTTTCCCCGCCCCAGAGCAGGCCGCAGACGTTCCTCCTGCCCGGTAAAAATCGCAATGATGCGGGGTATCAGGTGAAAAGCATCTCCAAAGGCCAAAACCAAGGCCATGGCGCCCGCCAGTATGCGCGCCTGATTGCCCGCCATATCACCCAGCAGCACAGCGCCGAGGATGAGGGCGGCGGCGAGATAAAGGATATCAAAAACGGCTTCCACCGTGCCAAACATGCGTTTCATCTTGTTTCTTCTTTCTTTTTATATCTCTTCCCCACAAAAGAACCCTTACAACAGCCGGCAGGGAGCAACCCAAACAGGGGGCAGGCTAGAGGAGGCAGAGCACCCCGGAAAGCCAAAGCATTGCTCCGCAAACCGATGCTCTTATTTTATAGCTGTTATAGAACACTAATGATAACTATTATTATTTATTATAATATAGTCCATATTTTTTGTCAATCACAAAACGAAACTTATTAAAAAAAGTAGAAAAAGCAGAACTTTAAACGGCCATTTCTGCGCACAAAGCAGCTTTGATTACTTGATGCAATAAACGGTGATATGGGCGGGAGCAACTGCGGGCCAAGAAATAAAAATCCACCGGCAAGCCGGTAGTATTGACAAACGCCCATAGGGCTATCCAAAATAGCAACGCCTTAAGGCGTAAGCCAGGAGTACGCTTTTGAGCTTCTCCAGAGGCTTCAGGCCGAAAAGGGCAAAACCGCCGCCCTGCTCGACCGGGTGCAGACTCTCTCGTCCAAAGCCCGGTACTGCGATTGTGTTCTCATAAGCGGCGGGGTCGTGCCGGTCAGCATCATCACCAAGGATTATGGCATGACCGCGGTGGAGTTCAACCGGCTTCTTCACCATATGGGCATCCAGTGCAGACTCGGCGGGGCGTGGCTGCTGTACCAGCGGTACGCAAATAAGGGCTACACCAAATCCCGAACCTACTGCACGCCGGACGGCAAACTGATTTCGTCCTATGAGTGTGCTTCCCGGACCGCCGATGCAGAGTTCGCACTTTCCAAGCGGCAGTATGTACAGCTCACCGGGCGCAGTCAGGGCGGCAGCGACATCATCGCCTATCATACCCGCCAAGCCTTTCTCTCTGGAGAGGTGACACCTGAGGAGGCGAACCGCATCGGGCGGGAGCTTGCAATGGCCTTTACAAAAGGCAAACACGCTTTCGTCGCCTGTACCCATATCGACAGGGAACATGTCCATAATCACATCATTTTCAACTCTACCGCACTGGATTGTAAACGCAAATTCCGAAATTTTATCGGCTCGGCTTTTGCCCTGCGCCGGTTCAGCGACAGGATTAAATGATGCGGTCGGCGATGATTTTATTGTTAAAAACCCATGTGCTTTTGCAGACCTTCCAAAGCAAAAGAAATATAAATCAACCGTACTCACTCAACAACAAGCTCAAGAACTTTTAAAAGCAGCTAGGGGAAGCTCTATATTTTTAGAAGTTTTAATTGCTATTACTTTAGGATTGAGAAGGGGAGAAGTCTTAGGCCTTAAGTTTTCTGACTTTGATTTTAAAAACAATACAGTGCATGTGCAACGACAACTAACTTGTGTGAAAGACAAAAGCGAATCTACTTCTGAAACAAGTGAGTTTTGGGGCTTAGACGATTTAAAAACAGACAAAAGTGACAGAACGCTAAGTGTTCCCACATCTGTAATTGACGAAGTATTAAGACAAAAGCAATGGGTTACACGGAACAGGCTTTTATATGGCGAGATGTACAATGACATGAATTTAGTCTGTTGTACAGAAACAGGGGACTGGAGAAGCCCTCAAACAGTTTACCATATTTTTAAAAATATGCTTGTTAATGCCGAGCTGCCCGATATTAGATTTCATGACTTACGTCACAGTTGTGCAACCATACTTTTAAATTCAGACATCCCTTTAAAAGTGATATCTGATATGTTGGGGCATTCTTCGTTGGGGACAACTGCCGACATTTACTGTGAAGTCATGGAAAAGAAGAAGCAAACTGCAAGCACAATGGAAGCTGTTTTGTTTGCTAAGTAGTAAATTGTTATGTGTAGTCCATACAGTCAATTTTGTGCAAATTTTGTGCAAACACCTTTTTTCAAGAGAAAAGTAGCCCAGTTGGCCTTGTGTTTTACAAAAGCAAAAACCCTCAAAAATCGCTTAGTTAAGCCATTTTCAAGGGTTCTGTGGCGGAGAGAGAGGGATTCGAACCCTCGGTGAGGTATTAGCCCACACACGATTTCCAGTCGTGCGCCTTAGACCAGCTCAGCCATCTCTCCATCTGTATTTGGTTTTTGCTGCCAAGCCGCAACCGGCCCGACGAGTTATTATTATAAACCAAAGCCGTGTCAAAAGCAATACCCCTTTTATAAAAAAAACAGTCCGCCCCGCCGATATTCTGTTGCTTATCCTATGGCATTTGTTATAATAATACTATTCTGCTTTCATTATAAGCCAGTATCGGCATATATCCCCAAAAATGTGGAGGTAAAACAAGATGCAGCGTACACAGATTAAAGATTTATTCAGTGGGGTGACCAATTACATCGACTCTCAGGTTACCGTCTGCGGCTGGGTCAGAACCATTCGGGATTCCAAGGCCCTCGGCTTTATTGAGCTCAACGACGGCAGCTGCTACAACAGCTTGCAGGTGGTGTTGGAGGCCGACAAGCTGGCGAACTTTAAGGATATCGTGCGCCAGAATGTTGGCGCGGCGCTGGTGGTGCGGGGCGATGTGGTGCTGACCCCCAACGCCCGCCAACCCTTTGAGATTCATGCGGCGGAGATAGAGGTAGAGGGCGCCTCGGCGCCCGAATACCCCCTGCAGAAAAAGCGCCACACGCTGGAATATCTGCGCACCATCGCCCACCTGCGCCCGCGCACCAACACCTTCAGCGCGGTTTTCAGGGTGCGCTCGGTGGTGGCCTATGCCATCCATAAGTTTTTCCACAACCGGGGCTTTGTCTATGCCCACACCCCCATCATCACCGGCAGCGACTGCGAGGGCGCGGGGGATATGTTCCGGGTAACCACGCTGGATGAGAAAAACCCGCCCCTCAACGAGGACGGCAGCATCAACTATAAAGAGGACTTTTTCGGCAAGCTCACCAGCCTCACCGTGTCGGGCCAGCTGGAGGGCGAGGCCATGGCCCTGGCTTTTTCCAACATCTATACATTCGGCCCCACCTTCCGGGCCGAAAACTCCAACACGCCCCGCCATGCCGCCGAGTTTTGGATGATAGAGCCGGAAATCGCCTTTGCCGATCTTGAGGACAACATGGCGCTGGCCGAGGATATGATTAAATATGTGCTGCGCTATGTGCTGGAGCACTGCCCGCAGGAAATTAAGTTCTTCAACGACTTTTACGACAAGGCCCTGCTGGAGCGCCTGAACGCTATCATTCAGTCGGAGTTTGCCCATGTGACCTACACCGAGGCGGTGTCCCTGCTGGAGCAGCATAAAGAGCAGTTTGAGTTCCCGGTGTTCTGGGGCTGCGACCTGCAAACCGAGCACGAGCGTTACCTCACCGAGAAGGTGTTCCAAAAGCCGGTCTTTGTCACCGATTATCCCAAGGAGATTAAATCCTTCTACATGCGCATGAACGACGACGGCAAGACGGTGGCGGCGATGGATTTGCTTGTCCCCGGCGTGGGCGAAATTATCGGCGGCTCGCAGCGTGAAGAGCGCTACGACCGGCTGGTGGCTCGCATGAAGGAGCTGGATCTGGACGAGGAGTCCTATGGCTGGTACCTTGACCTGCGCCGTTTTGGCGGCACCCGCCACGCGGGCTTTGGGCTGGGCTTCGAGCGGCTGATTATGTATATCACCGGCGTTTCCAACATCCGCGACGTGATACCGTTCCCCCGCACCACCGGCTCGGCTGAGTTCTGATATTTACCTGCTTTTGGCACGGCACAGGGTGTTTGACGCGCCCTGTGCCGTGTTTTGCTTTGCCCAACCGCCGGGTGGGGGAGGGCAAGGCAGCCCCGCCGGCCGTTGGCAAAAGAAAAGAGGTTCCTCCCAAAATTGAATAAATCATTGGTGTAATCACTGCAAAATCACTGTAAAAACAGGTTGCTCACGGCGCAAATTTGGGATTTGTGCAGGAATATATTTTCCGTCTTGCAAAATAGGACGGTTTATATTATCATATAAGACGAAAAGACGCTATAATATTATCAGGATAACAATGCGCCTGTGAGGATGAACGATAGAGACATCTATCTTTTGCAGGGAAGCAGCATGAAACAGGGCAAGGAGGAGCAGACGCAATGACCGCATACAACGCGCTGAGCAGACAGCAGCTTACCGAGGAACACCAGCAACTTTTGGTGGCGTATAACAACTATAAAGAGAAGGGCCTGAAGCTGGATATGTCCCGGGGCAAGCCCGCGCCCGAGCAGCTTGACCTTTCGATGGGGCTGCTGGAGGCGGTGACCGCCGCCACCGGCGTACTGGCTGCTGACGGTTTTGACTGCCGCAACTACGGCCTGCCCGCGGGCTTGCCCGAGGCCAAAAAGCTGATGGCCGGCCTGATGGACGTTTCCCCGGAAGAGGTGTTTGTAGGGGGCAGTTCCAGCCTGAACCTGATGTATGACGCCGTTTCCCGGGCGATGACCCACGGCGTGGCCGGTGGCGATAAGCCCTGGGGGCAGCAGCCGGTGGTAAAGTTCCTCTGCCCGTCGCCCGGCTATGACCGCCATTTCGCCATCTGCCAGCATTTTGGCATCAAGATGGTTACGGTGGATATGACCCCCGAAGGCCCCGATATGGAGCAGGTAGAGGCCCATGTCAACAACGACCCGGAGGTCAAGGGCATCTGGTGTGTGCCAAAATACTCCAACCCGCAGGGCGTTACCTACTCTGCCGCCACGGTAGAGCGCTTTGCCAACCTGAGCCCCGCGGCCGACGACTTCCGCATCTTCTGGGATAACGCCTACGGCATTCATGATCTCTATGAAGAGGAGGCCGACGACCTCGCCGACCTGATGGCTGCCTGCAAAAAGACCGGGCGGGAGGATATGGTCTACATATTCTCCTCCACCTCCAAAATCACCTTTGCCGGTTCGGGCCTTGCGGCGATGGGCGCCTCCAAGCGCAACATCGAGGATATCATGCGCTCGGTGGCGGTGCAGACCATCGGCCACAACAAGCTCAACCAACTGGCCCATGTCCGCTTCTTTGGCAGCTTTGATAACATGAAGACCCATATGAAAAGCCATGCCCAACTGCTGCGCCCCAAGTTTGAGATGGTGCTGCGCACGCTGGAAAGCCAGCTTTCCAAGCTGGATATCGCCAAGTGGCAGGCCCCCAGGGGCGGCTACTTCATCTCGCTGGATGTGGCCGACGGCTGCGCCCGCCGGGTGGTGGAGCTCTGTAAGGAAGCCGGTGTGGTGATGACCCCCGCCGGGGCCACCTACCCCTACGGCTACGACCCCAACGACCGCAACATCCGCATCGCGCCCACCTTCCCCTCGGTGGCCGAGCTTGAGGCAGCCAGCGAGCTGCTCTGCCTCTGTGTGCGTCTGGCAACCGCCGAAAAGCTGCTGCTGACCAAGTAAGGATAGATAAAAAGAAACAGCACCGGGAACTCTATCCCTACTGTGCGGCGGCTATTATAAAACCTTAAAAGCGGCGTATGCGGGTATCCTGCATACGCCGCTTCAGCCAGTCAAAAAAGTGGGTATGCAAAATGCATCGCGCAGGCGGACATGCGCCGCCGAAGCGATTCCTATAAAACTGCCCACGGGGGAGGGGGCAGGTTTCTTCGGTTTGTCAAAGCCCGGTATCGCCCACATTTTGGTATAGTCAGCCCGCCGCATAGCTGCTATACTGAGGGGGACAGAATAGCGGTGGATAAACGCGCATCTGCTTAAAGAAGAAAGGTCTGGTTACCATGAAAAAGTGGATGATATTTCTGATAATTGCCGGTATGATAACCCTGTTTGCAGCCTGCGGGGAGAAGCCGAACAGTTCCTCAGCCCCGGAAAGCAGCAGCTCATCCGATAGCCAAACCGGGGAAAGCTCCGGGCAGCCGCCACAGCAGAGCAGGCAAAATCAGGCGGTCACCGATTTGGCCAAAACCATGACCGAGCTGGAGATGCACAATATCCCCACCAGCCTGACCGCGGCCCGGCAGCAGGAGATGCAGCAGCTTTTACAGGCCGAGGACTGGCAGGCGCAGGAGCCCGCCGAGCGCGGCATTTCGGTGGATTTTATCCTCAGCAGCGGCACCGGGGCCAGAATCATCTTCTTTGAGGGGACCAACGCCGCCGTCTTTGCCCCGCAGGCAGAGAGCTCGGAGCTTTATACCCTCCCTGCAGAAACCGCCTCCCGGCTGGCGGGGTTTGCGCTGCGGGTCACCGACGAGGGCATCGGGCAGGGTAACGAGCGCCTGCGGGAGCAGCTATACGGGTTCGGCGGCCTGCTGGTAAGACAGCCCGCGGAGTGGCACAGCATACCGAAGGAGGATACCCGTGCGCTGGGGGCAGAGGAGCTCAGGGAGCTGCACGCGCTGCTGAAGCTTGAGGGATGGAGGCTGTACACCGGCCCCTATGCCGATATCTCAAACGACGAGGATATCCCCCTCACGCTGCACAAGCTGCTGGACGGGGAGGATATGCTGCTGCAGTTTAAGCAGTATGGGCAGCGGTATATCGCCAGAAGCCGTTCCTACGCAGGGCCCACCCGGGAGGATTATACCTTTGAAATTCCCCGGGAAACCTATGAAAAGCTACTGGCCTTTGGGGAAGCCATCCAATAAACTGCTATCCGGGCCGCAAAAAAGCGGATACCGGTTGCGCAGCCGCCCTCGGATGTGTACGCTGGTCTTATAGGTTAGGAGGTGCGGCGATGGCGTTGACCAAAGAGGATTTACAGGCGATAGCAGAAATTGCGGAACAGCAGACCAAAAAAATTTAGCTGGAAATAGAGCAGTGCACCCCAAAAATTCTGCTGAGGCTGGAAAGTGAAATAGCATAGCAAACACAGGTCAAACCGCCCCCCGGGGCGGTTTTTTGCCCCCATGAGCAGTAAGGCTCGGGCATTTTTCCGCGTCCTTTCGGCGGGTGAGCAAAGCCGCGCGGACAGAAAGAATGCGGGGGAGAGCCGCCGCGCTCCCTTATCATATCCCATCAGAAAGCTTTTATTGTCAATCGTTTCGCCCTAAATAGCCCCATTTTATTGCGTTTTTGCGGCGCAGCGGTTAAAATAATGCAGGAAGGTTCTGTCAACCGTGACCACAAAAAACCGATTGGGGAAGTATATTATGAACAGCAGCTATGAAAGCCCCTTTGCATCACGCTATGCCTCAAGGGAGATGCAGTATCTTTTTTCAAGCGATAAAAAGTTCCGCACCTGGCGCAGGCTCTGGATTGCCCTTGCCCGTGCCGAGCAAAAGTTGGGGCTGCCCATCACCGACAGCCAGATTGCCCAGCTGGAGGCCTTTGCCGAGGACATCAACTACGACGTGGCCCGGCAGCGTGAAAAGGAAACCCGTCATGACGTGATGAGCCATGTTTACGCCTATGGGGTGCAGTGCCCCGAGGCGAAGGGAATCATCCATCTGGGAGCTACCAGCTGCTATGTGGGGGATAATACCGATATCATCGTCATGCGCGAGGCGCTGGAGCTGGTGCGCAAAAAGCTGGTGAGTCTGCTGGCGCTGCTTTCCGGCTTTTCGCTGCAATACAAAGACCTGCCGGCGCTGGCCTACACCCATCTGCAGCCCGCCCAGCTTACCACCGTCGGCAAGCGGGCCACCCTCTGGATGAACGAGCTGCTCCTCGATCTGCGGGAGGTGGAGCACCGCATCGCTTCACTGCAGCTGCTGGGCTCCAAGGGCACCACCGGCACCCAGGCAAGCTTTGTCGAGCTGTTTGAGGGGGATGTGGAGAAGATTAAGGAGCTGGACAGGCTTATCTGCGCCGAGATGGGCTTTGAGGACGTGGTGCCGGTTTCGGGCCAGACCTACTCGCGCAAGATTGACGCGCAGGTGCTTTCCGCCCTTTCGGGCGTCGCCCAGAGCTGCTCCAAGTTTTCCAACGACCTGCGCATCCTGCAGGGCTTCAAAGAGATGGAAGAGCCCTTTGAGAAGCACCAGATTGGCTCCTCCGCCATGCCCTATAAGCGCAACCCCATGCGCAGCGAGCGCATCACCGCCCTTGCCCGGTTTGTGGTCACCAACACGCTGAACCCGGCGTTTACCGCCGCCACCCAGTGGTTTGAGCGCACATTGGACGACTCGGCCAACCGGCGGCTGGCGGTGGCCGAGGGCTTTTTGGCCACCGACGCCATCCTGAACCTGATGCTCAACGTCTGCGACGGTCTGGTGGTCTACCCCAAGGTCATCCAACAGCGGCTGATGCGCGAGCTGCCCTTTATGGCCACCGAAAACATTATGATGCGGGCGGTCAAAAAAGGCGGCGACCGCCAGCAGCTGCACGAGCGCCTGCGGGAGCATTCGCTTGCCGCCGCCCGCGTGGTGAAGGAAGAGGGGGGCGAAAACGACCTGATAGAACGCATCTGCGCCGACCCGGCCTTTGGTCTGGATAGGGAAGAGCTGGAGGCGGTGCTGGAGCCTCGGAATTTCGTCGGGCTTGCGCCTTTGCAGACCGAGGAATTCAACGCCCGTTTCATTAGGCCCATTTTAGAGCAAAACGCCGGTCTGACAGGCGAAACCCCGGTCATCGAGGTATAGGCGAAGCGCCAAAAAGAAATTGACTTTTTTCGCATAATAAAGTATAATTTCGCCTATGGGCTTCAGACTTTACTTAGCCGGACAAGCACCGCGGGCAGCCGCTTTTGCACCCTTCCGGCACAAAAAATCCCGGTCGTTTATGCCCTGATTTTTTGCGTTTTGAGGCCATAAGGTTGTTTTTTCTGCCCGGGCCGGTTTGCATCCGCCAAGCGCGCCGCAGCCGGGTGGGGCAGGCAAAACACAAGACCTTCCCCATACCAATACAATGGAGGACTTCAGATGAGAAAAGCGAAAAAGTCTGTTTTCTTCATCGTGGTGCTGCTGATTGCCGTGTTCACCTACCTGACATTCTTCGGCTTCAGCACAAGGTTTGGCGACGTTACCACCAAGTATATCAAGAGTGCCGACGATATCCGTTGGGGCATTGATATCAGAGGCGGCGTAGACGTCACCTTCAGCCCGCCCGATGGCGTAAATGCAACAGACGAAGAGATGGCGGCAGCCGAATCGATTATCAAGGTGCGGCTGGTATCCCAAAACATCACCGACTACGAGGTGTATACCGATTACAGCAAGGATAGAATTATCGTTCGTTTCCCCTGGAAATCGGACGAAGCAACCTTTAATCCCGAAGAGGCCATTAAGGAGCTGGGTGAAACCGCCCTGCTGACCTTCCGCGAGGGGATAGAGCTTGGCGCAGACGGCAAGCCCAGCGGCGTAACCGCCGAAACGGTGGTCATCGAGGGCAAGGACATTGTGTCTGCCACCCCCGTACTCAACAGTGAAAACAACCAGCCTGTGGTTTCGCTCGAGCTGACCAGCGAGGGCGCCACCAAGTTCGCCGAGGCAACCGCGCGCCTGAAGGGCAAGGTTATCTCTATCTGGATGGACGATAACCTTCTTTCTTATCCCACCGTCAACGAAGCGATTACCGACGGCAAGGCGATGATTACCGGCAGCTTCAGCGTGCAGCAGGCAAAAGACCTCGCCGATAAAATCAACGCCGGCGCGCTGCCCTTTAAGCTGCAAACCGAAAACTTCAGCGCCATTTCGCCCACCCTGGGCCTCGGCGCCAAGGACGCCATGGTGCTTGCCGGCGCCATTGCCTTTGCCGCTGTGGCGGTGGCGATGATTGCCATCTACCGCCTGCCCGGCGCCATCGCCGTTGTGGCCCTCACCGGCCAGCTTTGCGGCATGGTGGCTTCGGTCACCGGCTTCTTTGGCTTCATTCCCTCCTTTACCCTGACCCTGCCGGGCATCGCGGGCATAGTGCTCTCCATCGGCATGGGCGTGGACGCCAACGTCATCACCAACGAGCGCATCAAAGAGGAGCTCAGAGCAGGCAAAACGGTGGCTGGCTCGGTGGATGCCGGCTTCGACCGCGCCTTCTCGGCCATCTTTGACGGCAACGTGACGGTGGTCATTGTGGCCATCATCCTCATGGGCGCCTTCGGCCCCCCCAGCAATATGTTTGTTAAGATATTCTCGCCCCTGTTCAGCTGGTTTGGCCCCACAACGGCGGGTGAGATATTCTCCTTCGGCTTTACCCTGCTTTCGGGCGTTATCTTCAACCAGATTATGGGCGTTTACGCCTCGCGGCTGATGCTGACCTCGGTTATCGGCTTTAAGTCGATGAGAAAACCCTGGCTGTTTGGAGGTGCAAAGAATGCTTAAGTTTGTTGAGAAGAAAAAGCTCTTCTTTACCATCTCTGTCGGGCTTTTGCTGATTGGCGTTGTGTTTGGCCTGGTTTTCGGCGTCAATCTGGATATCCAGTTCAAGGGCGGCACCATCATCAGCTATTCCTACGAGGGCCAGTTGGATACCGGCGCCTTTGCCAATACCATCGAGCAGGTGGTGCAGAGCCCTGTATCGATACAGCAAAGCACCGACGTGGTGACCGGCAGACCCAGCATCAAGGTGACCCTTGTAGAAAGCAAGGGGGTTTCCTCCGAGGAGATGTCCCAGCTTTCTGAAACGCTGGCCGAGCGCTTTGCCGAGAATAAGCCTGTTATCGTTTCAACCAACAGCGTCGACCCCACCATCGGCAAGGAGTTTCTGGCGCGTTCGCTGGCTGCGGTGGCTCTGGCGTCGGTTTTGATGATTGCCTATGTCGGCGTGCGTTTTCGCACCATCGGGGGCTGGTCCGCCGGCGTCATGGCAGTGGTTGCCCTGCTGCATGATGTGGCCTTTATACTGGCCACCTTCGTCATCTTCCGCATGCCGCTCAACGACAACTTCATCGCCATCGTCCTCACCATTCTGGGCTTTTCGCTCAACGATACCATCGTTATCTACGACCGCATCCGCGAAAATAAACGGCTGCTGGGCAAGAAGCACGCCATTGGCGATCTGGTGAATATCTCAATCAACCAGTCGCTGACCCGCACCATCACCACCAGCGTGATGACGGTGCTGGCCATGGTGGTTGTGCTGGTGGTGGCCCTGATTTACAATGTGGAATCGATTGTTTCTTTCGCGCTGCCGATGATTGTCGGTATGATTGCCGGTGTTTACTCCTCTGTCTGCATCGCAGGCCCCCTGTGGGTTATGTGGCAGGAAAGAGACGCCGCGAAATAAGCCCCATCCATCTCAAAGCAGCCGTGCCATATCTGGCGCGGCTGCTTTGAGGGTGTCAAAGAATTGACACCCTCCACAAGGGGGATTTCGTGTCCTTGCAAAACCTCACGGTTTTGCGTCCAGCCGTCCCCCTCGTGAACACCCCCCAGCAAAACTGTCCGCTCACCGCAGACAGTTTTAAAGGATTATATCAGGGCTCCCGCAAAGCTGAAAGGCTTGGTGGGAAAGAGGAGGAGCAGCGAAAGGATATGAAACCCTTGGTCATGAAAATGACCGGGGGTTCAGTGGAGTGCAGCTTGCTCCGACGAGCGGCGCATGTCCGCCTGCGCAATATTATTTTGTACGATACTTTTTTGACAGGCTGAGCAGCCGCGCCAGATATGGCGCGGCTGCTTTTTCTAGTATAATAGTTGCTCGGTGGGGCCGCCTGCAGGCCCCCCGGCTGCGGGCAGCAAAAAGCCCCGCCCATCCGCGAAAGGGAGGGCAGGGCTGCCGCTTATCTTCAAGGTGATGCTTTATTCGTCGTTTTTAGCGGCCTGCTTTGAAGCAATGTCGCAGATGAGGGCTGCCGCAAAGGCGGCCACAAAGGAGGCGGGGGCGGCCTCTAAAAAGCCCCGGATGACCAGCAGGGCAGAGGGTACATTGGCAAACCGGGTCAGCATCAGTGTTGCAATGATAGCGGCGATATAGTATCCTATCATCGTATAGAAACCAAGCTTTACCGCGTTTTTTGAATATGTACTCAACTGCCGGATAGACTGGAGAAATGCCGTAACCAGCGACAAGGCGGGTTGCCTCCTTTCTGTGGGGCGGCCACAGCCTGCAAAAAAACGGCGGCTGCGGTGCAGATACCGTGCATCTTGCGGGCGGGCCGGGTATATGCATATAGCAGGGGCTGGCTGCAGCCATAACACCCGGCCGCCAACCTACCGGGGGTGGAGGCCCCCAGCAATCTTAATGTCCTTATTGTACCAGCCCCGTGGGGCTGGCCGCAATGCTTAATATTTGCCATTCTCAAAGGAGCGCTGTATGAAAACAGGTATTTCCTCCGCCAGCCTTTACCCCCAGCCCACCGAAGACGCAGTGCGTTTTCTGTTGGAGCAGGGGGTTAAAACGCTGGAGGTCTTTATCAACACCCCCAGCGAAATCCGGCCCGGCTATCTGGCGGAGCTGCGGCGGATGACCGATGCATGGGGGGCGGAAATTGTCGCCCTGCACCCATATTCTTCGGGGATGGAAAGCTTCCTCTTTTTCACCGACTATCAGCGCCGCTTTGACGACGGGGTGGAGCTTTACAAAACCTTTTTTGAGGGGGTAAAGCTGCTGGGGGGCGACATCGTGGTGTTTCACGGCGCCCACAAGGAGCACAAGATTTCGCCGGAGTTTTACTTTGAGCGCTACGGTGCGCTGTGGGAGGCCGCCCGCAGCATGGAGGTGCGCCTATGCCACGAGAACGTGGAGCGTTCGGTGAGCCGCAGCCCCGGCTTTTTCAAACTGTTGCGGCAATACCTGCCGCAGGCGCAGGCGGTTTTTGATGTGAAACAGGCGGTGCGGGCAGGGTTTGACCCCTTCCGGATGCTCGAGGCGATGGGCTCGGCCGTGGCCCATATCCACATGAGCGACAACGCCCCCGGCAGTGATTGTTTGGCCCCGGGGCAGGGGAATATGGACATCCCACAGATGCTACAAACCCTTTGGTACAGCGGTTATAGCGGCGCGGTTCTGACCGAGCTTTATCGCAGCAATTATGACAAAATCGAAGACTTGGTTACCTCGCATAGATATATGCAGACAATTTTGGATAATTTGAAGAAGATTCCGACATAATTCGACAACGGTGAATAAATCACTAGAAATAAGCAGCATATTTTATCGCTATTGCTGCTCATTTAGAGCGAATTGTCGAATAATGTCGAAATGTTTTTTTGATTGGTTTTTTGAGTTTTGTTATTATGATTTTAGCTGGGAAGTCAGAACATGGAGGGGCATCTATGGTTTTCAAGACTGAAAATGCTGAAACAGGACTACTATCAAATGCAATCATCACCTATCGGCTCATCAAGGAGCTGAAATGGTTCCCACAGACGGGGCTTCGTCTGACCTACGGTATTCAGGGGACCGATGCGGACGGCCACCTGCGGGTGCATCTTTCCGACATATCAACCTACCGGGGCATTGTTGCCACGCTGGTTGATCGATGCAACGCGGGCATGGTATCTCAGGTACATATTATTGATATCCTGGAGGATTATTTGAACGGGTTGTGATGGAAAATTGTGTTGCCACCCTTGTTAATTAAGCGTTTTTTTGGTATGATTGTTTCAAAATATACGCTTAAATTAGGGGTAAAACAATATGAAATGTCCATTTTGCGGGTTCAATGAAAGTAAGGTGATTGACTCACGCCCCACCGACGAGGGGGAGCGCATTCGGCGGCGGCGCGAATGCCTTGGCTGCGAAAAGCGCTTTACCACCTACGAAATCATTGAAACCACCCCCTTAATGGTCATTAAGAAGGATGGTTCCCGCGAAGCCTTTGACCGGGCGAAGCTTCTGAGCGGAATGCTCAAGGCGTGCGAAAAGCGCCCGGTGGCGCTGGATACGCTGGAGGAAGTGGTGAACGCCATTGAATCGACGCTGCAAAACACATTGGAGCGCGAGGTACGCTCCACCACCATCGGCGAGCTTGCCATGGAACGGCTTCGCACCATCGACGAGGTGGCCTATGTCCGTTTTGCGTCGGTTTACCGCCAGTTCACCGACATCCATTCTTTCCTGAGCGAGCTCAACAGCTTTATGGAAACATCCGAAAGCGACACCCCATCCTGATAACGTAAAATAAGACCGCCGCGGCTGCTTGGCAGCTTGCAGGCGGTCTTGCCGTATCATAAGATTGCCCGGGCAGGGGAATGGCCACAGAAATCCTCCGGCCGGACGGTTTGACCGGCGCCCCGGAATAGGCGGCGGCTTAAGCCTGCTCCGAAGCGGCTCCAAGGGAAACCCCGGCAGGCTCCAGTATCATCCGTCGCACTGCGTCGGCCACGCCGTCCTCTTCGTTGCTTTTGGTGTGAAAGCTGGCCGCGTTTTTCACAAAATCAGGGGCGTTTTCCATGGCGGTGCCATACCTGGCGGCCCGGATAATCTGCAGGTCGTTTTCGCTGTCGCCCAGCACCATCACATTGTCATAGCTGATATCCAGATGCTTCAGCAGGCGGTTGAGCCCGGTGAATTTATCCAGCCCTTCCCGGAATATCTCAAGGCCGTATTCAGAGGAGAAGGTCACCTCAAGGCCGGGGAGCTGGTTGATGCGGCTGCGGATATCATACAGCAGCTCGGTGTCAAAGTTAGGCACAAAAAACTTCAGCACATCCATCTTTTTATCGGGAATATCGGCCCGGGGGTTTTCCAGCAGCAGTTGGGATTCCCTGAACATCTCCCGATACCCGACGGTCAGCGGAACGTCGTCGAATTTATGGAACTGGCGGGCGGGTATGCACATCACGTCGTCGGTGTAAATCTGGTAGAGGATATCATAGCTTTCCAGCGTTCTGATTACTCTATCCACCAGGCTGTAGGGCAGTATATCGATAAAGATATGGCGGCGATTCACCAGATCAAAAACCACCGAACCATTGCAGGTTACCATATAGTCGCAGCCGCCCAGCTGTACGGCGGCATATTCGGTTTCACAGTGCAGCCGCCCGGTGCAAAGCACAATCTTCACCCCAAGCTCGCGGGCCTTTTGCACTGCCTCTGCGTTGGCTTTGCTGACTATATTGTCGCTGCCCACCAGAGTGCCGTCTACATCGATTGCCAAAAGTTGAATATCCAAAACCAAACCTCCATTCTATACAAAATAAGTATAGCATATTTGCAGATGCAAAGAAATACACCCGCCCCGATATTCCGAGGGTGGGCGTTAGTTTCTGCCAAAGGCACAAAGGCAGGGGGCTATTTTGCGCCCCAATATTGCAGATTGCCCTTGGCGGTGCAGGCCGTGGCCGGCTCTGCCGCTCCGGTGTGCGCCGCAGGCAGCACAACCCGCCAAAAGCCGCAGAAAAAAGCCTTTTGAATATATGTAATGGTAAAGTACTTTACAGCAAAACACCGCTATACAAGGGCCATTGGGCGCTTTTGCCGCAGGCCGGGGCCACCCCTGCCGCCCGGCTTGGTAAAGCGGCCGAAACAATAAACCCGCCTCCCTTGGAGGCTGCACAGAACAGGGGAGAGGCCCCCCACAGCCTGCCGGGGTGCGCGGTTAAGGCCCATAGCGAGATGGGCAACGGCGCATAAGAGGGCAGGGCAACCCAACATAAAACAAATAAAATAAATAAAACAACAAAACGGCGAGGATTTTCCCCCGCCGTTTCATGCCCCCTGCTGTGAAAGCAGACAAATTCATTTTTTCTTCCGAACCGGCGTCCAAACCTCGCTGTAGGCGTAATCCTTTTTGTGCTCATCCATCTTTGTAAAGGAAAAAACGGGTATGTTCATGACCTCATAATCAGAGGTGGGCAGCCATTCGGAATAGACCCGTGCCATGGTGTTTTGCAGGGTGGCGGGGAACGGCCCCTCATTGGGAAAAACCGCCCAGGTGCAGGCCTCCACCGGAACCTTTACCAATCGGTCGCTTACATCCTCCCTTGTGGTCAGCACGCCAATCAGATGGGTCAACTCGCCTTCCTCTTTCACAAAACCGGCGTCTGCTTCATAAGAGGCGTTGACGACCTGGCGGGGCTCCATATTTTGCAGCGCGTGCATTTCTTCTCTTTGCTCATTTGTAATGCTCATGGCAAGCTCTACAATCGCGTTGTTGATGCCCTCAAACTGCATGGGAACCCGCTTGCTTACGCCAGCCAGATAAAACGCCGGTTTCTCTACGATTCTACATTCCATGGTATTTCCTCCTTTGATTGTGATGACAAACGAAAGCTTGGGGAAGGGCTTGCCGATTCTTTTTTTGACCGCGTCCGAGGGCAAAAAGCCGCTCCATTTTTTGAACGCCCGTGCAAAACCGTCGATTGACCCGTAGCCATATTTATAAGCGATGTCGGTGACCTTTTCTCCCATCAGCAAATCTTTATTGGCTTCCGACAATCTTCTGCTTTTTACATACTCGCTCAAGGTCATTCCCGCCAGATAAAAGAACACCGTCCTAAAGTGATAATCTGAAACCCCAACATGCTCGGATATCCTTTCCAAAGACAGTTCATCGGTCAAATGCGCTTCGATATACTCGATGGCGCGGTTCAGTTCTTGCAGCATAGCCTTCCCTCCCTTCGTGTTTACATCATATCAAAGCCGCTTTGGCAATGCTCGACTTTTGCCTGCAAAAAATATCGGGTCCCAGGCTGCCGAAAAAGTCGCGCAAAGGTAAAATGGTTTTAAGGGCATTTTACTGCTTGGTTGGCAGCACTTGCAAGTTGGGGTCACATATATCAAATATGTTCCCTTATTTGCTGCGTTTGCCGCCTCGCCTTGCGCAATTTTCGCCGCCTGCTTTTTTCTGGCACATTCTCCCCACAGGGGCCGGCAAACTTCATTGTGCGCTTTTTTTATTTCATGCATACTTCCTTATCACGATAGCATAATTTCATTAGCCCTGTCGACGCTGAAACGGGAAAAACCTTTGAAACCGCATCCAGAAGAGGGCATAGAGCTTACGCCTTCCAACCGAAGGGTTTACCGATATGCGGCCGTACTTTCTATAAAAACAAGCACCGGTACCACCTGTAAAAGGCGGCACCGGTGCCTGTTATCCTATGTAGCCGCCCTTTCAGAAGGCATTTTTTCTTGAGGTAACTTCCATGTGAGCTGACTCATGGTTACCCATATCGGTGACGGTTATTTCTCTTCCTTCACCACAGGGGAGTCGGGTGCATTTTTGCGCACGCTCTCGATGCCGTTGAGGCAACTGGCCTTGGATTTGTAGCCCTCCGAGGTGGCGATAATCTCGCCGTTGCGGGCCTTCAGACGGAAGCGGTACTCGCCCTTCTTATCCAGATAAGCTTCAAACTTGGGGTTGGTGGCGGTTGCAAAGCCCTCGGTCGTCTGGTCCTCCAGATTGGCAATGGGTGCGTTTTTGCGCACGCTTTCAATGCCGCTTTTGCAGGAGGTCTCGCTGCTGTAAACCTCCGAAGTGGCGATAACCTCCCCATTGGAAGCCTTCAGGTCAAACTTTATGCCGCTGCTAACCTCACGAATTACGAATTTTCCCATTTGATACAACTCCTTTCGCAATTTTCACCATTATAATAGCATCTCTCAACCATAAAATACAAGTACTAATATCAAAAAACAATGAAAATCCTTATTAATTTTAATATTCTATTATCAACAACTTATCAAAATAGCAGAATATCGTTTTTTCATCCTCAGACAGTGCACCGAGGCATGCGGAACCTGAGTTGCCCTTGGGTTTCTGCCTTTCAAAAGGGGAGCCGGGGGGCGGCGGACTGGGTATTTTCCTGTTAACAAATTGTAAAAAAACGCGAGAGGGGGAAAAATATGAGAAAAACCCCTTGATTTTTTTTTATTAATGATTAGAATAGTATTAGCACTCATGATAACAGAGTGCTAAGTTTATAAAATATAATATTATTATAATGGAGGAATCGCAATGACCATTAAGCCACTTGCAGACAGGGTTGTTATCAAGATGGTAGAAACCGAGGAAACCACCAAAAGTGGGATTATCCTCACCGGCTCTGCCAAAGAGAAGCCCACTGTTGCCGAAATCGTTGCTGTTGGGCCGGGCGGCCTTGTTGACGGCAAAGAGGTGAGCATGCATGTCAAGGTGGGTGAGAAGGTTCTCATCAGCAAGTATGCAGGCACCAACGTGAAGCTGGACGATCAGGAGTACACCATTCTGAGCCAGTCCGACATTCTGGCCGTTGTCGAATAATCTGAAATTAAAGATAAGCAGGAGGTAACAGTATATGGCAAAAATGATTGCATACGGTGAAGAAGCCAGAAAAGCGCTTCAGGCGGGTATCGACCAGTTGGCCGACACCGTTAAAATAACCCTTGGGCCCAAGGGCCGCAATGTGGTGCTGGACAAGAAATTCGGCTCCCCCCTCATCACCAACGACGGCGTGACCATCGCCAAGGATATCGAGCTGGCCGACCCCTTTGAGAACATGGGTGCACAGCTGGTGAAAGAGGTTGCCACCAAAACCAACGACGCCGCCGGCGACGGCACCACCACCGCCACCCTGCTGGCACAGGCGCTGGTACGCGAGGGCATGAAGAACGTAGCCGCGGGCGCCAACCCCATGGTGCTGAAAAAGGGCATCAGCAAGGCCGTTGACGCTGCTGTTGAAGCCATCATCGCAAACAGCAAAAAGGTGACCGGCTCCGACGATATCGCCCGTGTCGCCACCGTTTCCGCTGGGGATGAAGCCATCGGCAAGCTGATTGCCAATGCGATGGATAAGGTGACCTCGGACGGCGTTATCACCGTTGAGGAATCCAAAACTGCCGAAACCTACAGCGAGGTTGTAGAGGGCATGCAGTTTGACCGCGGCTATATCACCCCCTACATGGTTACCGATACCGAAAAGATGGAGTCGATTATCGACGACGCTTATATCCTGATTACCGATAAGAAGATTTCCTCCATTCAGGAGATACTGCCCCTGCTGGAGCAGATTGTACAGTCGGGCAAAAAGCTGGTTATAATCGCCGAGGATGTTGAGGGCGAGGCCCTTTCCACCCTGATTGTCAACAAGCTGCGCGGCACCTTCACCTGCGTTGCGGTAAAAGCCCCTGGCTTTGGCGACCGCCGCAAAGAGATGCTGCAGGATATCGCTGTCCTTACCGGCGGCCAGGTTATCAGCGAAGAGCTGGGCTACGAGCTGAAGGAAGCCTCCCTTGACCTGCTGGGCCGCGCCCGTCAGGTGAAGATTTCCAAGGAAAACACCATCATCGTAGACGGCGCCGGCGACGCCGAGGCCATCAAGGCCAGAATTGCCCAGATTAAGGCTCAGATTGAGGTTACCACCTCTGAGTTTGACACCGAGAAGCTGCAGGAGCGCCTTGCCAAGCTTTCGGGCGGCGTTGCTGTCATCAAGGTTGGCGCAGCCACCGAAGTTGAGATGAAGGAAAAGAAGCTGCGCATCGAGGACGCCCTTTCGGCTACCAAGGCCGCTGTTGAGGAAGGCATCGTTGCCGGCGGCGGCATCGCCTTTATCAACGCCATCCCTGCGGTAGAAAAGATGCTCTCCTCCTGCGAAGGCGACGAAAAGACCGGCGCTAAGATTGTTCTCAAAGCGCTGGAAGCCCCCCTCCAGCAGATTGCCATCAACGCCGGTGTTGAAGGCTCGGTCATCATCGACAAGGTAAAACGCTCCAAGAAGGTTGGCTACGGCTACGACGCCTACAAAGAGGTTTACTGCGATATGATCCCCGCCGGTATTGTTGACCCCACCAAGGTTTCCCGCTCTGCCCTGCAGAACGCAGCCTCTGTGGCTGCAATGGTGCTGACCACCGAGTCTCTGGTGGCCGACAAGCCCGAGGAGAACAACAACGCTGCCGCCGCCATGGCGGCACAGCAGGCGGCAATGGGCGGCATGTATTAATCGGCCCATAGCAACGCCCGCCTGACCCATATAACCGATAAAAGCGGCAAAGACAAATTGTCTTTGCCGCTTTTTTTGCCGCCCCGCGCCGTTAGAATAATTTTCTTTTATTTTTGTGATTTTTTATGAATAATGGCAGATATTCCTGCCCATAATAACAAGTTTCGGATTGACACACTATATCGAAGCATGATATATTAATAACAAAGGAACAACGGCGAAACGAGCCCGAATTACACTGTTACAGGATGGGGGGCGAGCCAATTGGCAGATACAGAAAAACTGATAAAAAATTATGTTCCCATGAGCGAGCCGGGGTTTTTGGTGCTTTCCAGCCTGCTGGATGCACGGCATGGTTACGGCATTATGCAGCATGTGCAGGAGGCCACCAGAGGCCGCGTCAACCTGAGCGCCAGCACCGTATACACCATCTTGTATAAGATGGAAAACGACGACCTGATTCGCGTGGTGAGAGAGGTAGACCGCCGCAAGGTGTACTGCATTACCTCCACCGGCAGGGCGGTTTTGAAAGCCGAGCTGCAGCGCATCGCCAGCCTTGGCCTTTTGGCCAAATCGGTGCTGGCCAGAGCGGAGGAACCCGGCTATGCCGCCGCAACAAAATAGATTTATTATGATTATGATAAGGGGTGGTAGTTATGACAGAGCTTGAACTGATGCTTCAGTGGATGCCGCTGTTTTGGTTGATTGTAGCCGTCATGCTGGCGCTGACCGAGGCTGGCACAGCCCAGTTTGTGGCCATTTGGTTTGCGCTGGGGGCAGTCGCCGCCATTATTCCGGCCGCTTTAAGGCTGTCGCTGATGGTGCAGATTGTCGTCTTTGTTCTGGTTTCTACGCTGGCTTTGGCCCTTACCAGAAACTTTGTAAAAAAAGTGCTGAAGGTAAAACCGGTGGCTACCAATGCAGACAGCATGGTAGGGCGCATCGGGGTGGTAACCGAAGCCATCAAAAATTTAGAGGGGCAGGGCAGGGTGATGCTTGCCGGGCTGAGCTGGGCCGCCCGCTCTGATGACGATACCATCATTGAAAAAGACGAGCGCGTGCTGGTCAAATCGATTGAAGGCGCAAAGGTTATCGTCGAAAAGATTGTATAAACAGAGATTGTGTAAATATAATATTTTATAAAATGGAGGGTTTAACATGTTTGAATTGATTGCCCCGATGCTGACCGTGCTGTTGCTGGTTTTCTTTTTGCTGCTGCTGGTTATCGCCAACATTAAGGTGGTACCGCAGTCCTTCGTAATGGTCATTGAGCGCCTTGGCACCTACCAGGCCACCTGGCAGACCGGCTTGCACCTTAAGATTCCCTTTATTGACCGCGTGGCCCGCCGGCTTTCGCTTAAAGAGCAGATACTGGATTTTCCCCCTCAGCCGGTGATTACCAAGGACAACGTCACCATTCAGATTGACACGGTTGTTTTCTATCAGATTACCGACCCCAAGCTTTATACCTACGGCGTAGAGCGCCCCATTCTCGCCATTGAGAGCCTGACCGCCACTACCCTGCGTAACATCATCGGCGATATGGAGCTTGACAATACCCTGACCTCCCGCGACACCATCAACACCCAGATTACCACCGCTCTTGACCTTGCCACCGACAAGTGGGGCATCAAGGTAAACCGGGTTGAGCTGAAAAACATCATCCCGCCCAGAGAGATTCAGGACGCCATGGAAAAACAGATGAAGGCCGAGCGTGAGCGCCGTGAGTCGATTTTGCGCGCCGAGGGTGAAAAACGCAGCGCTATTCTGGTTTCAGAGGGCGAAAAGGAATCCGCCATTCTGAAAGCCGAAGGTGAGAAGGAATCCGCCATTCTGCGTGCTGACGCTGTCAGAGAGCAGAAGATTCGTGAGGCACAGGGTGAGGCCGAGGCCATCATGATGGTGCAAAGGGCTCTGGCAGACTCCCTCAAGCTGCTCAACGAAGCCGCCCCCTCCGACCGGGTGCTGACGCTGAAATCCTACGAAGCCTTCACCAAGGCCGCCGACGGCAAGGCTACCAAGCTGATTATCCCCAGCAACATCCAGTCGCTGGCGGGGGTTGCAGCCACCGTGAAAGAGATTGTTTCCGGCGACAAATAAGCAGCCGTCATAAACACAACATAGAAAGCCTGCCCGGCAGCGGTTTACACCGCCGCCCGGGCAGTTTGCTTTTGGCGGGTGCCGCCACACCGCTCCGGAAAGGTCTTGGACAGGGGAGAAACGCGATAAACTTTTCGAGCCGTTAAAAATGCGTACAATTGTTCGCGCACTTATGATATAATAAACCTAATCAGGATACGAAAACGAGGTGCTTCATATGCCCGACCAGTTTAAATTAGTTTCAGGCTTTCAGCCCACCGGCGACCAGCCTCAGGCCATCGACAAGTTGGTGGAGGGGATAAACGCCGGCTACCGTGAACAGACCCTGCTGGGGGTTACCGGCTCGGGCAAAACCTTTACCATGGCCAACGTCATTGCGAGGCTTAACCGCCCCACCATCGTGCTGGCCCACAACAAAACCCTCGCCGCTCAGCTCTGCAGCGAGTTCAAAGAGTTCTTTCCCGAAAACGCGGTGGAGTACTTTGTTTCCTACTACGACTACTACCAGCCCGAGGCCTATATCGCCCATACCGACACCTACATCGAGAAGGACAGCTCGATCAATGACGAGATAGAAAAGCTGCGCCACTCGGCCACCGCCGCCCTCTCTGAGCGCCGTGACGTCATCATCGTGGCCAGCGTTTCCTGCATCTACACCCTGGGCGACCCCATTGACTACCGCAACATGGTTATCTCGCTGCGGCAGGGTATGCGCCGCGAGCGGGACGAGGTCA
Source organism: Bacillota bacterium (assembly GCA_023396215.1). Classification (GTDB taxonomy): domain Bacteria; phylum Bacillota; class Clostridia; order Oscillospirales; family Ruminococcaceae; genus Heteroruminococcus. The sequence goes on along the minus strand of JAEWWW010000136.1, from coordinate 1,619 downwards.
TCGCCAAGCTGGTGGAGATACAGTACGAGCGCAACGACATCAACTTTGTGCGCAACAAGTTCCGGGTACGGGGCGATGTGGTGGAGATTTTGCCCGCCTATTCGGGGGATACCGCAATCCGCGTCGAGTTTTTTGGCGACGAGGTTGAGCGCATCAGCGAAATCAACACCGTCACCGGCGAACTGAAAAACCAAATCTCCCATGTTTCCATCTATCCCGCTTCGCACTACATCGTTTCGGCCGATAAAATTCAGGTGGCCATCGAGGAAATCCGCCGTGAATGCGACCAGCGGGTGGAGTACTTCCGCAGCCAGAACAAGCTGATAGAGGCCCAGCGCATCGCCGAACGCACCAACTATGACATCGAGATGCTTAACGAGGTGGGCTTTTGCAGCGGCATCGAGAACTACTCCCGCGTGCTTTCGGGCCGCGCGCCGGGCAGCGTACCCCACACCCTGCTGGATTACTTCCCCGAGGACTTTATCCTATTTGTGGATGAATCCCACGTGATGCTGCCGCAGGTGCGGGGGATGTACGGGGGCGACCGCTCCCGCAAAGAGAACCTGATTGAGTACGGCTTTCGCCTGCCCTCGGCGCTGGATAACCGCCCCCTGAACTTTGACGAGTTTTACTCCAAGCTGAACCAGCTTGTATTTGTCAGCGCAACCCCCGGCCCCTTTGAACGGGAGCACAGCGCCGCCCTTGTGGAGCAGGTGATTCGCCCCACCGGCCTGCTTGACCCGCAGGTGCAGGTGCGCCCGGTGCAGGGCCAGATAGACGACCTGCTCTCTGAAATCAACCTGCGCGCCCAGCGGGGCGAACGGGTGCTGGTCACCACCCTGACCAAAAAGATGGCCGAGGACCTCACCGCCTACATGGAGGGCATGGGAGTACGCATCCGCTACATGCACCACGATATCGACACCATAGAGCGGATGGAGATTATCCGCGACCTGCGCATGGGCGAGTTTGACGTGTTGGTGGGCATCAACCTGCTGCGCGAGGGGTTGGATATCCCCGAGGTATCGCTGGTAGCCATCCTCGACGCGGATAAGGAGGGGTTCCTCCGCTCAGAAACCTCGCTGATACAGACCATCGGCCGCGCCGCCCGCAACGTGGAGGGGCTGGTCATCATGTATGCCGATCAGGTCACCAACTCGATGGAGCGGGCCATCAGCGAAACGCTGCGCCGCCGCGAGATACAGCAGCGCTACAACGAGGAGCACGGCATCACCCCCCAGACCATCAGAAAAGAGGTGCGGGCCATCCTCGAGATATCCTCCGGCAAGTCGGTGGAGGAATCGGTCAGCCGCACCAAACGGATGTCGCCCCGGGAGAAAGAGGCTCTCATCGCCAAGCTCACCGCCGAGATGCGCAACGCCGCCAAGCTGCTGGAGTTTGAGCATGCCGCCTATCTGCGGGATAAGATTAAAAAGCTCAAGGAAAGTAAATAGCATTGCCGTAAAAGCAGTGGGGGAGCACCATCCCGCTGCTTTTTTGTATAGTAAAACCACTCGCTAGGCGAGTGGTTGGGTAAAAGGCTTGTGCCGAAGATGAAGACAATAAAAACTCCCTTTGCTAAAATAGGAATGCGGTCTGCCAACTGCATAAAAAATAGC
>JAEWWW010000059.1 GCA_023396215.1 Bacillota bacterium | reverse complement strand
ACGTGATTAGTCCTTGGTGATGCTGTCAGGCCGATTGCTCTCCCATTCTACAGCTTTAGCAACAAGACGGAAAAGGACACGGCTGGCTGCCGTGCCCTAAACCGTAATTCTATTGTAGGAGGTGATGATATGGCCCCAAAAAGCAGCGCCTTTGAAAACAGCCCGGAGATCAAGCAGTATTTTGATAGCCTGCCGGCTTTTATACAGGAAACGGTAATGCAAAGCGGCGTTCAGATTGAAACCGAAGAACAGCTGCGCCAATGTGCAGAAAAGCTGATGAAAAAGGACAGGACCATCGCTGTGCCGCTGCAGCCGATGGAATAACCGGTTGTAAAGCCCTTTGGGCGGCGGCAGAACACACTTTAAAACCCGGTGGAGGCATGCAATGCTATGCCCCACCGGGTCAGTTCGTTAAAAAAGTGGACATGTACAATATATCGCGCTGACGGAGCGATACTTCTAAAACCGTCTGCGGTGAGTGGGCAGCTTTGCTTGGGGGGTACTCACGAGGGGGACGGCTGGATGCAAAACCCATAGGTTGTGCGCAGGACACGAAGTCCCCCTTGTGGAAGGCGTCGAAGAGCGGTTGTTTATCCTTGCCAAATGGATTATAATAGAACTCACCCCTTGGAACGCCCGGCGGTCCTGTTCCGCTGCTCCCATGCGGCAGGCTGTAGCGGGCTGATATCCGACACCATAGAAAACCCTTTTAAACGACAGGAGGATAAAAACATGCTGAACAAAAAAGTTACAGAGCTTCTGAACGAACAGATTAATAAAGAATTGTATTCCGCCTATCTTTATCTGGATATGGCAAACTACTACGCCGACCAGGGCCTCAACGGCTTTGAAAACTGGTTTTACATTCAGGCGCAGGAGGAGCGCGACCACGCCATGCTCTTCAGAACCTATATGATGGACAACGACGAGAGCATCGAGCTGCTGCCCATCGCCGCACCCGACAAAAAGTACGGCGGCTATGGCGAGCCGCTGAACTACACGCTGGAGCATGAGCAGCTGGTGACCGCGTCGATTAACAATATCTATGCCGCCGCCTTTGCCGAGAAGGATTTTCGCACCATGCAGTTCCTTGACTGGTTTGTGAAGGAGCAGGGCGAAGAGGAAAAGAACGCCACCGACCTTATCCGCAAATATGAGCTTTTTGGCAACGACAGCAAGGGCCTGTACCTGCTGGACCAGGAGCTGGGCGCCCGCGTTTACGCCGCCCCCTCGCTGGTGCTGTAAGGCCCGGCCAACAGCTTACCAAAGCCCCCTGTATGCGCTGCATATGGGGGCTTTTTGCAGGCGCGGCCTGTATACCGGATGTAAAGTAAAAACTTGACAAGCAGGGGCTATCTGCTTAAGCTATTAATGAACAGTATTTTAAAGGAACGGCCCGGCAGACGCCGGTTCCGCAGCAATGTTTAAGATATGGGAGGGTTATTTTCTATGGTTATTTCGTCTTCTAAGGCTCCGGCGGCCATCGGCCCCTATTCTCAGGCGGTGAGCGTCGCCTCCGCAAAGCTTGTGTTCATCTCGGGCCAGTTGCCTGTTGACCGTGAAACCGGCGAGTTTGCAGGTACAGACGTCGCCGCGCAGACACGGCAGGCGATACTCAACCTGCAGCACATTGTGCGCGAGGCGGGCGGCGAGCTGAGCAACATCAAAAAAACCACCGTCTTTTTGAAGGATATGAACGATTTCACCGCCATGAACGAGGTGTATGCCGAGCTTTTCACCGGTGAATACCCCGCCCGCTCCACCGTCGAGGTCGCCCGCCTGCCCAAGGATGCCCGGGTAGAAATCGAGGCCATCGCGGTCATCGGCTAAGACCTTCTGTGCCTATACATCAGCATCTTACCGGCTTGTAACCGGCAGCAGACAGCCCTGCTTGAACCAATGGGGTGCGGGGCTGTCTGCTTTGCGTTACCTCTGCCTCGCTCTTTTTCTCCGGCGGCCCGCCCGCCCTGCCTGCGGCTGATATTTTGCCCGCTTTTGGGAAAATATAGAATGCAGAACACAGAGGAAGGGTTTAAAGCATGAGAATATTGGCATATAGCTGCCGCCCCGATGAAACCGAATATTTCGAGCATTTCGCACAGAAGCACGGCGCCGAGGTGGTGCAAAACGAACAGGAACCCAGCCCCGATACCGCCGGGCTGGCCAAGGGCTTTGACTGCATCAGCATTGCGGCCACTCCCCTGCCCGCCCCGCTCTTGCAGCAGTTTTGCGACATGGGGGTGCGGTTTATCTCATCCCGCACCGTCGGCTATGACCACATCGACCTGAAGGCCGCGCAGCAGATGGGGCTGCAGGTGGGCAATGTCAGCTATTCGCCGGGCAGCGTTGCCGATTTTGCCATTATGCTGATGCTGATGGTGACCCAGCGGATGAAGACCATTCTGGAGCAGGCGGACATACAGGATTACACGCTGGACGCCCTGCGGGGGCGGGAGCTGCCCGATATGACGGTGGGCGTTATGGGGGCGGGTACCATCGGCCAAACGGTGCTGCGGCATCTGAGCGGCTTCGGCTGCAGGCTGCTGGCCTACGACCTGTATGAGAACGAGGAAACCAAGCGGTACGCCAGCTTTGTGCCCCTCGAAACGCTGCTGGGCGAGAGCGATATCATCACCCTGCATATGCCCGCCACCCCCAAAAACCGCCACTTTATAAACAAAGAAACCATCGCCGCCATGAAGGACGGCGCTATCCTGATTAATACCGCGCGGGGCAGCCTTGTCCACACCGGCGACCTGATTGAGGCCATCCGGCAAAAAAAGCTGGGCGGCGCGGCGCTGGATGTGCTGGAGCAGGAGGAAGGCATCTTCTACAACGACCTGACCGGCCAGGTGATGGATATGCCCGAGCTGGCGGTGCTCAGGGCGTTTCCCAATGTGATTATCACCCCGCATATCGCCTTTTTTACCGACCACGCCGTCAGCGATATGGTGGAGCATTCTATCTTAAGCTGCGCCCTGTTTGTGCAGGGCAAGGAAAACCCATGGCAGATTACCCCCTTAAAACCAAACTGATAAAGGCTGTAGAAAGCGCAGGACACCGGTCCTTCCCAGATAAAAGCGCCCGGCGGATTTCTTAACTGAAGCGGCGTTTTCAAACAAGCCCCAATACAAAGGAGCAAGCATGACATTTAACGACCTTAAAATTATCCCGCCCATTCTGAAGGCACTGGAGAACGAGGGCTACGAAACCCCTACCCCCATTCAGGCCAAGGCCATCCCCCCTGTGCTGGAGGGCCGCGATCTGCTGGGCTGCGCCCAGACCGGCACCGGCAAAACCGCCGCCTTCGCGGTGCCTATTTTGCAGCGGCTGAGCGCCGACCGCTCTGTTGGCGGGCAGCGCAACATCCGCGCGCTGGTGCTGACCCCCACCCGGGAGCTGGCGCTGCAGATTTACGAGAGCTTTTGCGCCTACGGTGCGGGCACCCGGCTGCGCAGCTGCGTTATCTTTGGCGGCGTTTCGCAAAAGGGCCAGGAGGACGCCCTGCGCCGCGGGGTGGATATTCTGGTGGCTACCCCCGGCAGGCTTAACGACCTGCTGGGCCAGCGCGTCCTGAACCTGAACAATCTGGAGGTATTCGTACTGGACGAGGCCGACCGGATGCTGGATATGGGCTTTATCAACGACGTGAAAAGGGTGATTGCAAAAATCCCCCCCAAGCGGCAGACGCTGCTTTTTTCGGCCACCATGCCCGCTGAAATCTCGGCGCTGGTGGATACCATCCTCACCGACCCGGTCAGGGTGGAGGTCACCCCTGTTTCCTCCACGGTGGACGCCATCCAGCAGATGGTCTATTTTGTGGATAAGCACAACAAAATCAGGCTGCTGACCCATCTTTTGCAGGACAGAGCCATCGTTTCGGCGCTGGTCTTTACCCGCACCAAGCACGGGGCCGACCGTGTGGCCCGCATGCTGAGCCGGGAAAAGATAAACGCGCAGGCCATTCATGGCGACAAGTCGCAGAACGCGCGCCAAAACGCCCTGAACAACTTTAAGCAGGGGGCTACCCGCGTGCTGGTGGCCACCGATATCGCCGCCCGCGGCATCGATATTGAGCAGCTCTCCCACGTGATAAACTACGACCTGCCCAATATGCCCGAGACCTATGTGCACCGCATCGGGCGCACCGGGCGGGCGGGGCTGAGCGGAATTGCCGTCTCCTTTTGCGATATCGAGGAAAAACCCTACCTTGCCG
>JAEWWW010000053.1 GCA_023396215.1 Bacillota bacterium | reverse complement strand
GGCCGCCCCAGAGGGGCGGCCTTCTCTATGTAAAATACGATGTTTATTGGCTGTTTTGCCTGTACTCGGCCAGCAGCAAATCTACCATCCGCCCGTAGCTCCCGACGCCGTCGGCTTGATTGTTCGCCTTGAGGTAGGCGTCGTTGACCTTACTGGAAAAGCGGCCATAGTCGCTTTCAAAGGCGTCCCAGTAGCGGTCGGAGGCCTGCATATCCCACCAGACGGCGGGGTCAAGCTGCTCGTATAACGCGGCATAGCGCTGTCGGTCGGCCGGATAAAGGGCGTTCAGCGATTGAATTAGCGCCAGCATCACCCCGCTGTATTGCAGGTCGGCGCTTTCAGAGGCGGTACAGGCCAGATATGCCAGATAGTTGGCTTCGTCCTCCCGCATAAAGCCGCAGCTATGGGCCAGCTCGTGGGTCATGGTGGAGGGTATCTGATAGTCGGGGACATGGGTGTTGATGTTTGGCTCGAAGGTGTAGAAAAAGTAGCCCCCCGTGATGCGGGAGTAGGACATCAGCTTGGAGAGCAGCACCGGCTTGGGCCGGGCAAGAGCGCCATTTTCCAGAATGCCGCCGTAGCGCCCGGTCAGCGTGCCGTAGGCCCGCCGGGCCTCCTCGGCGGTTTCGCCAAAGCCCTGAGAAAGCTGCATCACCGCATCCTCGCCCGACTGCACCTGCGGGCGCAGTTCGTTGGCCCGCTGGACCAGGCTTTCACAAAGCCCGGCCAGCTCCTCCACGCCGGAGGGGACAACCTCCAGCCCACTGTAGTGGGTAAAGGTAAAGCGGTGGTAGTTCAGCCCGCCCAAGACCACAAACAAAAAGCAGAGGGAGGCAGCTATCAGCACAGCGCCTGAAAGCATCGACAACGCCTGACGGCCTTTGGCGCCTGCCTCTTTGGCGCCGCGCAGGCGCAGGACTCCCAGCACCAGCCGCGTCAAAGCGTAGATTACAAAAGCCGTGATAAGAATCTCGGCCAAGGAAAAAGGCAGCCACGAGGTCACACCAATCATGATGCGCGATAGCACCCGGTAAAAGCCCCGTGAATAAAGGGTTTCGGTATAAAAGGGAAAGGATTTGGCAAGCTGGATGAGCACAAAGGAAAGAACCAGCAGCACCGCGGCGGCAATCAGACGGGATTTCGTTTTATTTTTCATGGCTAAAACACCGCAATGGTAATGCCGTCATTGCCCCGGGAATAATCGCTATCCCGCGAAAGCTCTGGGCAAAGCTCGACGGCGCGGCGTGCCGAGGCTCCAAAGGGAGAAAACTCCTCACCGGCGACATATTCCCGGATGACGCCGCTGCGTTTTTTCTGCCTTAAAAAGCTGTGCACCTCCCGCTTGATGGCGCCGCCCTTGCCGCTTGAACCATAGCCGTGTATGATTTTCAGCGCCCTTGCGCCGCCCGCGCGGGCTGAAACCAGCTCCTGGCTCAACCGGCTGCGCGCAACCTCGACGGTGGGCATACCCGCTTCCAGATTGATGGTTCTATAAGCCATTGCAATCCTCCTCCCCCATAATCTCTATAGTTCACTATCGGCTGTACCGAAGAAAAATTCAGAAGGCTTGTCACAATTCTGCGCCCTCCTGACCCTGTAAGGCCGATATTTATATTTTAATATACCCGGTATGCTTTTTCAAGCGGCGGATGGGCTGCCCTTGGCCGTCTTGCTATGATTGGCTGCCAGCATAGCCCCTGTAGTTACCGCAGGAGGAGTATCCCCACCAGCACAGGTATAGAATATATCTGCGCGCCGGGCCACCGTTACCCCCCTTCCCGTGGAGGAGAAGCGGGAAAATCTCCGGTACAATGGGCAGGGTGCAAACAACTGCCCAATACAACAGGATAGGCGCCCACAAACGGAGAAATAGAAAGCCGATGCCGGTTGGGTATCGGCTTTCTATTTTGAGGCAAAATGTAAAAAGCGTTTGACATTAAGGTTATAAAATGATATGGTAATAATGTAAAAAACTTTTTACATTGGAGGGTATGAAAATGGATTTGTTGTTTTGGGGATTTGTAGCTATACTGGTACTGCTGGTATTGCTTATTGTGGTATTTCTGTTCTTTTTATCAAAGCAGGGCGATGAAAGGTTTAAACACATAAAAACAAAGGCTATGGCAAACTCATTCATTGCAACAGTTGGCGCTTTGGTTGTAAAGCTATGCTATGCAATTCTTAATCCTGACGCTCAACCTGTGAATGGAACATTGTCTAATCTGAGTTTATTAATAACAATAGCCATCATATTTTTGATTTCCTTAGTCTGGCAAAAAAGGAAATATGGTGGTTAATAATGAAAAATATTATACGGGATTTACGCAAAGAAAAAAAGTTATCCCAAGATGAGTTAGCAAAGCTATGTAATGTTACCCGGCAAACTATTAACGCCATAGAGAATAACAAATATGACCCGACCTTAATATTGGCATTTAAGTTAGCTTGTCTATTAGAAACAACGGTAGATGAATTATTTGAATTCGAGAAATAAAACCGTTGTTGTAGCAGCTTTATAATTGGCATTAAACAGTGCTAAACGGCAGTTCAAAAGAGCCGCCATTTTCTGTTTTGCAGGGGGCGTGATTACTGCACCCGGTTTTAAGAAGCTAGCGATAACAACGCTAAAGGGGCGCTTCTGTGGAAGCGCCCCCATGCTACAGGCAAAAGCCGCGCAGCAATAAAACATATTTGATGGCCGCAGGCTCCGCGGCTATCTTTTATTCCCAAAGAAAAACAGCGCCACTGTACCCGGCCCCGAGTGGGAGCCGACCGACGGCCCGATAAAGTTATACATCACATTACCGATGCCGAAGCGCTCTTTTACCAGCGACGCCACAAACTGCGCGTCCTCAAGGCAGTCGCCGTGGCTGATGAAAACCGTATCATTCTGGACGCCCTCTATGCGCTCGCCCATTTGGTCGGCCATACGAACCAGCGACTGCTTGCGGCCCCTGACCTTTTCGACAGGGATAAGCTTGCCCTCATCGCTGACATGCAGCACCGGCTTGATGTTCAGCGCGGTGCCCACCACCGCAGCGGCCTTGGAAACCCGCCCGCCGCGGTGCAGGTGGTTGAGGTCATCCACCGTAAAGTAGTGGCAGAGCTTCAGCTTGTTGTCTTCCACCCACTGTGCGCAGTCTTCGAGCGGCATCCCCTGCTTTTTCAGCTCGACAGCCTTGTGCACCAGCAGCCCCTCGCCCAGCGAAGCGCAGAGCGAGTCGATTGTTACAATCTTAGCCTCGGGGTAGCGCTCCCGCAGCTCGTTTGCGGCGATTACCGTGCTGTTGTAGCTGCCGCTGAGTGCCGAAGAAAACCCGATATGCAGCACATCGTACCCCTGCTGGATGAGCGATTCAAAGGTGGTTTCGGCCTTTTGAGGGGTCACCTGCTGGGTCTGCGGCAGGGCGCCCGAACGCATTTTGGCATAAAACTGCTCGGGGGTAATCAGTGGATCGCTACCCGAGTAGCTAACCCCTTCGAGGGTATAATCAACCGAAAGGAGAGGGATATTATTCTCCCGGCAATAGCTTTCGGGCAGGTCACAGGTTGTGTCGCTTGTGATAATGTACTCTCTGCTCTGCTTCATGAATCCGGTCACCTTACTTTCGTTTTCAATCGTTATAGTTATTTTTCATATTATAAACGATGGCCGCTGATATATCAATCCGCCGCCGGTATGTTACTTTTTTCACAAAATTTATGGCAGCAGGCTGCTTTTCAAAGGGGCTTGCATTTGCCTGTCTTCAAGGGGCAAAAGCGCCTGCGCAAAAATTTTTGCCCGCTCCCCTCTCCGCCACTTGACAAAAGCCGCCGGGCGCAGTATAGTGCACTATAAAACTGCCGGCAGCAGCAAAGCGGCCCGGCTAAGGCTTGGGTGATAGCCCGCAGCCAAAAATTTCGAGGTGAGCGTATGATAGCGGGATATTGTAAAAGAACCGCCAGGCTGGTGTTTGGCCTTTTTCTGTTTGCTCTGGGCATCTTTTTGGGGATACAGGCCAACATCGGCCTCGCCCCGTGGGAGGCCTTCAGCATGGGAGTTTCTTACCACACCGGGCTATCCTACGGCGATGTGGTGGTGATTTCGGGAATCGTGATTTTAATCATCGATTTCATCCTCAAAGAAAAGCTGGGCTTTGGCACCGTGCTCAATTC
>JAEWWW010000009.1 GCA_023396215.1 Bacillota bacterium | reverse complement strand
CGCAGTATGACCATCTGCCCGCCGCACTGCAATGCCCCGAGGGTTACCGCTGGCTGCAGCAGCTTCGCCGCCGCAGGGGCGCGCTGGCCGCAAAGCGGGCCTTCGACCTTACTGCGGCGCTGCTCCTGCTGGTGCTGACCCTGCCCCTCACCCTGCCCATAGCGGCGGCGGTGGGGTTTAGCTCACCGGGCGGGGTGCTGTTTCGCCAGCGCAGGGTCACCACCGGCGGCCGGGAGTTTTATATCCTCAAGTTTCGCACCATGCGCCCCGGCGCCCAGCGGCAGGGGGGGCTTACCACCCAAAACGACCCGCGCATCACCCCGGTAGGTAGGCTGCTGCGCAGCGCCCGGCTGGACGAGCTTCCCCAGCTCATCAATATTCTGCGGGGCGAGATGTCCTTTGTGGGGGCGCGGCCCGAGCTGCCCGAGTATGTGGCCCGCTATACCCCGCAGATGCGCACCACGCTGCTGCTGCCCGCAGGGCTTACCGGGCCTGCATCGCTGCGCTTCAAGGACGAAGCCCGGCTGCTGCAGCAGGGCGACCCCGAGGAGGTTTACCTGCGGCAGGTGCTGCCCGCCAAGATGGCATATAATATCGAATATATTCATAACTTTTCTTTTACAGGCGATATCCGGCTGCTGTTTCAGACGGCGGCCGCAATCTTCAGGGGGTAATGAGATGGAGTTTTCGGGAATTAAGGCCCAATACCGCCGTTATCAGGAGGAAATTGACCGGGCGGTGCTGGCCGTGATGGAAAAAGGCGACTTTATTCTGGGGCCGGAGGTGCGGCGGCTGGAGGAGCGGCTGGCGCAGTATGTGGGCCGCAGGCACTGCATCGCGGTTTCCAACGGCACCGACGCGCTGGTAATGGCGCTGATGTGCGAGGGCATCGGCCCCGGCGACTGTGTGTTTACCACCGCTTTTTCCTTTTTCGCTACCGCCGAAGCCATTGCGCTGGTGGGGGCCACCCCGGTGTTTTGCGACATCAACCCCACCACCTATAACCTCGACCCCTTCTGCCTGAATCAGTCGATTAAGCGGGTGCAGCGCGAGGGCAGCGGCCGGCCCCGGGCGATTATCTCGGTCGACCTTTTCGGCCTCTGCGCCGACTACGACCGCATCGAGGATATCGCCGCGCTGGCCGATATGGTGCTCATCGAGGACGCGGCACAGGCGATGGGGGCCTCCAGCGGCGGGCGGATGGCCTGCGGCTTCGGCAAGTATGGGGCTACCTCGTTCTTCCCGGCAAAACCGCTGGGCTGTTATGGCGACGGCGGGGCAATTTTCTGCGACGACGACCGCGCCGCCGAGCTGCTGCGTTCTATCCGGGTGCATGGCAAGGGGCGGCATAAGTACGAAAACCTGCGCATCGGCCTCAACGCCCGCCTCGACGAGATTCAGGCGGCTATCCTCAACTGCAAGCTGGACCACCTTGACTGGGAGGTTGAGCAGCGCAACCGGGTGGCGCGGCGGTACACCGAAAGGCTGGAAGGGCTGGTGACCACCCCGCGGGTGGAAAATGGCTTGACGTGCTGCTTTGCACAATATACAATATCACTAAAAAGCAGTCGGCAGCGTGACGGCTTGCAGCAGGCCTTGGAGCACCGGGGGATACCCACCATTATCTACTACCCCACGGCACTCAATATGCAGCCTGCCTTCAGCGAGCTTGCCAAGCATCAGATGCCCAATGCGCAGCAGGCGGCCGAGCGTGTGCTCTCGCTGCCGATGCACCCGTTTTTGGGCAATGAAGAGATTGACAAGATTTGCGCCTGCATCACATCGGTGCTTGACAGCGGAGAAAAGGGGAATACAGCAGGTGATATTGGCGATTGATATCGGTAACACCAACATGGAGTTCGGTGTTTTTGACGGGGAGCGGCTGATTGGCTCCTTTCGTTTGGGAACCAACCGGGACATCACCTCGGACGAGGTGGGGCTGCTGATGATGCAGTTCTTTTCTATCAACAGCGTCGCCCCCAGAGATATAGAGGAGGTCATCATCTGCTCGGTGGTGCCGCAGGTGATGTACTCCATCAGCAACTCGATTAAAAAATATCTGGGCAAAACGGCGCTGGTGGTGGGAGCCGATCTTGAGGTGGGCATCCCCAACAAATACGCCAACCCCGCCGAGGTTGGCGCCGACCGTCTGGTCAACGCCAAGGCCGCCCACCAAAAGTACGGCGGCCCGCTGGTCGTGGTGGATTTCGGCACCGCCACCACCTTCGACGCCATCGACGGCGAGGGCGCTTATCTGGGCGGTGCCATCTACCCCGGCATCAAGATATCGATGGACGCCCTCTTTCAAAAAACCGCCAAGCTGCCCAAGGTAGAGCTGGTGGATCCCGGCTCGGTCATCGGCAACACCACCGTCACCAGCATGCAGGCCGGTGCGGTTTACGGCTATGTGGGCGCGGTCGAGCGCATTGTGAACGGCATGAAGCAGGAGCTGGGCGGGCAGACCAAGGTCATCGCCACCGGCGGCCTTTCCCGGTTTATCGCCGCGCAGTCCAGCGTCTTCGACGTTATCGACAAGCCCCTGACCCTCAGCGGCCTGCTGATGATTTATCAGGCCGGCAAAGCCGAAGATACAACAAAATAGGGCGAAAGCCCATCATAAAAAAGCAAGCCTTTTAAGGCTTGCTTTTTTATGAGAATTTTCTTCGTATGATAACAAATCTAAAGCCATAGAAATCTATATTCAGCAATCTGTTTTATAATTAAGTCTATCTCCTTCATGTCAGGTTCAGCGTTGTCCCATTGACTACCATATATTTTATAGTGTAAAAATAGAAATTCTAGTTTTAGCCAATCATCATTGGCAATTGCTGTTAATAAACCGGCGATTTTATTTACCATGTATTTGTTTAAAGTCATCATGTCATGTTCAGATAGCTGATTATTGGCATGCATATCTTCTACTGGACCGTTTCTAAAAATGAAATGGGTGACGGCCTTAGATATCGAATCGATGTTATCCCTTTGAAGCAGACGCTTTTTTGACTCGGCGTTCATTTTAATAAAGATATCGCTTTTAAGAAATTGCTCATAAACCATGTTTTTAATGTTGATGTTAAATTTCTTTCTTTTATAGGTCACCTTACCAATGGAAACATCAAACATTGCGGCAATTTGACTATCGGTCATTTCTTTGTCATAGTACAGGTGCCTTAGCTCGTCAGGGGTAATTTTGTTCCACTCCATAACATGCTCCCTTCCACTTGGCTGATGACCTTACAGCTCGCAGATAGACTATCCAACTATGACTCCAAACCGCTCCAGTATCTCGGCCTTGTCGGCGGCGGCCTTAATGGGGCTGTAATCCCGGTTAAAGTTCAGCCCGGCAAGCCCGTTGCCGCCCTGCGGCGCGATGCTGTCCTCACGCACGGCAACGCATTGCCCCAGCTCCACCAGAGCGTCCAGTGCCCGTTTGCTGATGCTAAAGTCGATGAACATCTGTGCTGCGGTGTTTTTTTCGGAACCGGCCACAACCGAAACAGGGCACATCGACCACCCGGCCCCCGTGTAGACGGTGCTGGTTAAGGAATACCCCGAGGTACTCACAATAAGCTGGTCGGAAAGAAAGTTCACGCAGATGAGATACTCCCCAAGCCCCGCCTTTTCGGCAGGGGTGTAGCCGCTGGCGGTGTATTGCCCCACCTGCGCGTTAAAGGCCTCGATGTACTTCCAGCCCTTTTCTTCGCCCATTAGCTGCAAAACCGAAGAAAGAAAGGTGTACCCGGTGCCGGAGGTGAAGGGATCAGGGGTGATAATTTCGCCCTTAAAGGCGGGGTTAAGCAGCTCCTCCAGAGTGGTGGGCATCTCCTGACCGGGGAACTCTGTGCGCCACCGCTCGGTGTTGACGCCGATAGAGAGAGTTTCAAGGTACTGGGCCTTCCACACCCCATCGGGGTCGATGTACTGCTGGGGAATCTCATGCTCAAAGGGGGAGCGGTAGGCCCGGAGAATGCCCTGTTCCTTCAGGTTTTCGTGGGCGTCAACCGTTCCGCCGATGTAAACGTTAAAGGTGGGGTTATCCTTCTCGGCGGTCAGCCGTGCCACCCCTTCGCCGGTGGGCATGCGCAGATAGGCCACCCGGCAGCCGGTTTCGGCCTCAAACATCTCGGCCAGCCGTTTCACCATATCCTCGTGGTAAGACCCCAGTATGTTCAGGCTCTTGCCTGCAAGGGGGAGGCTATCGCCGGGGGGTTGGAGCGAAGACGACGAGCTGCCCCGCGCCGAAAAGGGGAATATCGGGCCGCTGCCGCAGCCGCCCAGCAGCACAAGTGAAAGCAGTAACAGAACACAGCGTTTCATATAAGCATACCCTCCTTGTTAATCGGCCGGTTGACGGCGGTTTGGAGCCCCAAAGCGCGGGCCTTTTCCAAGCACGCCTACGGCGGCTACTCGAACATTGCGGTGACCGACTTCAGGTCGCCCAACAGGTGCATATCGCTGCCCACAGAGTTATCCACATCATACACCACCAACAGCCCGTTGCCGTACATGGCGATGTAAATCTGCGGTATCTGCCGGTCGCCGGTTTCGCTTCTCACGTCGTCGGTGTAAATCTCTATCTGGCACAGGGCCTTGCCCCTGCTTTGCAGCACCGCCGAAAGCTGGTCGCTGTCTTTGAGCAAGGTCGCGGCCTGTATTTCTTCCTTCAGCTGCTTTTTGGTGGTGGTCGAAAGATTGACGCGACTCGAGTCGGTGCGCAGCACGATGCGGGTGTAGCGGTCGATGAGCAGGCTCAGGTTTTCGGGGGTGTAAAACTCCTCGCACAAATCCTGCACCAGGAAGGACGCGGCCGACTGGGTGGCGGCGTCGGCATAGGCGATGCCATCCACCACCACGCTGTCATAGATGCTGAAATGAATGTTGGAGCGGTCAAGGAAATTGATGGTGCCGCTCAGCTCGCGGTTGCGTATCCGCCCGGTGCTTTTACCGGTGCGCTCGGCAAAAGGCAGGCGGGTGAGCAGGTCGTAGCAGGCCAGCACCTTTTCGGGCTGCTCGATGATAACCGAGCCCCAAACCGGGTCCAGCAGGGTGAGCGACTGCGGCACCGCCTGATGTGAAAGCTGCTGCACATAGGAGGCGTCGGGCACGGTAAAAACCTTGTTGTAGGGCTGCCACGCGGTGAGCAGGATAAGGATAGCCCCCAGCACAGACAGCAGCGGCAGCAGCCAAACAAACCGCAGCGAAGAGGTGCTCTGCGGTTTTTCCTTACCGTTATTCTGCAAATTTCTATTCAGCGAAAAAAGACTCATAGCGTCCTCGTCTATAGCGGTAAAATCGATGGCTGCATCAAACAGCCGCAGCGCTTGTACACTTTTCTGTTTGCCCACAGCGGCACCGGCAGCCGGTTGCGTGGCCAAAGGTCCCTAAGGCGCGGGGAACTCCAGTACAAACTCGGCCCCCGAGCCCTGATTGGACTGCAGCGTAATGGTTCCGCCCATCCGGCGCATAAAGCTTTCGCACACCGAAAGCCCCAGCCCGTTGCCGGCGGTGGATAAGCCGGGACTGCGGTAAAAGGACTTAAACACATAGGGCGCGTCGTCCTGCGCAATGCCTCTGCCGTTATCCCGGATATGCAGCCGCAGGCCGCCGCCTTCGGCGGCGCTGCACCAAAAGGATATCCTGCTGCACCCGCTGTGCAGCACCGCGTTGTCCAAAAGCGCCAGCACAACCTCCTGCGCCAAGGTGCGGTCGGTGGTCAGCAGCTGCTCCTGCTCCACCCGGTTTTCCACCATAATCTGATATTTCAGCAGCCGCGGCTTAAGCAGGTTGACGCTTTGCTGCACCATCTGCCGCAGCGCGAAGGTCTGCACCTGCAGGGGGCGCCACAGCGTCTGGGTGCGGGATTCCTCCAGCATCGCCTCTATCGAGCGCAGCAGCGTTTCACCCGCCTCCTCGATGATAAAAGCGTCCTCGCACACCTGGTCGTTATCCGAGTTTAGCTGTATCATCTGGGAATAGCCGATGATGGAGGTCAGCGGGGTTTTTAGCTGGTGGGTGGTGTTGTTGAATATCTGGCGAAGCTGGCGCTGCTGGCTGTCCAAAATGGTGATATACTCGTCCAGGCGGGCGCACATGAGGTTAAAGGCACTGCCCAGCTCGTCCATCTCGGCGTTATCCACCGGGGGGATGCGCTGATGCAGGTTGCCCTCCTTCATCAGGTTCACCGTATCGCGCAGCAGATAAAGGGGCCGGGTGATTTTGCGGGCAAAGAGAAAGCCCACCACCATAATTAGCAGCAGCCCCGCCACCGTCATCCCGCCCATAATGGCCGTCATCCGCCACAACTGGCGGTACTGGCTGGTCATGGGGTACAAAAAGCGAATAATCCCCACCGTTTCGCCGTCGGCGTTATAAATAGGGCTGGAAAAAGACAGCACGGTGCCGCCCTTTTGAGGCACGAACATATAAGCTTTGTTTTCAAATGCGCTGTGGATATCGTCGCTGATAAAGCTTGGGCTCTGGCTGCGGGTCGAGCTTGCCAGCATGCCGCCGCGGGCATGTATCTCCACATCCACCCCGGCCGCGTCGGCCATATGCGAAGCGAGGTAGGGCGCAATCTTTTGCAGGTGGGTGGCGTTATCCAGCTCGCTGTTGAGCGAAAAATACCGCATGGCATACAGCTGCGAGCTATAGCTTTTATCCAGCATGGCCTCAACGGCGGATTCGTGCAGCTGCCGAAAAAAGCTTACCAGCATAATGACGCTCAGCAGCAGGATGATCGGCATAATGACGCAGAGGTTGACCAAGACGAACTGTGAGCGTAGCTTTTTGCGCCGGAACGAACGGGCTATCATGGCTGATCCACCGCCTCGAACTTATACCCCACGCCGTAAAGGGTGTGTATGTAGCTGTCGCAGGGCTTAATCTTGCTGCGCAGCCGCTTTATCAAAATATCCACCGCGCGGGTGTTTCCCGTGTAGTCAAAGCCCCATATCTCGTTGATAAGCTGGTCGCGGGAGTAAACATGGGCGTAGTTGCGGGCCAAAAGGTAGATGGTGTCAAACTCTTTGTAGGTCAGCACACGCTCGCTGCCCTCTACAAACACCTTGCGCAGGGCGGGGTGTATCTCCAGCCCGCCGTGGCGGATGGTGCTGCCGCCGCTGCTCTCGCTGGCCAGCCTGGTTTGATGGATGCGCCGCCACAGCGCCTTGATTTTCAGCACCAGCTCCTTGGTGTTGAAGGGCTTGGTAATGTAGTCGTCCGCCCCCAGCTCCAGCCCCAAAATTCGGTTGGTCAGCTTATCCTGAGCGGTGATGAAAATCACCGGCTTGGTGCTGTCATACTCGTGGATTTTCTGCAGCACGCCATACCCGTCGATATCGGGCAGCATGATGTCCAGCAGCACGATATCCGGGTCAACTGCCTTGAGCATCTGCAGAGCCTCAGCCCCGTTGTAAGCGCAAAAGGCCTTGTAGCCCTCCATCTCAAGGCTCCGCTGTATCAGGTTTACGATATCTTTTTCATCGTCAACAATCAATATTTTCATATTTTTCACCGTATAAATGGTGCTAATTTGTGTATTATATATAGTTTTAGGATAGCACATTGCACGCCTAAAAGCAAACAAAACCATGGAGAAGCAGTCGGATACAGCAAAGTTTCTGCCCGGCAAAAACCGGGCAGAAACCAAGGCGTTAAAAGCCACCGGCTGCACAGAGCGGCATGGGGGCGTAGGGGGATGTCTGCCCCCGTATCTTATCATTCAGTGATATCTGCGGAGCGAAACCGGGGGCATAGTGGGTACCCGGTACCCACTATACAGCCCGCCGCTTTTAGACAGGCGCATTTCTGCCCGGCAAAAGCCGGGCAGAAACCGGAGGTTACAGCTAACGCTTAGCCGTGGATTTTAACATACAACTCGTTCCAGCGGGTCAGGATTTTTTCTTTGTTGGCAGACAGCCACTTGTTGTCGCGCACAACCCAGTTGATTTCGCTGTCGGCAGGCAGGTAGGGGCTTTCATAGCTGGCCTTGGGGTTGGTGAAGCGCAGGGTGCCCAGCGCGTTGCCCATGTAGGTCTGGCCTTCGGGGCCCATCAGGTAGTTGGCCATGGCTTTTGCGGCGTCCATGTTGCGGGCGCCCTTGATGATGCCCAGACCAAATGCAAAGCCGGAAGCGCCTTCCTTGGGATACACCATCTTGATGTTTTTGGCGCCCGATTTCAGCAGGGTAGAGGCGCCGTCCTCGTAGGTCAGGCCGACGACATACTCGCCGTCGCCCACCGCCTTGAAGCAAACCGAGGAGGAGGTGGTGATTACCACGTCGTTGCGCAGGAACTTCTCGATATAATCCCAGCTTTCGGCGCTGTCGTGGCCAAAGACGGTCATCATGTTGGCAACGTTGTTCCATGCGGCAGAGGAGGAGTTGGGGTCAGAGAAAACAATTTTGCCCTTCAGCTTAGGGTCGAGCAGGTCTGCATAACCGGTGATATTCAGGCCCAGTTCGGCTTCAAGGTCGGTGTTGACGCAAAAAACGATGGTGGAGAGGTGGTCGAGGCTGTAAAAACCGTTGGGAGATTTGTAAGCGTCGGGGAGGTCGGCTTCATACTCGGTGAGCCAGTGCTCAAAGATGGCGGTATGAACATCTCCGTCGCCCGAGTTAAGGCCGCCCCACATGATATCGCCCTGGGGGTTGCCGGCTTCGGCGGCGATACGGGCGGTCAGCTCACCGGCCGAACCGTTCACCACTTCAACCTCTACGTCTGGGTACAGCTCGCCGAAGCCCTTCAGCAGGTTGTCAAGGTCGTTCTCGGTCATCGAGGAGTAGAGCACCAGCGGCCCGCTGATTTTGGTTTCACTGCTGCTTTCAGGGGCGTTCCCCGAGGGAGCAGGGGCGGGAGCCGGGGCCGGGGCGGGAGCAGAGCCGCCGCAGGCGGCCAGTGAGAGTACCAGAGCTGCGCATAGCAAAGCGGCAAAAAGACGTTTCATACACTTTTCTCCTTTTCTCATTCATGATGGCTGTATTTTCTCCGCTGGGCCGGGGCGCCTCCCATTTGCCGAAAAGCGCCCATGCTCCGCGGTGGAAAACCGTTTGTACCGGGGGTGCTACAGTTGGATATCCTCCGACTTGCTGATGGCCAGATACACCAGCAGCGAAACGCTGGTCAGCAGGGTCAGTATCGCCGAAAATGCGGCGGCCAGACCGTAGTTGCCGCGGGATATGGCCACATAGGCCGACATTGTGAGGGTGATGTTGCGGTTGTTGTAGAGAATGATTGCGCTGGAAAGCTCGGTTACAATCGAAACCCAGCTCAGGATAGCGCCGGATATAATGCCGCTGGACATCATCGGCACCGTGATGCGCACAAAGGTCTTCAGCTTGGAGGCCCCGAGGCTGATGGCAGCCTCCTCAATGCTGATGGGTATCTGCATCAGCGTCGCGGTGGCCGAACGAATGGTGTAGGGCATCCGGCGGATGACCAGCGCAAGCACCATAATGGTCATGGTGCCGGTGAGGGCCAAAGGCTGCTTGCCAAAAGCGATGACAAGGGCGATGCCGATGACCGAGCCGGGCATGATGTAGGGCAGCATCGACATGGTGTCAATGGTGTTGTTAATCAGGCTGCTGCGGCGCACCACCAGATAGGCGATGAGGATGGCGAACACAATGATGATGGTCAGCGAGCCCGCGCCCATCACAATGGTGTTTTTCACCGAACGCACCAGCAGCTTGCTCATGGCCGCCTTGTAGCTTGCCATCGAGAAGCCGGGCAAAAATACCCCCTGATTGCTGTTGCGGAAGGAAAGGTAGATGATGTAAAGCTGCGGCAGAAAGGCGATGGCCACAAGCAGGTAGCAGTAAAGGTGCATCAAAAAGCCCTTTACGCCGGTGGCGTTCTTTTTCTCCATGGGGTTCAGGGCGTTGATAGAGAAGTTGAAC
Organism: Bacillota bacterium; assembly: GCA_023396215.1. GTDB lineage: Bacteria > Bacillota > Clostridia > Oscillospirales > Ruminococcaceae > Heteroruminococcus. The sequence continues at coordinate 7,260 of JAEWWW010000009.1, read as the reverse complement.
TTGCTGGTGGCATATTTCTGGATGAAAAAGACCAGCGCGGTGACACAGATGGCAATTACGCTGATGGCCGCCGCAAAGTTGTGGTTGCCGCCGCCCTCGCCCAAATACTGGTTGTAAATCTCGACGGGGAAGGTGCGGTACCCCTCGCCGATGAGCAGCGGGGTGCCAAAGTCGGCAAAGGCGCGCATAAACACCACGAGAGAAGCCGCCAGGATGGTGGGCATCGAAAGGCCCAGTATAATCTTCCAAAAACGTTTGACGCCGGAGCAGCCCAGATTGGCCGAAGCCTCCAGCAGCGAGTTGTCGATGTTCTTAAACGCGCCGTTCATATAGACAAACACCAGCGGGAAAAGCTTGAGGGCCTGCACCAGCAGGATGCCGCCAAAGCCATAGATGCTGCCTATGCTGATACCGAATATATTTTTGAGAAAAACGGTGATAACGCCCGAGCGCCCCAGCAGCAAAATCCAGGAGTAAGCGCCGATGAAAGGGGCGGACATGCAGCACAGGATGCTGATTACAAACAGCGTTTTGGCCCCCTTGAGCCGGTAAAAGGTGTAGAAGTAAGAGAAGGGAACACCGATAAGTAAGGTGGCGACGGTGATGGCGAGAGAAACCTTAAAGCTGTTGATGATGGTTTTGCTGTAGTAAGACTGCGAGAAGAACTTGACGAATTCCTTTAAGGAGAACTCACCGGCAGGGGTAATCACCGATTCCTTTAAAATCCCAAAGAGGGGATAAAGCAGAAACAGGGCAAAAAACAGGATGAAAAAGATGGTGAGCGAGCTCCAGATATCAAGCTTTTTGCGGGTTAATGTCGTCATGGCTTAGCCCTCCGCACAGGCAGCGGTTCCACAATCGTTTTTTACGCCGCTCAGGATGTTTGTGGAGCCGTCCTCGGTAAACAGGTTCACCTTTTCGGTGTTGATGGCCAGCCGGATGGGGGTGCCGTTGGGGATGATGCTGTCGATGGTGGATTCCTGTATCGACTCCACCTCGGTGCCGTCCTCCAGATGCATGAAGTAGTGGGTGTTCAGCCCAAGGAATACGCTGTCGTCCACCATCGCCTTGATGCCGTTCTCCTCGCCCCGCTGCATCAGCAGCTCCTCCGGCCTGACCGAGATTACAACCGGCTGGTCTTTGGCGTGCTGGGGCAGCACATTGGGCATGGGCACCTCGTAGGAGCCGTACTTCAGATGGGGTACGCCGTCCTTTACCACCAGCTCGCCCTTAAGCAGGTTGGAGCGCCCGATGAAGGTGGAAACAAAGAGGTTGGCCGGGCGCTGGTAGATATCCTTGGGCGCGCCCACATGCTGGATAACGCCCCCATTCATTACGGCGATGCGGTCAGAAACCGCCATGGCCTCCTCCTGGTCGTGGGTGACATACACAGTGGTGATGCCTACGCTGTGCTGCAGGTTTTTGATGATGGTGCGCATCTCGACGCGCAGCTTTGCGTCCAGATTAGAAAGCGGCTCATCCATCAGCAGCACGTCGGGGTGGATAACCAGCGCCCGGGCCAGCGCCACACGCTGCTGCTGGCCGCCCGAGAGGCGGTCGGGCATGCGGTCGGCGTACTGGTCAACATGCACCAGTTTTAAAAACTCGTCGGTCAGCTTTTTCACCTCGTCGGAGGGCATCTTGCGGTTTTTTAGGCCGAAGGCAACGTTTTTGCGCACCGTCATGTTGGGGAAGATGGCATAGTTCTGGAACACCATGCCGATGTTGCGCTTGCCGGGGTCCATATCGTTGACCAAGGTATCGTTAAAGTAAAATTCGCCGCCCTCAATGCTGTTAAAGCCCGCTATCATGCGCAGGAGGGTGGTTTTGCCGCAGCCCGAGGGGCCAAGCAGGGTGAAAAATTCCCCTTCCTTGATGTTCAGGCTCAAATCGGGGATGATAACCGCCTCCCCGAACTGCTTTCTGGCATTCTTGATGGTAATATTTACGCTCACAGATACTCTCCTCTCATTTGACAAACAGTTGTTGCACACCAGTCAGGCCCGGTTGCCGCCGAGTAAACCCAGTGGAGCCGCAGAGGAAGCGGGTATTATGGATTTTCTCTACTTTTACTGCACATCACCATCATAAAAGGTAAATTATTCATAATATTGTTTCAATTGTTTCAACAATGTAACATTGCTCATAATATACAGTATGTGTCCAAATAATAGGGCCTAAAAATGTGCAATCTGCCCGATATGCAAAAAAGGATGGCTGGCGCCCTACGCAGGGGCGCCAGCCATCCGGCCTTTTGATATCAATGATGTTAAAAACAGGGCAGCTTACAAAAACGGCGTTACGGCTGCGGGGGCTGGGCGGCAATGACCTCCACCCCTTTTTCGGCAAAGCCCTGCAACAGCCGCTGGGGGGCGTGCCAGTCGGTAATCAGGGTATCCATTTCGGCGGGGGCCGCCACCAGCACCAGAGAATCATCCCCAAACTTGCTGCTATCCAGCAAGAAGCAGCGCTCCTTGGAGGCCCCGAGGGCGAGGCGCTTTACGTCGGCCTCCTGAAAGATGGGGGTAGTGGCCCCATGCTCCACAGAAAAGCGGTTGGAGGAGATAAAGCACCGGTCAAAGAACAACTGCCGCAGCGACCAGTCGGCAAGCGAGCCCACGCAGGAATAGATATTGCCCCGCAGCTCGCCGCCGATGACAATCACATGGATATTCTCGGCCTTGCTCAGCTCCATGGCCAGATGGATGGAGTTGGTGCTGACCAGAATGTTGCGCAACGGCCCGGTTACAATCAGGCGGGCCAGCTCCAGCGTGGTGGTGCCCACATCCAAAAAGATGGCCTCGCCGTCCTTGATACGCCGGTAGGCCTCCCGGGCAATGGCCTGCTTTTCGGGCAGATGCAGCGGCTCTTTTTCCCGGTGAGAAAGCTCCCGCAGTGAGCCATAGGCGCTGACAGCGCCGCCCCAGGTTCGCTTTAACTGCCCGTCGGCCTCCATGGCGGCCAGCAGCTTGCGTACGCTCACCTCCGAAAGAGAGAGCGCGGCGCTCAGCTCGGCCACCGTCACGGTGGATTTATCCTCCAGCTGGCGCAGGATATATGCCTTTCGTTCACTGCTTCGCATCAAAAGCTGTCCTCCCGCTTTATCCTTTTGGGGCCGTCTGCCGGGGGCTTGGCAGCGCCCACTGTTTTCTCTATCTTACCGCCTGCACTTTGGGTTGTCAAACGCCGTGCCTGCACCGCCCATGGCAGATAAAAATATAAATTGAATTTCTAAATACTGGACAATCGAAATTTAATACGTTATAATTTGAAATAAATCGAAACTATAAATTGCGAAAAAGCTTCAAAATGCTCTATGAGGGCATTGGTTGCTACAGCATTGCGGGAGGTTGGGCAGATGATAACCATTGACAGTAAAAAATACAGCGGGGCCTGCCGCTGCGGCCACAGCCATGAGATGTTCACCAAACTGGTGATTATCGAAAGCGGCTGCCTGAAAAGGTTTGACGAATTTATGGCACAGGTGGGGGCAGGCGGCAAGCGCGCGGCGGTTTACGACCAGAATACATATAACGCCGGCGGCCTTGTGCGCCCGGCGGTGCAGCAGGAGATTATCCTGCCGGCCGAAAACCTGCACGCCGACGAGCACGGCACCGCCAGGGTGCTGGCCCAGTTGGAGCAGGATGTGGAGATACTCATCGCGGTAGGCAGCGGCACGGTGCATGATATCGTGCGCTACTGCGCCAACGAGCGGGGCATCCCCTTTGTATCCTGCCCCACCGCCGCCAGCGTGGACGGCTTCTGCTCCACCGTTTCGGCCATGACATGGGAGGGCTTTAAAAAGACGCTGCCCGGTGTGGCGCCCATCATGGTTCTGGCCGATACCGAGGTCATCCGTCAGGCGCCGCCGCACCTCGCCCTGAGCGGGGTAGGGGATATTCTGGGCAAATACACCGCCCTTTTGGATTGGAACATCGCCCACCTGCTTACCGGCGAGTTCCTCTGCCCGGTGATTGAGGATATGACCCGTCAGGCGGCCGCGGCGGTGCACAGCTCCTGCCGCAAGGTGGTGCGGCAGGATACCGACGCCTTTGAGCAGCTCACCTACGGCCTGCTGCTGTCGGGGCTTGCCATGCAGATGATGGGCAACTCCCGCCCCGCCTCGGGGGCAGAGCATCATATCTCCCACTTTATTGAGATGGAGCCCGAGGGCCTGCCGGTGCGCTCCACCGCCCTGCACGGCGAAAAGGTCGGGGTAGGCGCGGCGCTGGCTGCGGGGGAATACCACCGCCTTGCCGCCATCGAGGATATCCGCCCCTGTCTGCAAGCCTATGAGCCCATCGCAGAAAGCTACCTTGAGGGCATTTTCGGCAAGCGGCTGCTGGCCTCGGTGCTGGCTGAAAACAACAAGGACTGTCTGGCGCAGGTCACCCCCGAAAGAATAGGGGAGCAGTGGCCCAATATCCGCAAGCTGATTGCAGGGCTGCCCACCCGTGAGGAGCTGGAGGAGCTCTTTCGCGAAATCGGCGCCAAAAGCACGCTGGCAGATTTGGGGCTGGAGGAAGCGGTATTGCCCAGGCTGCTGGAGGTTTCACCCTATGTGCGCAACCGCCTCACCTTTATGCGGGTGCGCCATATGCTGGGCAGCGCGGTTTAAGCATGCCGCCTTTGCCGGGCTATAACCAAAAAAACAGCGCCGCCGCCCATCTGTGCATGGGCGGCGGCGTTTTGCAGGGCTGCGGCCTTTTTTACAGACCCATCGCCAGCAGCGCGGCTTTTTTTGCATGTATCTCCGCGGTATCAAACAGCGGGATTTCCACATCGGCCTGCCCCACCAGCAGGCCAATCTCGGTGCAGCCCAGAATAACCCCCTGCGCCCCCCGCCGGGCCAGCGCCCGCATCACCCGGATATACTCTGCCTTTGAGGCTTCCGAGATTATGCCAAGGCAAAGCTGGTTGTAGATGACCGCATTGACCAGCTCGATATCCGCTTCTTCGGGTATCAGCACCTCGATGCCCCGGTCGATGAGCTTCTGCCGGTAAAAATCCTGGGTCATGGTGTACCTTGTGCCCAGCAGCGCCACTCTGGTGATGCCGCCGGCTTCCAGTTGGTCGGCGGTGGCTTCGGCAATATGTACCACCGGGATAGTGACGGCGGCCTCTATCTGCGGGGCCACCTTGTGCATGGTATTGGTGCAGATAACGATGAAATCGGCCCCGGCTCTTTCCAGCGCCGCCGCCGCTGCGGCCAGTATCTCACCGCTTTTTTCCCATTCGCCTCTGGACTGGCAGGCTTCAATCTCGGCAAAATCTACGCTGTAAAGCAGGCATTTTGCGCTGTGCAGCCCGCCCAGCTTCTCCTTCACCGTTTCGTTAATCAGCCGGTAATAGGTGACGGTGCTTTCCCAGCTCATCCCGCCCAGTAGTCCAATGGTTTTCATCCCTGTTCCTCCATGAACCCGATTTTATCTGCCGTCGTCGGCTCCATACCTAAAGGGCAGCCCATCCAAAGTGGCGGGTGTCGCTTCTACAGGTCGGCAATCAGCTTGTCGCCGTAAATGCTCTGCCAGTCGAGGCTGAACTCCTCTACCGCTTTGGTGATGTCGGGCATCGCCAGCGCGGCCTCAATGAGCGCCGGGTTAAGGGTGGCCGCCTGCGCGCCCGCCATAAAGGCCCGGTTCACCTGACCAATATTCTTAAAGCTGGCGGCGACCACCTTGGTCTGGTAGCCATACAGCTCAATCATCCGGGTAAAAAAGGAGATAGCCTCCTCGGGGTTCAGGTTCAGGCTTTCCATGCGGTTGTAGTAGGGCGCAAGGTAATCGGCCCCCGCCTCCATGGCCAGCAGCCCTTGGTTAATGGTATAAATGCCGGTGGCGGTAACGTTTTTGCCCTGCTGCTTCAGCAGCTTGATGGCCCGCAGACCCTCTAATGTGACCGGAATTTTAATATAAACCTGCGGGTCAACCTTTTCCAGCAGGGCGTCGGCGTCCCTTAAAATGCCGTCGGCGCTGGTGGCGGTGACCTGAATATGCAGCGAACGGGTGATGCCGATGATTTTGCGGATAGTCCTCATATGGGCAAAAAAGTCGATGCGGCCCTCCTCCTTAACGATGCTGGGGTTAGAGGTCACCCCCGAAACCGGCAGATAGTCGGCAGCCCGCTGTATCGTCTCAATGTCGGCGGTGTCCAACAGATAATTCATGTGTATGCCCCCTTATAAAATCGCCCTTCTGTCGCGCCCGGGCCGGGCTTTTCCCACATCCTCCGGCCACAGGCGGGCGGAGGGCCTGTCCCCTTTGCCCAGGGGCGGCTCTTTGTATCAGGCGCTCTCATTTTAACATATCTTTGGATATTGTGCCATTTAAAAACCAGAATGCCCGCCCGTTATCGGCAGGGCTGCAAACCAATGCGCGGCAGCATACTGCCCCTGTAGCAAAGATGGGATTATAGTGTAGGATACACCGAAAACCCGTACAAATTCAGCATTTTGTTTGCTCCGCGCTGTGCCGCAATAAGCTGGCCCACTTTTTTTGCCTGTGGGCATAAAAGCACTTCGCCCAAAGGTAAATCAACGGCGTTTTCCACCCCGCGTAGATTTCTACCTCATCGGTGTATTGTGTTTTCCCGGCTCCGGCCGGTTTCAGAGTGATACGGTGGTTCCACACTGGCACATGCCTGTTTGTTTCATTGGTGAATATCTCATATGACGCTTGGTCAAATTCAATCACATGTATCGTATGTATTCCAAGGGGCAAAAAGCCGAATAGTCTAAGCCGAAAGGCAAAATCAACCTTCTCCTGCCAGACCATATCTTCGCTGCCATTTATGGGAGCAAAGCTTGCAAGCGGCGCCGCGACATACTGCAAGGTCTTTAGTTCTTTGAGCAGATGGAAGATAACCTCTTTTGACGCCGGAAAAACAGAGGTCTTGGTGACGGTTCTCCTTTTCATCGCGGCCCTCCTTGTATCAGGTAAACAAAGCAATTTCAAAAGCGCTCATAAGGTGCGCTTATGTATCGCTCAAGGGGTACAGCTTCATCTTTTGAGCCTTGCGGTCATTTTTCTCCAGCTCACTGCAGTCAAACGGCCTACCGTGGCCGGGGTAAATCCTTACCGGCTTGCACGCAATCATCCTTTGCCAGGAGCGCAGTAAGGCCTCTTTGTCCTCCGCCCAGATGGGCACTTTGTGCAGGCTGGGGAACCCATTCATTGCGGCGTCGCCGCAAAACAAGCTGCCGTCGTCCAGCAAAAGCGAAATAGAATCTGCGGTATGCCCCGGCGTGTCTATAATAGACGC
>JAEWWW010000004.1 GCA_023396215.1 Bacillota bacterium | reverse complement strand
CACCACCCGGGCATAGGCCAAAAACTTGTCATAGTCGCTGGCGTCGCCGGTGATGTATTTCTCCTCGACGCCGTAAAGCCGCATCGCCCGCCATTTGTAATGGTCGCCGTACAGCCAGACCTGCGTCAGGTTCTCGTAGGTTTTATCCTCGCAGATCTCGCTCACGTTGATATGGCAGTGGTAGTCGACGATGGGCATCTTTTTGGCATACTGGTGGTAGAGCGTAACCGCCGCGGGGGTGGTCAGCAGAAAATTTTCGTCCATGAAGGGCTTCATGTTATCTCCTCCTGCCTTTACTGGGGCCTGTTGACACTATCTGAAATGCTTAGCTTCTGAGCGCGTTTTGTGTCAGACAAGGCAAATTTTTGAAGGAATACTCAGCGTATTTCAAAAAAATGAAACGCGGTATGGCGCAAAACGCGCCATAAAATGGGCGTTGAACGGTAGCGTCAACAGGCCCTAATGTTGTGCAAGGTAGCGCTCCACCGTGGCGCGCACAGCGCCCGGCCCGGCTGCCATCTCTTCAAACATGGCTTCGGCTTTTTGGCCCAGACCGTGGGCATAGAGGTCTACCCCAAAGATGGCGGCGTCTGAAAAGAGCCTGCGCAGGCCGTCGCGGGGGGCGGACTTGCCCAGCCCGAAGCCCTGCACCAGCGGGCGAAGCACCTCCAGATTGGGGTCGGGTGAAAGCGCAAAGGCCTCGCCCCGGTCGTCAATGCCGGTGAGGTAACGGGCATAGCCCGCAAAGACCAGCGGGATGAAGGTGAGGAAGGAAAGGTCGCTTTTGCCGCCGGCGATATAGGATTTCAGCGTTTCACCAAAGCGCACCGGAATTTTCTTTGAGGTGTCGCAGGCGATGCGCTGGGGTGTATCGGGTACAAAGGGGTTGGGCAGCCGCAGCTGAACCACCTCATCCAAAAACTGCTTGGCGCTCATGATTTTGGGGTCGGTCACCACCGGCATCCCCTCAACATAACCGATGCGTTTGATGAAATCCACCAAGGTGCTGTCCTGCATCTGGTCGGATATCTTGGTGTAGGAGAGCAGGCAGCCGTAGATGGCGAGGCAGGTGTGCAGCGGGTTAAGGCAGGTGCAGACCTTCATACGCTCGATGCGGTCGACCGTTTCGCGGTCGCCGAAAATCACGCCCACCTTCTCCAGCGGGGGGCGCCCGTTGGGGAAGCTGTCCTCAACGGCCAGATACTCGCATTCCTCGGCGTTGACCATGCCGGAGACATAGGTGCCGCGGCCGGTGACCACCACCTGCGCGCCCTCGAAGCCATCCCGCTCCAGCAGTGCGATGACCTCCTCGGCGGGGCGGGGGGTGATTTTGTCAATCATGCTCCATGTGAAGGAAACCCGGCTGCCGTCGCTGAGGTAATCCACAAAGCCCTGCTCCACCAGCCCCCGCCGCTGCCACGCCTTTGCCAGCGTCAGCATGGCGTTTTGCAGAATGGTGCCGTTGTGGGAGCAGTTATCCATCGAAACCAGCGCCAGCTTGTGGCCGCCGGCCAGATAGCGCTTGTGCATCAGGCGGGTGAGGATGGCCATAATCGAAACCGGCTTATCGAGGCTTTCAAAGTCGCCCGCGCAGAAGGGCAGCGGGTTGCCCTGCGGGTCGGTGACGCTGTAGCCCTTTTCGGTGATGGTCATGCTGACCATCTGCAGGCCGCTGTCGGTGAGCAGCTCTTCGACGCGGGCAAGGTTTTGGGAGTAACCCAGCGCCTCGCAGACCGAAGCGACCACCCGTTTTTCCACCGTGCCATCGCTCTTGAGCGAAACTGCCAGCGTCAGGTTGTCAAAGGGGGTAAAGGCTTTATCAATAATCTCTTCGTCGAAGCATTCCACCACGGTGATGCCGGTATCGGTCAGGCCCTGCTCCAGCAGCTTTTGGCAGAGCACGGCGGGGAAAGCCCGAAAGATGTTGCCCGCCCCAAAGTGCACCCATTTGGGGGCTGACTTGGTGCGCTTTGCCACCGCCTGAATATCAAAGCCGGGCAGCAGGTAGCCCTTTTCGGCATAGTCCGCCGACCGAATGCCCTCTAAGCTCAGTTTCAAAACAATCAACTCCTTGTTATCTGCGGTAAAACCGGCCTGTTGTTTTCCGGCTGCAATGCGGCCCGGAGCGGCGGGTTTTACAGCAGGTCTTTTGCGCTCTCTTCATCACAGAAGAGGTAGCAGCCCGGGTGACGGCGCATCACCGAAGCCGGGCACTCGGGTGAGATTTCGCCGGTGACGGCGCGGGTGAGTGCCGCCCGCTTGGTGGGGCCCGGCACCGTCGCGACGATGTATTTTGCCGCCATCAGGGCGGGGATGGTCAGGGTCAGAGCATATTCGGGCACATCCTCAAGACGGGCAAAGCAGCCGTCGTTCACCTGCTGTTGGCGGCAGGCCAGATCGAGAGAAACCCTCCTGACCAGATGGGGGTCGTTAAAGTCGGCCTCGTGGGGGTCGTTGAAGGCGATGTGGCCGTTTTCGCCGATGCCTGCCAGCGTGATGTCGATGGGGTACTCCTTCAGAAGCGCCGTATAGCGGGCCGCTTCCTGTCCGGCGTCGCCGCTCAGGCCCAGATAGTGGATACTCTTGAAGCTGTGCAGGCCAAAGATATGCTCGTCCAGATAGCGTGAAAAGCGCTGGGGCGCGCCGGGCGCAAGGCCCAGATATTCATCCATATGAAAGGCGTTTATCCTGCCGAAATCCACATCCGATGCCGCGAATGCCGCCAGCATCTCGTTTTGGGAGGGAGCGGCCGCGAAAATCATGTTGACCTCGTCCTGCGTTTGCAGCAGCCCGGCAATCAGCGCCGCTGTCTTTTGGGCGGCGGCCCGGCCCATCTCCGGCCGGGTTTCATAGACGCCGATGTTCAGGCCGTCTTTCATTATCTCTTTCATTCTATAAAAACCTCAGAATTTATTTTTGAAGCTGGTGATGGTGGTGTCGGCAAAAGCCTCCACATCCTTTGTCTTTTCGTTGAAGTGATGCGCGGTTTTGCGCCACTCCAGCCCGTAAAAGATATCGTCTTTGGCAATGGGGAACTCCACCGTCTCTCCGGTCAGCGCCGATTTGTAGACGGCTGTAATCAGCTCGATAGAGTTGCGGCCATCCTGCCCGGTTGCCGCCAACGGCTCTTCGCCGCCGATGGCCGCCAAAAAGTTGCCCACCTGCCCGTCGTGGTTTTCATGGGCCAGCCGGGGGCGGGCCGCAAAGTCGGCCTCCACCCTTGCCCGCATGTCGGGGTCATCCTCGGGAAAGCCGTTGTCCCTCGGTTTGGAAGCGTAGGCCTGAAAGGGGATGGCCACCGCTGCCTGCTCCATCTGGAACTGGAGGTACTGGGGCTCGCCGTGGGACACCAGTGTGCTGGTGATTTCGGCCACGCTGCCGTCGGCATAGGTGAGCAGCGAAGAGGAAAAATCCTCTTCCTCCGAGTTGCGGTGGTTCAGGTTGGTCATAAAGGCGCGCAGCGTTTTGGGCATGCCCTTGGCCCAGAGCAGCAGGTCGATGTGGTGGATGGAATGGTTCTGGGTACAGCCGCCGCCCTCAACCTCCCACCGGCCGCGCCAGCGCAGGTCGTAGTAGCTCTGGCCCCGGTACCAGACCGAGTTGACCCGGGCGTAATGCAGCTTGCCGTACTCCCCCGATTTTACCAGATCGACGACATTTTTGATACTGGAGATAAACCGCGACTGCCCCACCACCGACAGCACCCGGTTGTTCCTTTGGGCGGCGGCGATAATGCGGTCGCACTCCTCAAGGGAGGGGGCCATGGGCTTTTCGAGCAGTACATGGCAGCCCGCGTCCAGAGCGTCGCAGGCAATTTGGGCATGCAGCGCGGGCGGGGTGCAGACCGAAACCACGTCCACCCCGCTCAGCAGCGGCAGATAGTCGGTGGCCGCTGTGGCCTGGAGCTGATATTTTTCGATAAGCCCGCCTGCCCGCTCCAGGCTGTTATCCACCAGCGCCACCACCTGCGCCTTGTCTCCAAAGCAGAGGTAGCCCTCGATGTGAGCGGGGGCAATGCCCCCGCAGCCTACAATCATTACCTTCAGCATGGCGCTTACCCCTGACCGCCGGTCTGACGCTTAACAGCATCATAGAGCCCCAGCAGGTACTGTGAGCCCAGAGCGCGGTCATACAGGCCGTAGCCGGGCATTGAAACCTCGCCCCAGATGGCGCGGCCATGGTCGGGGCGGACGGGGCCTTCAAAGCCAATCTCTACAAAGGCTTTCACAATCTCATACATATCCAGCGAGCCGTCGGAGGCGTAGTGGGCGGCCTCTTCAAAGACGCCGGGGGCGGTGTGCTTGGTGTTGCGGACATGGGCAAAGTGGATGCGGCCCCTGAGGCTGCGGATGATATCGGGGATATCGTTGGCGGGGTTGGAGCTGAGGCTGCCGGTGCAGAGGGTTACGCCGTTGTGGGGGTTGGGAACAGCCTCCATCAGGCGCAGGATGGCCTCCTTGCTGGTGATGATGCGGGGCAGGCCGAAGACGCTCCACGCCGGGTCATCGATGTGGATGGCCATGTCGATATTATATTTATCGCAGGTGGGCATGATGGCGTTGAGGAAGTACACAAGGTTATCGAACAGCTTCTGCTCGGTCACCACGGCGTACTTTTCAAACAGCTCTTTGACCGTCGCCATCCGCTCGGGCTCCCACCCGGGCATCACAAAGCCGTTGGCGTTTTTATCCAGCTGGGCAAACATCTCCTGCGGGTTGATTTGGTCAATCACGTTCTGGTCGTAGGCCAGCACGGTGGAGCCGTCGGGGCGTTTTTTCGCAAGGTCGCTGCGGGTCCAGTCAAAGACCGGCATAAAGTTGTAGCAAACCATGCGGATATCCTCGCTGGCCAGCTTTTCCAGCGTCTTTATGTAGTTCTGGATATACTGCTCACGGTCGGGCGAGCCTATCTTGATGGCGTCGTGGATGTTTACGCTCTCGATGCCCAGTATTTTAAGCCCCGCGTCCTCCACCTGTTTTCTCATTTTGCGGATTTCCTCGAGGCTCCATTCCTCGCCCGGTTTGGTGCTGTACAGGGTGGTGATAACCCCCTGCATGCCCGGTATCTGGCGGATTTGCTCCAGCGTTACCGAGTCATGCCCTTCCCCAAACCATCTAAAACTCATTTTCATAGTTCGTAAAGCTCCCTTTGTTGTATAGTCACGTAAATGCCTGCCGCGGCAGGGTCTTTTCGGGCTGCCCGCCCCTGCGGCAACAGGGCAGCTTTCGCATAGCGGCCGACTTAAGCGGCCGGATTAATAGACCAGATTGGGCAGCCACATCACAATACCCGGCATAAAGATCAGCGCAAGAACCAGCAGGATAACCGCTGCGTAGAAGGGCAGGGTTTCTTTGAAGTAGTCTTCAATGGGGCAGTCGAGGATGTCGCATACGGTGTAAAGGGCGGTGCCCACAGGGGGGGTCATGCAGCCCATAGTAACAATGGTCATCATGCAGATGCCGAAGTGAACCGGGTCGACGCCCATCCGCTCAAGCACCGGCAGGAAGAGAGGGGTCAGCAGCATGATGTTGACGTTGCTGTCGATAAACATGCCGGAAACCACCAGGAAGAGGATAATGATGACCATCAGCATGTTGGGGTTGGTGGTGATGCCGAAGAGGAAGTTGGTGAGCAGCACGGGGGTCTGCTCGACGGTGAGGGCATAGCTGAAGATGCCGGAAAGGGCGATAATCAGAATAATGCCGCCGTTGTCGATAAAGGAGTCTTTGAGCGCGGCTAAAAAGTTTTCCCAGGTCAATTTTCTGTAGACGAAAATGCCCACCAGAATGGCATAGATGACCGCGAAGGCGCCGGCCTCGGTGGGGGTGAAAAGGCCAAAGCGGATACCGATGATGAGAATCAGCGGGAAGATAAGCGCCCAGATGGATTTTTTCAGCTCCTGCAAAATCTCTCCGATGCTGGGTTTTTTTGTGTCGGGCGTGGGCAGGTCAAACTTTCTCTTTTTTGCGGTGATAGAAACGGTGGTCATCAGCACGGTCATCATCATAATGCCGGGAATGATGCCCGCGGTGAACAGCTTGCCGATGGAAACCCCGCCGACAAAGCCGTAGAGAATAAGACCCAGCGAGGGAGGGATGGTTGCGGTAATCAGGGAGGTCAGGCAGATAACGCCGCCGGCGTAGCCCTTGGTGTAGCCCCGTTTAATCATCTCGGGGCCGAGGACGCGGGCTTCCATCGAAGCGTCGGCCACCGCCGAGCCGGAAACACCGCCCATCATGGTGGAGAGCACCACCGACACCTGGGCGATGCCGCCCACCATCCGGCGGGTGATGAGCCGCGCGAAGCTGATGAGGTTTTCGGTGATGCCGGTGCGGTTCATCAGGTTGCCGGCAAAGATAAAGAAGGGTACCGCCAAAAAGGTAATTGACTGGGTTTGTGCGATGACGCGCTGCACCGCG
>JAEWWW010000151.1 GCA_023396215.1 Bacillota bacterium | reverse complement strand
GTGCATTCCTCCACCGAGATAAAGCCGTCGATGCTGCCCGAAACCCGGATAGAGGTCTGCAGCGTCGATACAATCGAGCGTTCTTTGAAAAAGCCGGTGAGGCCGCACTCCAGCCCGGCGGTATCCTCGCAGTAAAAGCTGCCGTGGGAGTCGTGGTAATCCCGGCAGAAGGCCTCATACTCGGCGTAGGCCACCGCGCCCCCCTGCCCGATGCGGGGCTGTGCGCCGGGGGCGCACCACTCGGCGGTGTTGACAATGCTGGTGCGGTTGAGCATCGCCTCCCACAGGCTGAGGCGGGATACCCGGTACTTTTTGCCCACCATCTCGAATATGCGGTCGATGGTATCCTGCGTATTATCCGAGGTGAAAACCTCTTCGTACATTTTGTTGACAGAATCCTGCAGGTCAAGCTGCCTGCGGATGCGCTGCTCCCGCTCCACCATCTCTTCCATGGCCTGTATCAGCGTAGCGTACATATTTCTGCGCAGAATAAGGGTGGTGAGAATCTTTGCCAGCATCGAAGCCGACGCTATTTCGGCCTCGTCCCAGCTCCGGCAACGGCGGCACTCGTCAAAGGAGAGCATGCCGATGGGCTCCTGCCCCACCATCAACTGGCACTGCAGGATTGCATGGGTGTGGTGCTCCACAAACCGCACGCTCTGCACAGGAGGCAGGCTGGCTGTATCCTCACAGGTAAAAATGCCCTGACTGTTAAAATTTTCACCATGGCCCTCGGCCAGATAGGGCAAATCCTGACAGTCCTCCTTAATGGAAACCACCCCGGGGGCGCACCATTCATAGGTGTTGCTGGTGGTGGCGCTGTCGGCGCTGTTTTCAAAGATGCAGACCCGCGAAAGGTCAAACCGGCGGCCGATGCTGGCCAGCGCATATTCTATCGCTTCGTCGGCGTCGGTAAAGCACAGCAGGGTGGTAAAGGTATCGCTGATATAGCCCTGCAGGTTCATATGATGCAATAGCAGGTGGTCGGCGGGTTCGGCCAAGGGCAGCGGCAGCGAAAGCTCAATGCTGTTATCCAAGATATCGCCCAGCGCAGCCGCCATCCGGGGCAACTGCTCCGCGAGCCGGTCAAGGCAGGCGGGGGCCTGCAAATATGCCTGCTCCGGCTGGCAAAACAGCCAGCTTCCGGCATACCTGCCTCCGGCCGTCACCGCGGCGGCGGCGACCCGCAGCCCGCAGACGGCGGCCGGCTGCAGGGGGGCGAGCTGGGCCGATTGTATCATTTGGGACAGCCTGGGGGTGTCCTCGCCTTCCGGGAGGGTAGAGAGCATCACCCCGCCGTCGCTGTCGATGAAAGCGCTGTAGACCCCCATACGGTTGCTGAAAACCTCCAGCAAAGGGCGAAGCAAAGCAACGCCCGGCAGATGCTCCGGGCTGGCCTGACCGATATTACCGGTTTCCTTTGCATAAACCAATCGCTTCATTAGGTATCTCCCCGCTCAGAACTCTTTCTGTCAATGTATTATACATTTTTTTCCTGTGCGTCCTTGAAAATTGTAACAATATTTCCAAAAAAATGCAACCTTAAAAACGATTTATTAGCTTTGGCGGCTGCTTCTACGGTGGTCCCGGGGTGGGTTTACCGAGATTTTACCCCTTATTTACCCCTTCTTGCTGTTGACAAAATCCGACTTGCTGTAATCTAAGGCTGTGGAAAATAAAAACTCAGAAAAAGATGAGGAGAACAAAAACATGAAAGTGAATTTTATTTTTAGAGTCTTCCTGGCGCTGGCCCTTACCGCTTCTCTGGCGGCAGGCTGCGGACAGAACCAGACCCCCCCGGCCAATTCTTCTTCCCCGGGCGGCGCGCCCACATCCTCGGCTCCCGCACAGCCCAACTTTGACCTTTCTCAGGAAATCGTAGTAATCTCCCGCGAGGATGGCTCCGGCACCCGGGGCGCCTTTGTGGAACTGACCGGGGTGCAGGATAAGGATAAAATCGACCACACCACCAAGGAGGCCGAATTTGTCAGCCAGACCAGCGTGGTGCTCACCAGCGTGCAGGATAACGAGGCCGCCATCGGCTATATCTCGCTGGGCTCGCTGAACAATCTGGTGAAGGCAGTCAAGTTTGAAGGGGTGGAGGCCACCGCCGAAAACGTCAAAAACGGCTCCTACACCCTTGCCCGCCCCTTTAATATTGCCTATAAGGGCGAGGCCACCGGCCTGAAAAAGGATTTCATCGACTTCATCTTTTCCAAGCAGGGCCAGACCATCGCCGAAGAAAAAGGCACCATCGCCATCAAGGACGGCGCGGCGGAGTATAAGCCCTCGGGGCTGACCGGCAAGCTGACCATCGCCGGCTCCTCCTCGGTGACCCCGGTGATGGAGAAGCTGGTGGAAGGCTATATGGCCCTCAACCCCGGCGCCACGCTGGAGCTGCAGCAGTCCGACTCTTCGGCAGGCATGACAGCCGCCGTTGATGGCACCGCCGACATCGGAATGGCCAGCCGCGAGCTGAAGGACTCGGAGAAAGCCGAGTTGAACCACGCCCCCATCGCCATGGACGGCATCGCGGTTATCGTCAACCTGAACAACAGTGTCGATAACCTCACCAAGGCACAGGTTGCCGGCATCTACACCGGCGGGCTACTGACATGGTCGGATGTGGCTTAAGGGTAATAGATATCCCAAAACATGCCGGAGCATGACATAGGCTTTTGGGCTCAGGGATGGCGTATGCCGTCCCTTGGGGCCGTTTGGAGCCCGCAATGGGCGAGGATAAATGCCAAGGGGTGGCGCACCGCCCCCCGGACAAGCGAGGTAACAAATGAACTACAAATCGAAGCAACTGCT
The DNA here is from genome assembly GCA_023396215.1 of Bacillota bacterium. Lineage (GTDB taxonomy): Bacteria > Bacillota > Clostridia > Oscillospirales > Ruminococcaceae > Heteroruminococcus. The sequence goes on along the minus strand of JAEWWW010000151.1, from coordinate 5,844 downwards.
GGAGCGCTGCATGGAGGTTGTCTTTCTGCTCAGCGCCCTGGCCTCCATCATCGCGGTGCTGCTCATCTGCGTCTTTATGTTTGCAGGCGGCCTGCCCGCCATCGGCAAGATAGGACTGTTTAACTTCCTTGGCGGCACCGAGTGGAACCCGGTGCGGGAGGTGCCGGATTTCGGCATCCTGCCCATGATTGTGGGCAGCGTCTATATCACCGCCGGGTCGGTGCTGGTGGGCATCCCCATCGGGCTGCTGACCGCCGTGTTTATGGCCCGATTCTGCAACCGCCGCCTTTATGCCTTTATCAAGCCGGTGGTTAACCTGCTGGCGGGCATTCCCTCGATTGTATACGGCTTTTTCGGTATGGTGGTCATCGTGCCGCTGGTGCGGCAGCTTGCCGGAGGCACCGGCAAAAGCATCCTGACCGCCTCTATCCTGCTGGGCATTATGATACTGCCCACCGTGATTAACATCAGCGAATCGGCTATCCGGGCGGTGCCCCAGCTTTACTACGAAGGGGCGCTGGCGCTGGGAGCCACCCACGAGCGGGCGGTGTTCACCGTGCTGCTGCCGGCGGCGAAATCGGGGGTATTCGCCTCGGTGGTGCTGGGGGTGGGCCGCGCCATCGGCGAAACAATGGCGGTCATCATGGTGGCGGGCAACCAGCCGCGCATCACCACCAACTTTCTCAAGGGCATCCGCACCCTGACCGCCAACATTGTGCTGGAGATGGGTTACTCCGCCGACCTGCACCGCGAGGCGCTGCTGGCCACCGGGGTTGTGCTCTTTGTCTTTATCCTGATTATCAATACCGCATTCTCTATTTTACAAAACAGAAGGGAGCAACGCTCACGATGAAAAAAAACGGTATCAACCGTCTGACCCTTGCCGACCGGCTGCGCACCTACCGGGCCAACCCGTTTTCGCTGGTGATGCTGCTTCTGGTGTGGGGCGCGGCGCTGCTCACGGTGGCGGTGCTGCTCTTTCTGGTGGGGCATATTCTGGTCAAGGGGCTGCCTTACCTGACCCCCTCGATGTTCGCCCTGCATTACAGCTCCGAGAACCTGTCGGCCTTCCCCGCCATTATCACCACCGTCTATACCGTGGTGCTGGCGCTGCTGCTGGCGGGGCCGCTGGGTATCTTCTGCGCCGTTTATCTTGTGGAGTATGCCAAGCGGGGCAACCGGCTGGTGAAGTACATCCGCCTGACCGCCGAAACCCTTTCGGGCATCCCCTCGATTGTCTACGGCCTGTTCGGCTTTATGTTTTTTGTTACCTACCTGCGGTGGGGTTTTTCGCTGCTGGCGGGCAGCTTCACCCTTGCCATCATGATACTGCCGCTGATGATACGCTCCACCGAGGAGGCGCTCAAGGCGGTGCCCGACAACCTGCGGGAGGGCAGCTTCGGCCTTGGGGCCGGGCGGCTGCGCACCGTGTTTCGCATCGTGCTGCCGGTGGCGATGCCCGGTATCCTCGCCGGGGTCATCTTAGCCATCGGCCGGGTGGTGGGCGAAACCGCCGCCCTGATTTACACGGCGGGCACGGTGGCAAAGATACCCGAAAATCTGATGGCCTCGGGGCGCACGCTGGCGATACACATGTACGCCCTCTCCAGCGAGGGGCTGAGCATCAACGAAGCCTATGCCACCGCCGTTATCCTGCTGGTCACCGTGCTGCTTATCAACCTGTGCGCGTCGCTGCTGGCAAAAAAGATAACCAATAAATGAGTTTGAGGGGTATGACCATGCAGACCAACTTTGAGATTAAAAACCTGAACCTTTACTACGGCGACTTTCAGGCGCTTAAAAATATCAACCTCAGCATTGCCCGCAACCAGATTACCGCCCTGATTGGGCCGTCGGGCTGCGGCAAATCCACCCTGCTCAAATGCCTCAACCGCATGAACGATTTGGTGGAGGGCTGCCGCATTGAGGGGGAGATTTTGCTGGACGGGCGCAACATCTATCAGGATGTGGATATCACCGCCCTGCGCAAGCGGGTGGGGATGGTCTTTCAGAAGCCCAATCCCTTCCCCATGTCTATCTACGACAACATCGCCTACGGCCCCCGCACCCACGGAATCCGCCGCAAGGCCCAGCTTGATGAGGTTGTGGAGCGCTCGCTGCGGGGTGCTGTCATCTGGGACGAGGTAAAGGACCGCCTGAAGCGGTCGGCGCTGGGGCTTTCGGGCGGGCAGCAGCAGCGGCTGTGCATCGCCCGCGCGCTGGCCATAGAGCCCGAAACCATTCTGATGGACGAGCCCACCTCGGCCCTCGACCCCATCTCCACCTCCAAGGTGGAGGATCTGATGGATGAGCTGAAGGAAAAATACACGGTGGTTATCGTGACCCACAACATGCAGCAGGCAGCCAGAATCTCGGATTACACCGCCTTCTTTCTGCTGGGCGAGGTCATTGAGTGGGACGCCACCGAGCGCATCTTCTCCAGCCCGCAAAACCCCAAAACCGAGGAGTACATCACCGGGCGGTTTGGATAATGCCCGCAGCAGCGGGGCGGCAAAGCCGCTGCAACCGGGCCTGACCCCTTTACACCGGCCTGCCAAAATAGTAGTATGAATAATAAAGAGGTGTTACTATGGCCAGAAGTCACTTTGATAACGAGCTTGAGCTGCTCAACAGCGACCTGATTAAAATGGGCTCGCTCATTGAGTCAGCCATTGAAAAATCGATACAGGCCCTTGACCCCGCATACCGCCATCTGGCAGAGGAGATTTCTGCCGGGGATAATCTGGTGGACGAGATGGAGCGCACCATCGAAAGCCGCTGCCTGCGGCTGATGCTGCGCCAGCAGCCGGTGGCAAAAGACCTGCGGGCGATCTCTACCGCCATGAAGATGGTGACCGACATGGAGCGCATCGGCGACCAGGCCGCCGATATCGCCGCCATCGCCCTGCGCTTTAACGGCTCGGGCATCGAAAACATGGCCCAGCATATCCCCCAGATGGCCCAGATTGCTATCAGTATGGTGACCGGCAGCATCGACGCCTTTGTAAAGAAGGATTTGGAGCTGGCCCGGCAGATTGCCGACATGGACGATCAGGTGGACGCGCTGTTCGACGTGGTTAAGCACGAGCTGATTGCCACCCTGCAGCAGCCCGACAGCAACATCGACCAGGCGCTGGATACCATGATGATTGCCAAATACCTCGAGCGCATCGGCGACCACGCTGAAAACATCTGCGAATGGGTGGAGTTTTACCAGACCGGCATCCACAAAAAGTCGAAGCTGTTGTAGCGCCCGGCCCCCTCGCATCAAAAAGAAAGGAACGTGCCGATGAGCAGTTTGATTTATGTTACCGAGGACGACGCCAATATCCGCGAGCTGCTGCGCTGCACGCTGGAAAGCTTCTCTTATGAGGTCGGTTGCTTTGAAACCGCGGAAGAGCTGCTGGAGGCCTGCGGCAAAACGCTGCCCGCCCTTTTTTTGCTGGATATCATGCTGCCCGGGGGGGACGGCATCTCCACCCGGCGGCTGCTGCGCCGCCGCCCCGACACCAAGGGCATCCCCATCCTGATGCTCACCGCCAAGGCCTCCGAGGCCGATAAGGTCACCGGGTTGGATAGCGGCGCCGACGACTATATCACCAAGCCCTTCGGGGTGCTGGAGCTGACCGCGAGGGTGCGGGCGGCGCTGCGCCGCAAGGAGGAAAACGGCGGTGACGCCACCAGCCAGCTGACCCACAAGGAGCTGGCGATGGATTTGGACAAACGTCTGGTGACGCTGGCGGGCCAGCCGGTGGAGCTGACCCTCAAGGAGTTTGAGCTTTTGAAGCTTTTGTTGGAAAACGCCACCCGGGTGCTCACCCGCGAAGAGCTGCTGAACACCATTTGGGGCTATGATTATATCGGCGAAAGCCGCACGCTGGATATGCACATTAAAACGCTGCGCCAAAAGCTGGGGGACGAGGCCGACGCGCCCAGCTACATCAAAACGGTGCGCGGCATCGGCTATACCCTGGTTTAGCCCTTCGGGCCGCAGGCCCAAAACCACAGGCTTCATTCAAGGCCCGCTTGCCGGGCGTTTTGGGTGAAGTCTATCGCCTTTTTTATGTGGCGAAGCACACCCTGAACAGCAGGAGGATTCATGAAAAAAACCATCTTTTTTCGGTTGATGCTGCTTTGCGCCGTGGCGCTGGGCATCTCGACGGTGATTACCGCCGTGCTGCTGCAGGGCAGCGCCCGTGTGGCGCAGGTGGAGCAGGCGGTAGCCCTTTTACAGTCGGTCGACCGCCTCGAAGGCCTGCCCCAGCAGCCGCAGGCGCTGGCTGAGGCGCTTTCCGACCTTTATTTTAACTACCGCGTCACCGTGATTGCTCCCACCGGGCAGGTGCTGGGCGACTCCCACTTTGACACCGGCGAGATGGAGGACCACCTGAACCGCCCCGAGGTGGCCGCCGCCCTGCGGGACGGCGTGGCTTCGGCCAGCCGCCGTTCGAGAACAGTGGGGCAGGAGATGCTGTATGTGGCGCTGCGCAGGGGCGACGGCACCGTGCTGCGGATGCAGATAGCCGCCCGGCAGCTGCAATCGCTGCTGCACTCCCAGCTGCCCGCCGTGCTGCTGGGGCTGGCCGTTTCGCTGCTGGTGGCCCTTGGTATGGCCAAGAGCCTGGCCCTCACCCTGCTGCGCCCGGTGGAGGAGATTGCCGCGGGCATCCAGCGCATTGAGGAGGGCAGCTACGACCAGCGCCTGCCCGCCCCCTCCTACGAGGAGTACGGGCCGCTCACCGCCAACGTCAACTCCCTTTCCCACTCGCTGGAGTCCAGCCTTGCCTCGCTCTCGCGCGAGCGGGATAAGCTGCATTTTCTGCTCAACAGCATGCGGCAGGGGGTTGTGGTGGTGGACGGCTGGATGCGCATCGTGCTGTGCAACAACTCGGCCACCGTTCTGCTGGGCGAAACTGCCGCCCTTGAGGGCAAGTCGCTGTACAACCTGACCCACCGCAGCGAGATTATCAGCAACGTGGAAAACTGTATCTCCACCCGCACCTCCAGCGTCTTTGACCTGCCTTTTCCCGCCCAGTCGCAGATATTCTCGGTGTCTATCAACCCGGTGAATTCCCAGTGGCTCGAGGTGGGGGTTATCATCATCTTCACCGATGTGACCGAAACCCGCAAGGCCGAAAAGCTGCGCCGCGACTTTGTGGCCAACGCCTCCCACGAGCTGAAAACCCCGGTTACCTCGATCCGGGGCTTCGCCGAGCTGCTGGGCTCCGGCCTTGTGGCCGACCCCGAGCGGGTCAAGGATTATCTGGGCAGAATCGAGAACGAATCCGCCCGGATGGACAACCTGATTTCGGATATCCTGCGGCTATCCTCCCTCGAGGAAAAGAGCAAGCCCAAAAACCTGCAGCGGCTTTCTCTCTGGCAGGTGGCCAGAGAGATTATCAGCGACCTGCAGATACAGGCCGAGCAGAAGGATGTGACCCTGCATTTGGAGGGCAGCGAGGTCTTTGTGGTGGCCGACCTGTTGGATATGGAGCAGCTATTGACCAACCTGACCGAAAACGCCATCAAGTACAACCTGCCGGGCGGGCGGGTGACCATCACCCTCGGGCAGGATAAGGGCAGCACCCTCATCTGCGTCAGCGATACCGGCATCGGCATCCCCGAAGCGGATACCATTCGCATCTTTGAGCGGTTTTACCGGGTGGATAAGGGCCGCAGCCGCGGGGTGGGCGGCACCGGGCTGGGGCTTTCCATCGTCAAGCATATTGTTTCGGCCTATCAGGGCAAGATAGAGGTCAAAAGCCAGCTGGGGCAGGGCACCCAGATATTTGTCACCTTCTAAACGGGTTGCGATAAAACAGCGGGGCCGGGGGAGTACTCCCC
>JAEWWW010000145.1 GCA_023396215.1 Bacillota bacterium | reverse complement strand
CCAATAGAGCGGCCCGCGAAAACAGTAACCGGGAAAATAATCGGGAAAACAACCGGGCGAGCAACAGGGCCAACCGGGCCAACCGTCCAAACCCGCCCAATCTGCCCGGCCGCGCCGCCAACCGCGCAAACACCCCCAACCGTCCGGGTCAGGCTCCGGCGGCCAAGCGCGACACCATCACCACCACCCTCATTTTAGAGATTGTGCTGGCGGTGCTGACGCTGCTGCTCTGCCTGCTGCTGCGCGCTACCGGCTCGGCCCCCTATGAAAATGCCAAGGAGTATTATTGGGATAAGATGAAAGGCACCGCCAACAAGGAGGCCCTCAACCCGGTCTACTGGTTTGAGCAGAGCCAGCTTGAAACGCTGCGCCAAACCATCGAGGATGTGGTATCGGTGCTTACGGGCGAGCAGGAGGTCACCTTCACCGAGCCCACACCGGAAGGGGAGGTCAGCCCGGCGGCGGCCGGTATCTCTTACCCCGAAACCCTTGACGGGCAGGGGGGATGGTTCGGGGTTTCCTCCTCCGACGCTGCCCAGCACAAGCTGCCTCAGGGGGTGTCGCTGCTGCGGCTGCCCCTGAGTGCGCCTGCGGTTTATCCCGTCTACGGCAGGCTGACCTCCTCCTTCGGCTACCGCGTTCACCCCACCACCGGGCAGCCCGACTTCCACCGGGGCATCGATATCGCCGCCCCCGCGGGCAGCGACATCTACAGTGCCTACCCCGGCAAGGTGGTGGAAACAGGCCAGTCGGCCATCTATGGCAACTACATACGCCTCCAGCACTCCGAAACGGTATTCACCACCTACTCCCATTGCACCGAGATTTTGGCCGAGCTGGGTGCGGAGGTGCGCCAGGGCGAGCGGATTGCCACGGTAGGCAGCACCGGCATCTCCACCGGGCCGCATCTCGACTTTGAGTTGCAGGTGCGGGGGGCCTATGTCAACCCGCTGTTGGCCTTCGATATGGCATAGGCCGATGCAGTTTGTCTGCTTCGGCCTGCCGGTTCGGTTCAGCTTTTCTTTTTTTCTCATAACCACATTATTTTTACTGGCCGATACCACCGGCACGGTTCTTTTTGTGCTGTCTGCGGCGGTTATCCACGAGCTGGGGCATATCCTGACCATGGCGCTGCTGGGTGCGCCCATCCTGCTGCTGGATTTCACCCCCTTTGGGCTGAAGATTGTCCGGGGCGGCAGGCTGCTGAGCTACCGCCGCGAGGCCGTTGTCAGCCTTTCCGGCGCGGGGGCCAACCTTTTGGCGGCGGGGCTGCTGGCCCTGCTGGGGGGGCAAAGCTTCGGGGCGCTTTACCTCAGCGCGGTCAATCTGGCGGTGGGGGTCTTTCATCTGCTGCCGCTGCGGGGGCTGGATGGCGGCCGGATTGCCGCCGAGCTGCTGGCGCTGCACCTGAGCCCCTCTGCCGCCCGCACCGCCTCAGGGGCGGTTTCTCTCTTTTTTCTGGGGCTGCTGGGCGCCCTCGCGGGCTGGCTCTGGCTCACCGGGCGGGGCAATCTCTCGCTGGCGGTGATGCTGCTCTATTTTGTCCGGGCGTTTTTCAAAGGTTGAAAGATATGCGGCATTTATAGTATGATAGGGTTTATCTAGCAACAGGCAGGCGGCGAAAAATCGTCGGGGACGAGGCGGCAAGTGCAGCCAGCAAAGTAAGTAAAATGGTTTGATCGTTTTACAGCCTGGCGACTTTTTCGACAGCCTGAGTATGATAGATAGACCGTTTTAGTCTGCAAAAAGCGGACATAGGCCGGGGGCCCTGCGCCAACCGCCTGTTAAAAGCCCGGAGGTAAAAAATGATACCCCAGAAGATAGACCGAATTTTAATGCGGGTGCAAAAGCCCGGCCGCTATGCGGGCGGCGAACTTGGCAGCGTGGTTAAAGACCGCTCCAAGGTAAACTTCCGCTTTGCCATGTGCTTCCCCGACCTTTACGAGGTGGGCATGTCCCATCTGGGAATGAAGATTTTATATGCGCTGCTCAACCAGCGTGAGGATTATTGGTGCGAGCGGGTGTTCGCACCCGACGCCGATATGGAAGCCCAGATGCGCAGCCGGGGGCTGCCTCTCTACGGGCTGGAAAGCTTCGACCCCATCGCGGGGTTTGATATGATTGGTTTCACCCTGCAATATGAAATGAGCTATACCACCATCCTGAATATGCTGGATTTGGCGGGCCTGCCGGTGCGCGCGGCCGACCGCCCCGGCCTTTCGCCACTGGTGATAGCGGGCGGCCCCTGCGCCTGCAACCCCGAGCCGATGGCCGATTTCATCGACCTTTTTGTGCTGGGCGAAGGGGAGGAGATTACCCTCGCCCTTGCCGAGCTTTATCTTGAAGCCCGCGACGCCGGGTGGGATAAAGCCGCCTTTCTGCGCAAAGCCGCGCAGCTTGAGGGGGTCTATGTGCCCTCGCTCTACGAGGTTTGCTACCACGACGACGGCACCGTAGCCGCCATCACCCACACCGGCGACGCGCCCGCCGCCGTTAAAAAAGCCATCATTCGCGATTTGGACAAGGTATTCTACCCCCACCAGTTTGTGGTGCCCTACACCGGCATCGTCCATGACCGTGCCATGATAGAGGTGATGCGGGGCTGCGCCCGGGGCTGCCGCTTCTGTCAGGCGGGCTTCATCTACCGCCCCATCCGCGAAAAAAGCTGGGCCACATTGGATAACGACGCGCGGCAGCTCTGCGCCGCCACCGGCTACGACGAGGTCTCGCTCACCTCGCTGAGCACCAGCGACTACCGTCAGCTGGAGCCGCTGCTGGACGGTATGCTGCCCTGGAGCGAGCAGGAGCGGGTGGGCCTTTCGCTGCCGTCGCTGCGGGTGGATAACTTTTCACCCCGCCTGCTGGAGCAGATTCAGCGGGTGCGAAAATCGGGGCTGACCTTCGCCCCCGAGGCGGGCACCCAGCGCCTGCGGGACGCCATCAACAAAAATGTCACCGAAGAGGAAGTGATGCGCACCTGCCGCACCGCCTTTGAGGGTGGCTACACCGCCGTCAAGCTCTACTTCATGATGGGCCTGCCCACCGAAACGATGGAGGATGTGGAGGGCATTGTCCGTCTGGCCCAAAAGGTGGTGGACCTCTACTACAGCCTGCCCAGCCGCCCCAAGGGCAAGGGGGTTCAGGTCACCGCCAGCGTGGCCTGCTTTGTGCCCAAGCCCTTCACCCCCTTTGAGTTTGAGCCGCAGGATACCCGCGCCCAGCTTCGCGAAAAGCAGCAGCGGCTGCTGAGCACGGTGCGCAGCAAGAAAATCACCATCAACTACCACGACGCCCCCATCTCGCTCTATGAAGCGGTGCTGGCCCGGGGCGATCGCCGCCTCTGTGGCGTGGTGGAGGCCGTCTGGCGCGACGGCGGCAACCTCGAGGGCTGGGACGAGCATTTTTCCCCCGCCCGGTGGGAGGATATGATGCAGGCTGCCGGCCTCGACCCCGCCTTTTACGCCAACCGCCGCCGCGAATACGACGAAACAACCCCTTGGAGCCATCTGGATTACGGGGTGTCTAAAAAGTTTCTTATTGCCGAAAACAAGCGGGCGTGGCAGCAGGCCACCACCCCCAATTGCCGCCAGCAGTGTACCGGCTGCGGCGCAAACCGTCTGACAGGGGGTGGCGTCTGTGTTTAACCTGCGCGCCTTTTACACCAAAACCGGAAGGGCAAAATATATCTCCCATCTGGATATGAACCGCTGTATGGACAGAGCCATCAAGCGCTCTGGCCTGCCGGTCTGGTACACCGAGGGCTTTAACCCCCATATCTACACCACCTTTGCGCTGCCCATCTCGCTGGGGTTTGAAAGCCTCTGCGAAACGATGGATTTCCGACTGTTGGAGGAGCTGCCCCTTGAGGAGGTCACCGCGCGGCTCAACGCCTGTCTGCCCGAGGGCATCCGGGTACTGCGCACCGCGCCGCCGCTGCTCAAGCCCGAGGCCATCACATGGGCCGATTATGAGGTTTTACTGACCTTTGACCGGCAGCCTGCCGGTGAAGCGGCCCGGCTGCTGGCCGCCGCCTATGGGCGCGAGCAGCTTGTGGTGACCAAAAAGACCAAGCGGGGCCAGCAGGAGCTGGATATCAAGCCGCTGATACAGCAGTTTGAGGCAGCACCCCACGACGATGAAAACACCGTGCGGCTGACGGTGCGGCTGGCGGCGGGCATCCAGACCAACATCAACCCTATGCTGCTGGTGGAGGAGCTCTGCCGCGAGGCCGGCCTTGCCTACGACTACCTGCAGGTGCTGCGCCGACGGGTGCTCACTGCCGGGCTTACCGACTTTGCGTAGATTTTTTAGTGAGAACGGCCCAAAGAGAGGACGGCCCGTATGCGGCGCTGCGCCGGCGCGTCATTCAGTAAAAGAGACGGTTGTTCCGTGGCAATAGTGGCAGTTGGGCAACGGGTAAAAAAAGAATATATCGACCGTTGCTTTAAAAAACAGGTTGCAAAAGATTTTTCGCGTTTTAAATAACCGGTGAGAATAGGAGTGCTGCAGATGACTTCATTAGAGAAGCAGTTTAATGACGAGATGCACCAGATATATTTTCGCGCCAAAAAAGAGCTAAACTATAATGCGACGCGGTTTCTGCAACTGTTAAGCGAAAAAGGCGGCCTATCGGCGGCCAAGCAGCTGATTGCCAAAGACGGCGGCACAGATGGATTTGCAATCTTATGGGAAAACAAGAGATTAGACCTTTCGGTTGAGGCGCATGTACTAAAGCCTGAATACAGGGCGCTTTTCAGTGATGCGGAAATTGAAATCTGCCGCAACCGTTTAAAGGAATTCGGCTACTCTCTCTAACCCGGCCGCATGGTTTGCAAATATGCCGGATTAGAGTAGGGGCTTTCTTAAAACTCCAAACTCTTGATAAATTCTACTGAAACCAGCATCTGCCGCGTTCAAAATGCTCGGAATACATCAAGTATTCCTGCACTTTTGGCCTTGCAGCTACTTGTTTTCAGCGAATTTTCCGGCGGTTTTCCGTTTTAAGAAACGCCCTAAAAAAATGTTGCAATGAAGCGCTATTTGTGTTATGCTACTAAAGCATGAGTAGCCATGCCCTTGGGCATTGTGGCGTACCCAACACCCTCAGGCGTGAAAAACCGAAACGCAAACCGGCCCAGCCGCGCTTGCTTTGGGGCTTTTGCAGTCTGAACTGCCGGGGTTTACCGGCAGGGTTTGATGGCGGGCTTTGGCCCGTACACCAAAACGGACAGTCCTCTGCCGCATAGAGGGCGGGTTCAGAAAGGCGGAACCTCCGCTTGTTCTCAGCCACGCCCATACGGGAATGAATGTTCGGAAATTAAGGAGGAAGTATCAATGGATGCTTTGAAACTCATTTCAGAGAGCAGTCTGAAAGAAAACGCCCCGCAGGTAAGCGTTGGCGATACCATCCGCGTACACGTGTGGATTAAGGAAGGCGAAAGACAGAGAGTGCAGGCCTTTGAAGGCACTGTCATTGCCAAGAAGCATGGTGGCGTAAGCGAAACCTTTACCGTGCGCCGTGTGGCTCATGGCGTTGGCGTAGAAAGGGTTTTCCCCATTCATTCGCCCAACATCGAAAAGGTCGAGCTGGTTCGCAAGGGCCGCGTCCGCCGTGGCAAGCTTTACTACCTGCGCAACAGAGTGGGCAAGGCCGCCAAGGTCAAAGAGGCCATTCGCTAATAGCGGCAGATACGCAGCAAACAAAAGGGACGCATGTCCCTTTTGCCATTTCTAAAAAAGATGCAACAGCATTAAAAATACGGCAGAAGCGGGTGAAAAAATGTCTGAAGTAAAAAACACCGGGTTTTCTCTGAAAAGAGAGGTGCTCGAATGGGTTGAAAACATGGTCTGGGCGTTGGTGGCTGTGATTTTGATATTTACCTTTGTCATGCGCACTGCTACCGTTTCGGGCGAGTCGATGCTGCCAACGCTTCAGCACGCAGATCGGCTTTTGATTTCCAATCTGGGCTACAAGCCTGCGAGGGGGGACGTCATCGTCTTTACCCCCGATAACCGCACCGACCCCCCGCTGGTCAAGCGGGTCATCGCCACCGAGATGCAGACGGTGGATATCGACTTTGAGCAGGGCATCGTCTATGTGGACGGCGAAGCGCTGGACGAGCCCTATGTCAACGAGTTGACCTTTGAAACCGGCAACGTGACCTTCCCGGTGCTGGTGCCTTATAACAACGTCTTTGTCATGGGCGACAACCGCAACCACTCCCGCGACAGCCGCTTCAACAGCGTGGGCATGGTGGATAACAAGACCATTCTGGGCAAGGTGCTGGTGCGGTTTTTCCCATTTAACGTGGCTGGCGGGGTACAGTAGCGCCGCCCCTGCCATATCGTTTTACCATAGGCGGGGCTTCGCTCTGCCGCAACATTTCAGAGGTGAGGTGACCTTATGAGCGACATCGTTTCTATACAGTGGTTTCCCGGTCATATGGCCAAAACCCGCCGCCTGATGCAGCAAAACCTGCGCATGGTGGATGTTGTGGTAGAGCTGACCGACGCGCGCATCCCGGTGAGCAGCCGCAACCCCGAAATCGACCGGCTCACGGCGGGCAAGCCCCGCGTGGTGCTGCTCAACAAGGCGGATAGCGCCGACGAGGCCCAGACCAAGCGGTGGTGCGAATACTACAAGGCGGCGGGGATACACGCCCTTGCCACCGACTGCCGCAGCGGGGCCGGGCTGCGGGGGCTGCTGCCGCTGGTGCGCACCGCCCTCGCCGATAAAATCGCCCGGTGGGAGGCCAAAGGCATGTCCGGCCGCCCCATCCGCATGATGATTGTGGGCATTCCCAACGTGGGCAAATCCTCCCTCATCAACCGGCTGGCGGGCAGCCGCCGCGCCAAGGTGGAGGACCGCCCCGGCGTCACCCGGGGCAAGCAGTGGGTGACGCTGCAAAGCGGCGTCGAGCTGCTGGATATGCCCGGCGTGCTCTGGCCCAAGTTTGACGACCCGCTGGTGGGCGAGCGCCTCGCCTTTATCGGCTCGGTCAAGGACGATATCATCGACATCGAGCATCTTGCCTCCCGCCTTTTAGAGGTACTGGCGCAGGATTACCCTCAGGTCATCGCCCAACGGTACGGGGTCGACCCCGCCGAGCTGGAAGGGCAGGGCGGTTTTGCGCTGCTGGAGGCCATCGGCCGCCGCCGGGGCATGCTGCTGCCGGGGGGGCATATCAACACCGAACGCACCGCCATCACCGTGATGGATGAGTTCCGCGGCGGTACCATCGGGCGCATCACACTGGAACGATGCCCCCGCTCCTGAGGTGGGTTTATGACAATCTGGGAACATGACCAAGCTCTTGCGCAGGAGGGGTGCGCCCCCCTGTGTGGCATCGATGAAGCGGGCAGAGGCCCTCTTGCAGGGCCTGTTTTTGCGGCGGCGGTCATACTGCCGCCCCGTTTTTATTTAGAGGGCCTCGACGACTCCAAAAAGCTGACCGCCAAGCGGCGCGACCTGCTCTATGAGCAGATAAAGGCAAACTGCCCCTGCAGCGTGGCCACCGCCAGCGAGCAGGAGATTGATACCCTCAATATTTTGCAGGCCACCTTTCTGGCGATGCGGCGGGCCCATGAGGGGCTGCTGGCGCAGGGGCAGGCCCCGGTGCTGACGCTGGTGGACGGCAACCTGCTGCCCCCGCTGCCGGGAAAGGCCCAGCAGCTGGTGGGGGGCGACGGCCGCTCGGCCGCCATCGCCGCCGCCTCGATACTGGCCAAGGTGGAGCGTGACCGGGCGATGGAAACACTGGCGCTTGAGTACCCCCAGTACGCCTTTGAAAAGCACAAGGGCTACGGCACCAAGCTGCACTACCAGCTGCTGGACGCCCACGGCCCCAGCCCGGTGCACCGCCGCAGCTTTCTGCGAAAATGGGCGGAGGCCAAGGGATGACCGCCGCCGAAACCGGCCGTCTGGCCGAGCAACTGGCGGCCGAGCGCCTGCAGGCTATGGGGTACTTTATCCTCTGCCGCAACTACAACGCCCGGGTGGGTGAGGTGGATATCATAGCCCGCGATGGCGACTGCATCGTTTTTGTAGAGGTGCGGGCCCGCGCGGCGGGGGCAATGGTTTCGCCGCTGGAGAGCATCGACGCCCGCAAGCGCAGAAAAATCATCTCTGCGGCATATTGTTATCTTGAGGAGAACCCCACCGGGCTTCAGCCACGGTTTGATGTGGCGGCGGTCACGGCGCAGCCGGGCCGGCCCCCCGCAAGCTGGCGGTGGGAGCATCTGATTGCCGCGTTTGATGGGAGCGCTTAGCGTGAAAAATCACGCGAAACCGTCATGTGCCAATCGCTCCTCGCCTACGGCGGGAACCGCGTATTGATGCACAGCAGACCATTCCTTTTCATGGTCTGCTTGTGCCAAAACGAAAGCGAAAGGAATGGTCTTTATTATGAAAATTATTGACCTGCATGCCGATACCGTAACCCTTTGCTACGAAAAGGGGTGGGAGATTTCCGCCAACCCCAACACCCACCTCTCCCTCGACCGCATGGCGGGCATGGGCAGTTGGTGTCAGGCCTTCGCCATCTATATCCCCGACCGCTACCGGGGGCAGCAGGCGGTGGATTTTTACGACCGGGCCTATGCCTTTTACCGGCGGCAGCTTCAAAAATACGGCAATCTGGTGATGCCGGTGGGTTGCACCGGCGATATCGAAGCCGCGGCCCGGCAGGGCAGGGTGGCGGCCATGCTGACGGTGGAAGGGGGCAGCGTCCTTTGCGGCGACCCCGACCGGGTCAATCTGCTGGTGCAGCAGGGGGTCAGGATGTTGACCCTCACCTGGAATGCCGCCAACGAGATTGCGGGCGGCCAGCAGGAGGATATCGGCCTGACCGAGGCCGGGCGGCGTGTGGTTGCCCGGATGGAAGAGCAGGGGATGATTGTGGATGTTTCCCATCTGGGGGATACCGGCTTTTGGCAGCTGATGGAGGTTGTCCGCCGCCCGGTGGTGGCAAGCCACTCCAACAGCAGGGCGGTGCATCCCCACCCCCGCAACCTCACCGACGACCAGTTCAGGGCGATTGTCAGGCTGCGGGGCCTTGTGGGGCTCAATTTCTTTGTGCAGTTTCTGGCCGGGCCGGAACAGCCGGTGACCTTCGACCACCTGCTGGCCCATATCCGCCACTTTTTGAGCCTCGGCGGCGAGGATGTCATCGCCCTCGGCTCCGACTTTGACGGGGCGGATCTGCCCGAGTTTATTGACCGGGATACAAAGCTTGCCAGCCTTGCGCAAAGTATGATAAAATCGGGTTTAAGCAAAAGCATCACAGAGAAGATTCTCTGGAAAAATGCCTATGACTTCTTCAAAAGATATGAGCAGGAAAGCCCCCGCTACAGGCTCTAAGGAGGACGCATGAACTACACCAGCACCAGAAACAAATCGGCTTCGGTTTCTTCGGCCCGCGCCATTGTGCAGGGTCTTTCACAGGAGGGCGGGCTGTTTGTACCCTGCTCGCTGCCCCGCCTTGCGCCGGAGCAGCTGGCCGACCTTGCCAAGCAGGATTACATCACCCGCGCCTGCCGGATACTTGCAAGCTTTCTGACCGATTTCACCCCCGAGGAGCTGCAAAGCTGCATAGCCGGGGCATATGGCGAGGGCTTTGACGACCCCGCCGTGGCGCCCCTTACCCGGCTGGGGGAGCGCACCTACCTGCTGGAGCTGTGGCACGGCCCCACCGCCGCCTTTAAGGATATGGCGCTGCAGCTTCTGCCTCACCTGATGACCACCGCCGCCAAAAAGGCCGGGGAGGAGCGCACCATCGTCATTCTGGTGGCCACCTCGGGCGATACCGGCAAAGCCGCCCTTGAGGGCTTTAAGGATGTGGATGGCACCAAAATTGTGGTTTTCTACCCGCAGGATGGTGTCAGCCCCATGCAGAAGCTGCAGATGGTGACACAGGAGGGCGGCAACGTTGCGGTCTGCGGCATCGAGGGCAACTTCGACGACGCGCAAAACGGGGTTAAGGCCATCTTCGGCAACGGGGAAGCCGCCAGTCGCCTGTCCGAGGCGGGCATGGTGCTTTCCAGCGCAAACTCGATTAACTGGGGGCGCCTGGTGCCCCAGATTGTTTATTATGTAAGCGCCTACTGCGACCTGCTGGCCGAAGGGGAGATTGCCCCCGGCGAAACGGTCAACGTCACGGTGCCCACCGGCAACTTCGGCAACATTCTGGCCGCCTACTATGCCCGTGAGATGGGGCTGCCCATCGGCAGACTGATTTGCGCCTCCAACCGCAACAATGTGCTGACCGACTTCCTCACCACCGGCGTCTATGACCGCAACCGCGACTTTTTCGCCACCAGCTCCCCCTCGATGGATATTCTCATCTCCAGCAATCTGGAGCGGCTGCTCTACCACCTTTCGGGCGAGGACGACGCTCTGGTGGCAGGGCTGATGCAGGAGCTGGCCCGGCAGGGGCGGTATCAGGTGCCCGACGCGCTCTTTGAAAAGCTGAAAGATATTTTCTGGGGCGGCTATTGTGACGACGCCCGCGCGGCGCAAACCATCCGCACCGTTTTTGACGAATACTCCTACCTGCCCGACACCCACACGGCGGTTGCCCTCGCGGTTTATGCCGACTATGCGGCGGCCACCGGCGACCAAACCAAAACCATCGTCGCCTCCACCGCCAACCCCTACAAGTTTTCGGGCAGCGTGCTGGCTGCCCTCGACCCGTCGGCAACCGGCGGCGAGTTTGAGCTGGTGCAGGCCCTTGCCGGGCGTTCCGGCTTCCCGGTGCCCGCCTCGCTGAGCGGGCTGGCCGACAAGGCGGTGCGCTTTCAGGCAAGCTGCCACCGCGACGATATGCTGGGCTACCTCTTTGAGCAGCTTGGCGTGAAGCCGTAACCTGCTGCAAAAGGCAAAAAATGCTTTTTGTAAAAAGAAAGCGGCGCTTTGCCGGGGGCATACTATGACTGTATGCCGGTTTCTTTGCAAAAAAATGCGCACAGCCACCGGCTATGCGCATTTCAGGCTGTCGAAAAAGTCGCCGGTCCGTAAAATAGCCTTATGGGCATTTTACTTACTTTGTTGGCCGCACTTGCAAATTGCGGTCACATATATCAAATATGCTCCCTTATTTGCTGCGCTTGCCGCCTCGTCCCCGGGCGTTTTTCGCCGCCTGCCTGTTTTCTGACACGTTCAAATGCGCACAGCCACCGGCTATGCGCATTTGTCCTTTAAGATTTTACGTGCAAAAATTTATCTTGTGGCGCCCCGCTCAGGTTTAAAGGTAGCGCAAGCGGTATCCGCGCTGGTGTTTGCAAATTGCGGCCCTACCTGAATTTCGGGAGCGGTGCAGAAATGTGTGCTGTCGTGATAATGGCAGTTGGTTACCTCACATCTTATGCCGTTGATATAACCGTTGCCGCGTTGATCCATATGACCCATAGATGATTTCATCTCCTTTCGCCTTACTATTATGTCCGCCCGGAGCGACTTCATCATGAACCCGGGCGATTAAAATCTTCCAGATTTCATTCAGCAGCCAAGGCGGCTGAAAAGCGCCGCTGCGCGAAGAAACCGGAAAGGATGTAAATTTTGGCCCTTTTCACCATCGGCGACCTGCACCTTTCTTTTTCCACCGATAAGGCAATGGATGTCTTTGACGGATGGGAAAATTATGTAGAAAAATTGGAACAAAACTGGCGCGCCAGGATAACCCCGGCCGATACGGTGGTGCTGGCGGGCGATACCTCATGGGCCATGAGCCTTGAAAACAGCCTTGCAGACTTTCAGTTCATCCACAATCTGCCCGGCCGCAAGGTGGTGCTCAAGGGCAACCACGACTATTGGTGGGCCACCGCAAGCAAGATGCAGGCCTTTTTCGACGCCAACGGTTTAAGCAGCATCGAAATACTCCATAATAACTGCGTTTCTGCCGATGGCAAAATCATCTGCGGCACCCGCGGCTGGATGATGGAAAACGGCAGCGCCTTTGACGCAAAGCTGGTGCGCCGCGAGGCTGCCCGGCTCGAAGCCTCGGTGGCAGCCTCGGCGGGGCTGGAAGGGGAGCGCATCGCCTTTTTGCACTACCCGCCGGTCTATGGCGGCCAGTCGCTGCCCGATATGCTGGAGGTGCTGCGCCGCAGCGGCATCCGCCGCTGCTACTACGGGCATATCCACGGCTTGGGGGCGCGCTATGCCGTCAACGGCGACCATCAGGGCATCCGCTTTCAGCTTATTGCCGGCGACTTCATCGGCTTCGACCCCGTTCTGGTGCCGTAGCGCGCCGACAGCAAGACCGCAACGCAAGCTGACTGTGTTTTCCGCAGACGTTTGCGTTGGCATTTTGCAAAAAGCCTTTTGTAATGCTATTTTTTACACAAGCCCCGGGGGCATTCTGAAAGCTCCAAGCTTTTGGCAACTTCTACTGAAAACAGCGTCTGCTGGGTTAAAATGCCCGAAATACATGAAGTGTTCCTGTGCTTTTTGCCCTGCATCCACCTGTTTTCAGCGAATTTTCCAGCGGTTTTCCTTTTTTCAGAAACGCCCTAGCCAAAGGAAAAGGTTTGTGTTACAATAATTTGGTTATGACAACTACATAGGAGGAATATAAATGAGCCTTACTTCATCAACCAGAACAGAGAACACATGTGTGCTGGAAATCGCTGTACCTGCCGAGCAGTTTAAAGCTGCTGTCGATAAAGCATACAAAAAGAATGCCCCCAAAATCACCGTGCCCGGCTTCCGCAAGGGCAAGGCCCCCCGCGCCATGATTGAAAAGATGTATGGCGAGGGCATGTTCTATGAAGATGCCATCAACGAGATTTACCCCGAGGCCTACAGCGCCGCCGTGGACGAAGCCGGTATCGAGCCGGTGGACCGCGCCGACATCGAGGTGCTGGAGATTGGCAAGGACGGCTTTACCTTTAAGGCCACCGTCACCGTCAAGCCCGAGGTTTCTATCTCTGACTATAAAGGCGTAGCCGCCGAGAAGGTGGTTAGTGCCGCCACCGATGAAGAGGTCGCAGCCGAGCTGGGCCGCCTGCAGGAGCGCAACGGCCGCATTGTCGACGTAGAGGGCCGCCCCGCGCAGCAGGGCGACAACGCCATCATCGACTTTGAAGGCTTTTTGGATGGTGAGGCCTTTGAGGGCGGCAAGGGTGAAAAACACTCCCTGACCCTTGGCTCCGGCCAGTTTATCCCCGGCTTTGAGGAGCAGGTGATGGGCAAAAACATCGGCGACAGCTTTGATGTGAACGTCACCTTCCCCGAAGAGTACCATGCCGCGGAGCTGGCGGGCAAGCCGGTTGTCTTTAAGGTAACGCTGCACGAGCTGAAAACCCGCGAGCTGCCCGAGCTGGACGACGAGTTCGCCAAGGATGTCAGCGAGTTTGATACCCTTGATGAGTTTAAGGCGGATATGAAGGCCAAGCTGCAGGAGCGCCACGATCAGCAGGCGGCCGACATGCTGGAAAACAGCCTGATGGACGCGATTATCACCAAGCTGGAGGCCAACATTCCCCAGGTGATGATTGAAAACCGCATCGACGATATGGTGCGCGATTTTGAGTACCGCCTGCAGTCGCAGGGGCTCAACCTGCAAACCTATCTGCAGTACACCGGCATGGAGCTTGAAAGCTTCCGCAAAACCTTTGCCGAGCAGGGCGAGCGTCAGGTAAAAGTGCGTCTGGCCCTTGAGAAGATTGCCGAGCTGGAGGCCCTCGCTGTGACCGACGAGGAGCTGGAGGCCGAGTACACCCGTCTTGCCGGCGTCTACAACATCGAGGCCGATAAGGTGAAAGGCTTCCTGCCCGCTTCCGAGCTGAGCAAGGACCTGCTTTCCAACAAGGCCATCGATTTGGTGCGCGACAGCGCCGTCATCACCGAAAAAGCTGCCGACGAGGCGGCAAAGGCAGAATAGATGTTTGTTTCCCGGCTTTGCCAAAGGCAGGGGAGAGAAGCAAAAATCTATCTATATAAGCAGAGAACTATATAAAGGCAGAACCGGAAGCTGCGCCGCCGAAACCGGCGGCGCAGTTAACAAATTGGGCGATACTGTCCAACTTGCCGGGCTGCCCATACAATGGGGTAGAAGAAGACGGTTTTTGTATGGCTCAGACGGCTGGCTATGCCGCCCATGGGCTATGCAAAAATTTTGCGGGGAAAAACCAATTATCAGGAGGTGCCAACCATGAGCCTAGTGCCAATGGTCATCGAACAAACCAACAGGGGAGAGCGTTCCTACGATATTTTCTCCCGCCTTCTCAACGACAGGATAGTCATGCTCTGTGAAGAGGTCAATGATGTGACAGCCAGTCTGGTTATCGCCCAGCTTCTTTATCTGGAAGGCCAGGACCCGGAGAAGGACATCAGCCTTTATATCAACAGCCCCGGCGGCTCTATCACCGCGGGCATGGCCATCTATGACACAATGCAGTATATCAAGTGCGACGTTTCCACCATCTGCCTGGGGCTGGCTGCCTCGATGGGGGCGTTTCTGCTCTCTTCGGGCGCCAAGGGCAAGCGCTATGCCCTGCCCAACAGCGAAATTATGATTCACCAGCCTTTGGGCGGTATGCAGGGTCAGGCTACCGATATCAAAATCCACGCCGACCGCATCCTGCGCATCAAGGAGAAGCTGAACAAAATGCTTTCTGAGCAGACCGGCAGGCCGCTGGAAGAGATTGCGCGGGATACCGAGCGCGATAACTTTATGTCTGCCGAGCAGGCGGTTGCCTACGGCCTGGTGGACAAGGTGATAGACCGGCACTGAGGGAGGACTTATGGCAAAAAACGATGAAAACAGAACGCTGCGCTGTTCCTTTTGCGGCAAAACGCAGGAAAAAGTGCAGCGGATGATAGCCGGCCCCGGGGTTTGCATCTGCAACGAGTGCGTCGAGCTGTGCCTTGCGGTGATGGAGGGCGACGAGCCTGTCAGCAAAAAGCGCGGCGTAAGCGAAGAGATAGAAATCAGCATCCCCAAGCCTGCCGAGATAAAGTCGATTTTAGACGAATATGTGGTGGGGCAGGAGGACGCGAAGATTGCCCTCTCGGTGGCCGTTTACAACCATTATAAACGCATCTATTTTGGCGAAAGCGACGAGGTAGAACTGGCAAAAAGCAACGTGCTGCTGCTGGGGCCCACCGGCGTGGGCAAAACCCTGCTGGCACAGACGCTGGCCCGCATCCTCAACGTGCCCTTCGCCATCGCCGACGCAACCACCCTCACCGAGGCGGGTTATGTGGGCGAGGATGTTGAAAACATCCTGCTGCGGCTGATACAGGCCGCCGACTTTGATGTGGAGCGCGCTCAGAAGGGCATCATCTATATCGATGAGCTGGATAAAATCGCCCGCAAGTCTGAGAACCCCTCGATTACGAGGGACGTCAGCGGCGAGGGCGTGCAGCAGGCGCTGCTGAAAATTCTGGAGGGCACCGTTTCCAGCGTGCCGCCTCAGGGGGGCAGAAAGCACCCCCAGCAGGAGTTTATCCAGATAGATACCTCCAACATTCTCTTTATCTGCGGCGGCGCCTTTGACGGCATCCAGAAGATTATCGAGAAGCGGGTGGCGACCTCCTCGCTGGGCTTCGGTGCTACCCTTCGGGATAAAAAGGCCGAGGAAACCCTCATTTCGCAGGTGACCCCCCACGATCTGGTCAAGTACGGCCTTATCCCCGAGCTGGTGGGCCGTATGCCGGTGATTACCGCGCTGACCAATCTGGATGAGGAAGCGCTGGTGACCATCCTTTCCAAGCCGAAAAATGCCATTCTGCGCCAGTACGCCCGGCTCTTTGAGCTGGACGGCATCAAGCTTGAGTTTGAGCCGGAAGCGCTGGCGGCGGTGGCCAAACAGGCCATCGAACGCAAAACCGGCGCCCGCGGCCTGCGCTCCATCATGGAGGGCATTCTGGGCAAGGTGATGTTTGACGCGCCGTCTAACCACACCATCGATAAGATTGTGATTTCGGCCGACTGCGTGGCGGGCACCGCCCAGCCGCTTATCACCTATGACCCCGAAAAAAAGCCGGTGAAGCTTCAGCTCAAGCCCAAAAAGAGCAGGGCAAGGCAGCACTCGGTTTCGTAGTACCCGATATCAGTTATAAGACAAAAGGGCGGCTTATAGCCGCCCTTTTTGCGTCTGTTGATTGTTTGCAATAGCAACTGTGGTCGCCCGCATGCCCATCGCGCCAAATGTCGTAGGGGCGGATATCATCCGCCCGCGCCCTCAGCGCGAACCATGCGGGCCGGCTCGCAGCCGCCCCTACACCGATAGATGCAAGGGGTATTGCAGGGGACCGGTATTCACATCAGGCCGCCTTTACCACCCCGGCGCTTGCGCGGGTGCTACCCCTTAACCACCCCGGCGCTTGTGAGCGCCACCCCTCCAAGGAGGGGAATGGGATATTGTGGGCAGGGGTGGCCGTCAGCCTCCTCTATTCGTCGGCGAATGTTGCCCCCATGAGCCGGGCGGCCAGCTTAAAGCCATAGGCAAAGCAGGCGCAGCCATACAGGGTGGAAGCGTCGGCATGCAGGTCCTCCAGCTCTTCGAGCCGCGCGGCAGCCTCCTGCGGCAGTTTTTCGGTCAGGTATTGGATTTCGTGGTCAATCTTCCGGTAAAGCTGGCGGTATTCAGGGCTTTTGGGCACCGCCTGCTCAAAGGGGAAAACCCCTTCATAAAACAACGCTTGCAAACCGGATGTCATCTGTCATTCTCCTTTCAAAGTCATGACCGACGACGCTTGAAAAGGAGGTGCGGCGCATGTTATACTATTTACGCTGCAGATGCCTTTGTGCGTCTGTCGGTGTGGGGAAGTGGTGCTGTCTTTGTTGGGAGGGCACCGCTTCCTTTATTTTTTGAGGTCGTCCCTTAACTTTTTAATCCCGCGCCGGGCAGCTTCGGCCTTTGTTACCTGCTCCTGCTCACAGTAAGCCTCCAATGCGTCGCTGCTTTCGCTGTCTAAACGCACAAATAAGGTTTTATCTTTGGGATTATCGGTTGGACGCCCCATTTTAGGGCTTGCCAAAAACTCACCTCCTTTTGATATACAAAGCTATAGTATTTTTGAATATCAGAAGCCAAGAATGTATTTTTTGAACGCTAATCTCCTTTCACAGTCATGACCAACCACGCTTGAAAAGGGGCTACAGCGCATGTTATACTATTTACGCTGCAGATGCCTTTGGGCGTCTGTCGGTGTGGGGAAGTGGTGCGGCTTTGTTGAGTGGGCACCGCTTCCTTTATTTTTCCTTGGACAAAAGTAAATCAACCGCCAATCTAACCGCCTCTGCCCGTGTGATGCCGTGTTTTTTGCAGTATTCCAGCAATTGCCGGTTTACATCTTCTACGAACCGCACCTTGACTTCAACGTTTTTGGGGTTGTCCACCTTTGGCCGCCCGGTCCGTGGGCTCATTGTATCACCTCACTTTACAGGACCCATAATACTATAATAATAATCGGGGCCTTTAAAGTCAATGGCTTTTTAGAATTTGTTATAAAGTAATTATTTATTCTGCCTGACGACAACCCATCTCCCTTCCCAGTCATGACCAACCACGCTTGAAAAGGACTTACAGCGCATGTTATACTATTTACGCTGCAGATGCCTTTGGGCGTCTGTCGGTGTGGGGAAGTGGCGTGTTACTCGTGAGGTGTGCGCCGCTTCCTTTATTTTTTGAGGTCGTCCCTTAACTTTTTAATCCCGCGCCGGGCAGCTTCCATTTTGTTGACGTTTTCCTGCTCGCAATAGGCTTCTAAAATATGTTTGCACTCTTCGTCATACTTAACGGCCATCCTGTATGGCTTGGGATTATCGGTCTTCGGGCCCCGTTTGCCCTTTTCCACAGAACACCTCCTTACAGAAATAGGGTTACCTTTATTTTGATGGGGGTGACCCTATTTGTCAATAAAATAATGAAATATTCTGGATTCAATCTCTTTTGCAATTTTATTTAAGCTGCCGTCAGCCCCCCGCCCCCGGCCCCCCCCCCCCCCCCCCCCCCCCCACACGG